>CAMVEM010000027.1 GCA_947166515.1 uncultured Clostridia bacterium | reverse complement strand
GTTTTTTGGAAGGGGGCTTGGGGGATAACCCTTTTTTCAAAAAGGGTTTCCCCCAGTCTCAAGCGCAGCGACAGTCTCTTAGCTCAAATCAAGATCGTCAAGATACTTGCTTCCGTACTCTGCGATATAGTCTTTTCTTCCCTGTAAGTTGTCGCCGAGGAGCAGGTCGAACATCTCCTGTGTTCTCTCCGCGTCGGACGGCAGCACCTTTATCAGTCTTCTTGTGGCGGGATTCATCGTTGTGAGCGACATCATCTCGGGCTCATTCTCACCGAGACCTTTTGAGCGCTGAATAGTATATTTCTTCTCGCCGATATCCGCGAGTATTTTTGCCTTTTCGGCTTCAGTATATGCGAAATATGCCTTGTCCTTTGTGTTTATTTCATATAGCGGAGACTCCGCTATATAGACAAGCCCCTCTCTTATCAGCGTGGGAGTGAGACGATACAGCATCGTCAGCACGAGCGTTCTTATCTGGAATCCGTCCACATCGGCATCGGTGCAGATGACTACCTTGTTCCAGCGCAGGTTGTCAAGGCTGAAGCTTGACAGATCCTTGTTAGCCTTCGATGTTACCTCGACACCGCAGCCGAGTACGCGTATAAGATCAGTGATTATCTCGCTCTTGAATATCTTGTCATAGCCTGCTTTCAGGCAGTTCAGGATCTTTCCGCGTATCGGCATGACCGCCTGATATTCGGAATCACGCGCAAGCTTTACCGAACCGAGCGCCGAATCACCCTCGACAATATATATCTCGCGCTTGCTGATATCCTTGCTGCGACAGTCAACAAACTTCTCAACGCGGTTTGAAAGGTCAATGTTGCCGGTGAGCTTCTTCTTCGTGCCGGCGCGTATTTTGTCGGCATTCTCACGGGCACGCTTGTTTATGATTATCTGCTCACATATCTTGAGCGCCTCGTCGGGGTTCTCAAGAAAATACACCTCTAAGCAGTGCTTGAGCCAGTCACGCATAGCTTCATATATGAACTTGTTTGTTATCGACTTCTTCGTCTGGTTCTCATAGCTCGTCTGGGTCGAGAAGTTCGACGAGATGAAAACGAGACATTCCTCGATATCCGAGAATTTTATCGAGCTCTCACCCTTGTTGTACTTGTTAGTGGATTTGAGATATGCGTCTATCTGCGAAGTGAGCGCCTGCTGCATCGCCTTGTCCGGGCTTCCGCCGTGTTCGAGCCATGACGAGTTGTGATAATGCTCGACGAGCTTCACCTTGTTAGAGAAAGCGAGCGCAACGTGCAGCTTCACCTTGTATTCATCCTTGTCCTCACGGTCTCTTCCGACGCGCTGCGCCGTCCAGTCCTGAGGAGTACCGATAGCAGTTTCTCCGACGATCTCTTTGAGATAGTCCGTGATGCCGTTCTCATAGCAGTATTCCTTCTCGTCGAACGTGCCGTCCTCGTTTTCAGAGCGATAGACGAACACAAGTCCGTCGTTGACGATAGACTGTCTGCGAAGGACATCATCAAGGTAATCGTCGCCGATATCGATATCGGTGAACACATCGAGATCGGGCTTCCAGCGTATCACTGTGCCGCTCTGGCCGCTTGATTTCGAGCGGATGAAGCCTTTTTCTTCCTTATCTCCGGTAACGTTGAAGCCCTTCTCAAAACGCAGCGAATAATGCCATGTCCCGTTGTCGGCTTCTACCGTCATATATTCGGACGAGAACTGCGTGGCGCAGAGTCCGAGACCGTTCAGACCGAGCGCGAACGAGTAGTTCTCTTCGCTGTTGTTGTCGTATTTACCGCCTGCGTAGAGCGTGCAGAACGCGAGCTCCCAGTTGTACTTGTCCTCATTCTTGTTGAAGTCGATCGGTATGCCGCGTCCCATATCCGCCACTTCGAGCGACATATCCGCGAAACGCGTTATAACTATGCGCTTTCCGTAGCCCTCGCGCGCCTCGTCTATCGAGTTCGAGAGTATCTCGAATACCGAATGCCGGCAGCCCTCAACGCCGTCCGAGCCGAATATTACCGCCGGACGCTTTCTGACTTGATCCGGACCCTTCAGCGATTTCAGACTGTTGTCGTCGTAGTTCTTTTTTGCCATTTTATCACCTTTTCTCAGAAAATACCCAAATATTATACCATATTTTACGGAAAAATTCAAGAAAAATTTTTGCGTTTCCGGCGATTTGTGCCGGAAAAGGGACAAAACATCTGACACAAGCAAAAAGCGCACGAGCCGGAGCCCGTGCGCTTATCCTTATTCTTCAATTATCATCGAATCATCAAGCTCGACCGTGTATTCGCCGATCTGCACCGACTCAACATCAAACGGATCGATCATGTAAAATTCCTGTTTGAGCTGCCATGAACAGTAGAATGTGCCGTCCTCGTTCACTTTGTAAAATCCGTGACCTCCGGTCATCGCAATTACCGTACCGTCATTCATCGTCAGGAAAATGGGTGGCGGCGGAAGATGCGTTTTATCAATATCGGGCAGGTCTTTGTACAGGTTATAATCGAACTCTATAAGAACGCCGGTAGGAGAGATCGTAAAGTTTTTTAGATCAGACTCCTTATATCCTCCGAGAACAGCGGTCTTGTCGAGATAATATGTCCTGTGCAGACCGCTGACATCGGGTATCTCTACGGTCAATTCCCCAATTGACGGATAGGACGTGAAGCCTGTGCTGTCGGTATACTGCTTTCCGACAGTTATCGTAGCTGTCTTCATATCCTCCGGGAATGTGAGATCTGTGCTTATCAGGTCGTGAATTCTGTCCGGCTCCCAGTCACCGCCACCGCACCAGCCGGTGAAAAGCTCGTTTCCGTCTTTATCGGGGCAAAAATAATTGAACTGATGGTGGGAATTGGCATTGAAATGATCCATAAAGCCGCTGTTGTCAATAACGGTCTGCTTAATCATCAGATTGTACCCGTCATACAGAATACCGTGAACAATAAGAGTATAATCTTCTGCCTCAAAAGTCTTTTCCACGGGTATGGTTATCATGTCGAGCAGCTCGAGCTCGCGGTCTGTCATTTCGTGGTACTTGCCCACGCCCTCGGGATATGTGACCGTCCCTTCGTACATGAAAGGCTCATACTCCTTTCCCGCCCAGTCTTCATTTATTTTTGCGTACTCACGTCTTTCACGCGAATAATCGCTTACAAGAAGCGATTTGAAATCCCAGCTGCACGCCGCGCCTACCGATACCACGAGCACGCTCACAACCACGGCTATCGCTATCGGTATCACGACTGCCTTATTTATCCGCTTCTGGGGTAAAGCCGTTCCAGCAGCGGCAAGTATTTCCTCGCCGTTCAGGGACGACTGCATTTCATCGAAATATTCTTTATATATACTCATAATTATTCTTCCTCCTCGCATTTATTCAAGATATTTTTTCAGCGTCTCACGCGCACGCTGGAGTCTCGATGTTATCGCTGAGGTGCTGAGATGCAGTATCGACGCGATCTCAGCCGCGGAATATCCCTCATAATAATGCAGAAATATAACAACGCGGTATTTCGGCGCCAGCTTTTTCAATGCTTCGCGCAGAGCGATCCTGTCATCGAGCGCTCCGTCATTCCCGCCCGCGGTATTCTCGTCAAGCTCGCTCCTGTGGGTATTGCGGAAAAGCCTTGTGTGATCTCTGCATTGATTTATCGTCACCCGTATGAGCCAGTACCTCCTGCTTTGCTCGTCGGGGAAACGCTTTCTGCATCTCAGATATTTCAGAAATACGTCCTGAACTATATCGTCACAGCAGGAGCGGTCGCCGGTATTGCTGCAGGCGAGCCGGAACAGCATATCCTTATATCGCTCAACATCGGATATGAATTCATCATCGGTCACACTATCACCTCTTTCTGCTTATTGAACGCGTTCTGTATATAAAACGTATGACGGTTCCGTTTTGTCTCAGAAGTTTTTTCAATTATAACAATTTTTTGTATAGATTTCAACACATCAAGCAAATGCGGGGCGCGGGGCGCGGGACGGCAGCCCCGTAAAATCAGGGTGTGGGGCGGCAGCCCCACAAAGAAAAAAAGAACCCCCTCCCTAAAGGGAGGGGGCAGGGGGTGGGTGACAGTCAGTCAAGATCGTACGGCAGAAGCTTCACAAGCTTATCTGTCGGAACGATATCTTTGAGCAGACTGACTGTCTGCGCCTTTTCGTTCTCGTTCTGCGGCAGATTGTAGGTGAAGCGTATCTCAATATCGCCTACATCGGGCTTCTTATGGCCCATGACTGCGAGAGCGTTCGCAATGAGCGACAGACGTATGCGAAGTCCTTCGGTGAAATATCTTTCCTTCACCTTGGTCATCTGTTCGAAAGCGAGCAGCTTATACTTCATCGCAACTCCGGATGTGTTGCCGGAGAAGCTTTCATCGTTCAGACACGGCACTCCGCTGAACTTGTGTATATCGCTCTCTATCGACTTTCTGAGTATATCGACCGAGTTCTCGTCGAACTGTCTTGTGAGCCACTTCGCGTCACCGGTGTCGTCGATAGTCATTACGCCGAATTCCTTTATCGCATTGTAGGTCTTTGTCTCTTCTTCGGGAGTATCTCCGAGCACCTGACCCTTTATCACAAGTATCGAATCAACGAACTGCTCCTTGTCGTTGACTCTGTCGGACTGGAGCGTGTTGTACGCATCTATCAGTGTTGTGACCTGCTCGAAGTCTCCCTGTTTGTCCCAGTTGTTGTAATATTCTATTATCGGGACACCGCCGAAGAAGTGCTCATACGGCTCGGCGGTCTTTGTCACAGTGAATGAGGGCGATGTGAAGAATTCGTATATCCTGCGGTCGTCACATAAATATACGCGATAACCGGATCTGTATCCCTCATTGTTGTTTATCGGCATATAATATACACCGAACATCGGCTTCTGCTCGACGGTATCGTCGTACACCACGAACGCGCTGCGCGGGTCAAGACTCGCGAGTCTTATCTCTCCGCCGTCTGTCATGTAGAGCATCTCGTATGACACGCCGTATATAGAGCCGAAACGCGCGAGGTCGATATCCTGCGTTTCGCTGTCGCAGCGTTTTAAGACGTCCTTTATCACGGAAATATCCTTTCCGCTGCGGCTGGTGTATTTCACGGGAGTTCCAAGAAAATAACCGGTGGTGCAGTCGGTGATATATTTCGCGTGATTACATACAAGGCGGTTGTTCGCGGCATTCTTGTCCTTTGTGCGGGACAATATGTCGTGGTCGCCTATATAATAGCTGTAGAGCCTGTCCATACGCTCTGTTTCGAGCGAATGTTTAAGAATAAATTTCACCGCAAGCTGCGGTGTTATTTTTGTATCAGATGATATTGTGAACATAATTTCCTCCTTTTTTATTTTGCTTCGCGTGAGAGTGGGAAGAGAAGAGAAAGGGGGTTCCCTCCCTCTCCCCTCCCCACACCCCTTCTCTCTCTCACCCTCCTGAAAGACGACTCGCTTCGCAATTAATTCAACAAGTTTTTACATTAAAAAATAAACCTATAAATGAAAACGCGAAGCATGTAAAGTTTTTTGAAAGAGGGTTTGGGAGAAAAATTTTGTTCACAAAATTTGTCTCCCAATCTCAAGCGAAGCGACTGATCTCAAAGCCCGAGTCTGCGCCTGTCGATGAACCCGACGCTCTTGCGCGAGAAGCGTTCTTCGAGTGCGTAGCGCACGGCGTCGATCGTGTGGTTGTTGCGGTCGGGATAACCGGCGCGATAGCCGCCGTTTCCGTCACTTTCAAGCTTATAGCCGGCGAACTCACGCGCCGCGTTCGGACAGCGTACCGGGTCGATGACAATGCCGTTAAGATCGCACAGGCGGCGTATGCCGTATTCGACAGAACCCTGCCCTTTTTTCGCGGGACGCACATTGATCCCGCGGCTTCTGAGCTCGTCATTCGAGCGCGGCTCGGCACTGTCCGCGGTAATAATAAGCTTCGCGGGATTTCTGCTGTTTATAGCTTCGGCGATCTCGTCGAACCTCGCTCCGCATTTATAATATTCGTCATAAATGTAAAGCGTACGGTTTGAATCCTCATACGCCGTGGCGATATAAACGAACGGATCCGCACCGTAGCCCCAGTCTATGCCGCGATATGTGTGCGAAAATCCGTCGATCTGCTCGTCGGATATCGCTTCAAGCCTGACATTTCTGAACACTTCGTCGCCCGTTCCGTTTATGATGCCGAGATATTCGTTCTCGTAGCGCTCCGGCGCGCTTGTCTTCAGATATTCCGCTTCTGCTACAAATGCGCTGCCGAGCCACTCCGGCGGAACGCTCCGATAATCGCTGCGATGCACGAGCCTGTCTGCGCGCGCCTTTGAAAATTCCGCATTTATCGGACTTGCTGCCGAGCGCGGAGGATTGTAGGTGTAAAAACAGAAATATCGCCCTTCCCCACGGATGAGCGACTGGTTTATCACATCTATCTCACGTATCCCCGAAAACTGGTCCGCTTCTTCGTACCAGATATACGTTATCCTCCCGCGTGCGACCTTCACCGATTTAAGCTTTGACGGATCGTCCGCACCGCGCAGTATTATCTTCTGTCCCGTGGGTCTGTAAATAAGCTCCGGCACGCTTACATGACCGTCCCATAAATCATTCACGCCGAGCTTGTCCACTGCCCACATGAGCTGCTCATAAACGCTTGTCCGCAGGGTATTCCCGACCTTTCGGAGAGCTATCCCGTTTGCGTTTTCGTCGAGCATTATACCGCGTATCATTTCAAGGCTCACGAACGACGATTTACAGCTCCCGCGCCCGCCGCACAGCACATAATGCGTATGCTTTGCTTCTTTTATGTCACAGTGTATTTCAAGAAACGACGGCGCGATAAGCTCTGCGAAACCGTTCGTCCGTAATATTTACGGCATTGTCTGAACTTTCCGCCGTGCATCCCACGAGCTTCACGAGCTCTTTCGCCGCGCCGAGCCGCGTTGACTCACTGTACCCGTCGCCGCGCATGAACTCGGTCAGATGCTCGCAGATCTCGTTCTTGTCCGCTATCTTTTTCTTCGACATTACATCACCTCCTTTTTTGTCGCTTCGCTTGAGATCTGGGGAAGGGAAAGGAAGGGAACCCCCTTTCTCGCGGAGAAAGGAGTTTCCCTCCCTCTCCCCTCCCCAAACCCCACCTCTCTCCCACCCTCCTGAAAGACGACTCTTGCCAAAAACGCATTTCGCCCTTCCAACAAAACAAAAAGCACAGAGTGTCATAAACATTCTGCACTTTTTTAACCATACCGGTTTACAATAGCAGTATAACATTTTTCTTTTGGACAAACAAGGACATTTTTTATCCTTTCAGAACTTCCGAGCGGAAATGCTCGCCGCGTTCCTCAAAATTCTTGTAAAATCCATAGCTTGCAGCAGCAGGAGAAAGCAGACAAAGCGTCTTTGTAACCTTTTTCGCATGCGCAACTGCGTCGGCAAGATCGTACGCACGGTAAATGCTGCGCTTTTCGTGATCGAGGCGGGGCTCTATCTTATGCCCGCTGTCGGGGAGCAGTATCACATTCGCGATATCCGAAACGTTCAGAAAATCCACAAGCTCGGTGTAATCTATTCCCCTGTCCATTCCGCCGATGATGATAGTATCAACCACAGGGAACGCCCTCACCGCCGCGATAGCAGTGCTCGGGCAGGTGCTTATGCTGTCGTTTATATAGACCGCACCGTTCACCGTTCCGACATTTTCAAGGCGGTGTTTTAGTCCCTTGAACTCAGCGACCGCCGCAAGTATTTTATCATCTGGGCAGCCGTGCTTTTTCGCGATATACATGGCTATTCCGATGTTATATAGATTGTGACGGCCGAGAAGCTGTGTCCTCACGTCATATCGCTCGCCGAGAATATCTATCGTATTGCCGTCTATGAAAATATCAGCTTTTTCGTCAAGGCTTGCGGTTATCACCTTTGCGGAAATATCCGGCGCGATAGCCTTGTTTATTATCAGCGTATCGTCCGTGGTCTGATATTTGTAGATATTCTCCTTACAGGTGCGGTATGCGGCAAAATCAACGTAATGGTCAAGGTGCTCCTCAAAAATATTCAGGTACACTGCGATATCCGGAGACGCCTGCACATATTCGAGCTGGTGGCAGGACATCTCGCAGACAATTATCGTATCATCCTCGAACTCGCTTATTTTTTCAAGCGGCGGGACACCGATGTTTCCGATCAGCTCCGCTTTTTTTCCACAGCTTCTGAGAATATGATATGTGAGACTCGACGTTGTGGATTTTCCCTTTGTGCCGGTTATGCCCACGATAGTGTTATTGCAGAAGCGCAAAAGTAAATCTGTCTGACTGGTTATCTTCGTCTTCACGCTGTCGGACACATCGTTGAACAGCGCAATTCCCGGTGCTTTCATTATTATGTCATAGCAATCGAGCCCGTCGAGATAGTTTTCACCGCAGTTGAGCGGTATGCCCTTTGTGAGCTCGCAGGAAACATCGTTCCTATCAGCAATAGTGACATTGCAGTCTATGGTTTTAAGCAATGAAAGGGTAGAACGTCCCTCGCGGCCGAAGCCGAGAATGAGCACGTTTTTACCCTTGAAGAAATTATTCAATCTTGTTTTCAACAAAATGAACCTTACCTTTCATACATGAGTCGCTTTCGCTTCCTTTCGCGTCCGAAAGGAAGCAGGGTGCGGGACGGAGTCCCGCTCTCGAGCGCAGCGACAAAAACCTCGAGCGCAGCGACAAAAACCTCGAGCGAAGCGACAAAAACCTCAAGCGAAGCGACATCTCATCACTCTTTCAGCAACCCGACAAGCTCTGCGGGGACAAAATTGTCGGTGTCAAAGTGACCGTCGAGCGTTTCCGGCTCCTCGGGCTCTTTCGCAATATACTCTTTAAGCAGGAGCGGTATCTTCTCTCCCTCTCTGCGTTTATATGCATTATACAGCGCGAGGCGTATCTCCGCGCGGGTGCCCACGCACTCGAACGGCTTGTCGAAATCGGCATAAACGAGCCCCTTGAACATATCCCTGAATTCCGCGTTGTCGAGCATATCCGAGCCGAATATTTTTATCAGCTCACCGTTATCGAGAAACGCCGCGAGCATGATGTAAACATACAGACATTTTGCGCATTTTCCGCACCATGAGTCGGTCTTGGAGCCTAAGTTGCAGCTCTTGAACACCGGCAGATACTTTTTATATGACACGAACTTCTTTGCTATCTGCCACTCACTCCATGGGCGCAGCATACTGAAATACTCCGGCGGAACGATCAGCCATTTTGCGCAGAACGAGCGAAAATCCCGTTCAAACTCCGTGCTCTTGCTATACTGGTGGTTTACTCCCGTACCGCTGACATTTCCCTCGTTCGCGCTGCTTTCATTTGACAGCGCTATATATTTCTTACCTGTTATAACCGCGGTGAGATATGCCGAGAACGCGACTATCGCCGAGAACGGCGTGTGACCGTTGAGCCAGCCGTCTGCGTTGCGGTTCAGAAGTTCCTTATGGATAGAACGCTTCAGCCCGATTATCCTGTCGTCGGCATATCCCGCCGTATGCGCACAGTTTATCGTCGTGCCGCGCGGATTTATGATATAGCAGAGATTATCGTCCCACATACCGGAAAGCAGTTCAAGCGTTACCACGCTGTCCTTTCCGCCGCCGACAGGTATCAGCGCACCTCTGCGCTCCCCTGTGAACGGGTCGTAGAATGCCGGGACATCGCAGCATACCGGCTCTATCGTCATGAAGGAATCGAAGTCGGTCTCTATGCCATTGCGGTAGAAAAACTCGCCGAGTCCGCCCCAGTAAAGCTTTTTCCACCACTCTATCTGTGCGTCGTTCAGCGCACCGCATTCCACTTTAACATGAAACGGACACGCACATTTCCAGTAGCTCACAAGCTCAGTCATTCCGATACAGAAAATGATATACTCTATGAGCTTTCTGTCCATATCGTGCGGGATCACAAGCCCGTTCCACTTCCATTCCGGGAAGAATTCATATTCGCCTATCGAGAAATGGAATGAAAATCCCACATCATCTATGGAATAGCTGTGATAGATGAACGTGTCATATCTGCTTCTGAGTTCGGTGAATTTATCCAATTCGTTGTCTCCTTATATTCACGCCTCTATGCCAAGACATTTAGCCAGGATCTTATACATCAGCACAGCATTCTTAGCCTGCTTCGGGAATTTGAGCGGATCGATATCCGGGTCAAACGTTATCTGTACGCTCTTAGTGCCGACTGTATCCATGAATGTAAGATCGGCGGCATATATGCCCTGCTGCGTCTTCATGATGTCGCCGTCAATAAGATCTCCGAGCATATATATCTCTTTGTGGCTCGAAAATTTGTCAAAGCGATAAAACAGCATTCTCACCTTGTTTGTGCAGGTAACATACGCGTACTCGCTCGTGTTGCTGCGTATGTATGTGCTGTTTTTCTTGATCCCCGCATATACCGGACAGGCGCATTTTTCCTCCGGCATAAGCATTGGCTTGAGCGCATTCATCATTTCGGTATGATTTACTTCCATTGTTTTTACCTCTGAATTATCTATATGTTTTTTAGCACTGTCAACAACATAAAAATTGTTTTTGATAACGTTGAGATCAGTAAAATCCGCCGTCCACGCCGAGTATCTGACCGGTGGTAAAATCGTTCTGCTCAAAGAAACGCGCAGCGTGAGATATATGCTCCGGCTTTCCGATACGCATGAGCGGCGTGCTGTCTGTAAGTTCGCGCATCTCGTCTTCGTTCAGATGCGCGTTCATCGGGCTCTCGATGACTCCCGGCGCTATGCAGTTCACGCGGATACGCGACGGCCCGAGCTTCTTTGCTAAAGCCTTCGTAAATCCGATCACGCCGGCTTTTGCAGCGGAATAGTGCGTCTCGCAGGAAGCGCCGTGAACTCCCCACACCGAGGATATGTTTATCACACAGCCTTCCTTGCGGCGTATCATCGCCCGCGTTATCTCACGCGTCAGCAGGAATACTGCGGATAAGTTCACATCGACCATTCTCTGCCACTCGCTGTCGGTTATATCACCGAGCAGCTTTATCTGAGATATCCCGGCATTGTTTATCAGAAGCGTGCAGTTATCCGCATACTCATACAGCTTTTTAAGATCATCAGCATCGGCGAGATCGCACTTTACGGGCGTTGCGCCGTATTTTCCGGCAAGCTCCTCTGCCGCTTCCTCATTCTTATGATAGGAGAAGACAACGTTATAATCCTTTGCGAACTCACTCACGAGCGCCCGGCCTATCGCTCCCGTGCCGCCCGTGATGATCGCAGTTCTCACTCCCATTATATTTCACCCTGCCTGACCGATATTCCGTTATCGTCCGCAGAAAGCTCTATCACCTTCGGCGGCTTGTCTTCGGCTTCTATGATAAGGTTTGCTATGGGATCCTCGACCTGTTCGCGTATGACTTTGAGGATATCGCGGCCGCCGTACTTTCCGCCGTGCGATTTCTTCGCAATATACTTATACGCGCTGTCGTCGGTCTTTAAGGTGATGCCGTTCTCGGCGAGAGCCTTTGCGGTATCTTCAAGCTGTAATTTTGCGATATCCGCATAATTCTCTTCTGTGAGCGGCGAGAATACCACGACTTCATCGACGCGTCCGAGAAACTCGGGGCGCAGAAATTCTTTCAGCGCCTTCATCGCCTTTTCCTTTGAGAGATCTCCGGCGGTCTTTCCGAATCCCATTCCGGATTCCCCGGAGGATGAACCGGCATTCGACGTCATGCAGATTATCGTGTTCTCAAAATTCACCTTCTTGCCGTGAGAATCGCTTATCCTGCCCTCGTCGAGTATCTGGAGCAGAATGTTCATCACATCGGGATGCGCCTTTTCTATCTCGTCGAACAGAATTACCGAATACGGTCTGCGGCGTATCTTTTCGGTGAGCTGTCCGGCATCGTCAAATCCGACATATCCGGGCGGCGAGCCGATTATCTTTGATACGCTGTGCTTCTCCATATACTCCGACATATCAAGACGGATAAGCGGTTCCACACCGCTGAAGAGCTCTTCCGAAAGCACTTTAACGAGCTGCGTTTTTCCCACGCCGGTAGGTCCGACAAATATGAATGATGCCGGTCTGCGCTTGGTGGTCAGATTCACGCGGGTGCGCTTTATGGCTTTGGCAACCTTTTCGCAGGCCTCATCCTGACCGATAATCTTCTTTTTCAACACTTTTTCGAGTTCGGATATCTTTCTGAACTCCGTTTCCATTATCTTCTTCGCGGGGATACCCGTCCACATCTCGATAACGGTCGAAAGATCTGCGGCGGTGAGCTCCACAGCTTTTGCGAGCGGTTCAAGACGCTGTATCTCCACGTCATTCTTCGCTTTTTCGGTCTTTATCTCGGCGAGTTTTTCATAGTCCTTTTCGTTCTCGCTCATGAGTTCGGATTCGAGAGCGTCGAGCTCCTTTGACTTTTTCAGGCACTTCTCATAATCGGTGAGTTCCTTGCTGCGAATGCTCGCGCAGGCGCAGGATTCATCGAGCAGGTCAATCGCCTTATCGGGCAGGTATCTGTCGGTGATGTAGCGTTCCGAAAGCGTTACGCACGGGCGTATAAGACTGTCGTCCACCTTTATCTTATGATGCTCGGAATAGTAGTTCTTTATGCCTGTGAGCAGTTCCACGGTCTCGTCGATCGTCGGCTCGCTGATCGTAACAGGCTGGAACCGTCTTTCAAGCGCTGCGTCCTTTTCGATGTGCTTACGATATTCGTTGAACGTGGTCGCACCGATAACCTGCAGCTCGCCTCTCGAAAGCGCGGGCTTGAACATATTGGCTGCGTTCATCGTACCGTCGCTGTCGCCGGTGCCGACAAGGTTGTGCACCTCATCTATGAAAATGATGATATTGCCGTTCTGCTTTATCTCCTCGATAAGGGATTTCACGCGGCTCTCGAACTGACCTCTGAACTGTGTTCCGGCAACAAGAGCTGTAAGGTCGAGCAGGAATATCTCCTTGTCCTGGAGCCTGAACGGCACTTTTCCCTCAACTATCCGCTGAGCGATACCCTCGGCGATTGCCGTCTTGCCGACGCCGGGCTCACCGATAAGGCAGGGGTTGTTCTTTGAGCGGCGCGATAATATCTGTATCACACGCTCGATCTCTTTGTCGCGCCCGATTATTTTATCAAGCTTGCCGGTCTTTGCTCTTTCGGTCAGATCGGTGCAGAAAGTATTCAGGAACTTGCGCTTTTTTGCAGCGGCCTGTTTCTTCTTGTCCTTGCGGCTCTGACGTCCGGAGCTGCTCTCTTTTGTTCCGGAAGTATCGGAAGAAGATGCGTCCGCGGACGGCTTTGCGGGACTCTCGAAAAACCGCTGGAAGAATGCCGGCATAGTGCCTCCGGCCTTGAAGCCGTCCACTCTGTCGTCATCGTCGTCATCTTCCTCAGCTTCAAGAGCTTCGAGCTCTTCATCTGTGAGATCGTCCATGTCGAGATCATCGTCGTCTTCGGGAGCAGCGCCGTTTCCGAAAAGCATATTGTCCTCGTTCTCAAAGTCGATATCCGAGATGCCCATTTGTTTGAGATAACTGTCCACCTGCGGTATGCCGAGCTCCTTCGCACATTTGAGGCAATATCCGTTCTCGAATTTCTGAGTGCCGCTCATTCCCGACATAAACACAACTGCCGGTCTCTTGTGGCATCTTGAACACATCATATCCATAAAAATTCTGTCCTTTCTTTCGCGTTATCCGTTGATCCGTTCCCGGACTATATGCCGAATATCTTCAGCGGTCCGAAATCATATATATGCCTGAAAATGAACGTCCTGTCTATCGTTGTGCGGTTTAAGAACACCAGCGTATCTCCGCACAGAGCTATCACAAACCTTATCACAAGACACATTATCAGAAGCATCAGTATTCCCTGCACAAGACCTATCGCGGCGCCGAGACCGCTGTTCACCGATGCGACCACCGGTATGCGGTTTATAAGCTTTGTTACCTCGGCGATTATCGTCAGTATCAGCAGCACGACCGCGAAAAGAATGAAAAATACGATTATTCTCAGCGGTATCAGCACCATGGGCGATATGATATCCGTTATTATCCGTTCGCCGTGATCTGCGGTATTGCCGGAGATAACCGATACGACCACCGAGTATATGGCGTCAGTACTGCCGTTCTCAAGCTGTTTTCCGAGCTCTTTCAACGAAGGCGAGAGCGTACCGGAGAACCTGTCGCCTATAGCTTCAAATACCGGCGTGATGTTCGCTTCCGTGGCGTTGACAGCAATTATCCGCGCGAGCACGATGTTTCCGAGCCCGTATTTTTCGAGCTCATTTCTTGTTATCGCGATATTTCCGACCTTGACTTCGGTATAATCAAAATTCTCGTCAAGACCGACTTTTTTAAGTTCCGCATACTGTATGCCTGTCTCGGTCAAATCGACCGACGAGAGATCTATCACTGCGGTATTCTTATCATCGAATGTCAGTTTGTCTTCCGTAAGATATTCGCCGTTGACCAGTGTTTTTGACATATCCACTTTTGCGATCTCACCGGCAACGTCCCTTCCGAACACACCGCCGAGCTGTTCGCTCACATAAGACCCGACCTGCTGCCTTACATATCTGTCATATATCGCGTCCGAGATCACTCCCGAAAACGCGAACGCGACCAGAAATGCGGCAATGGCCGAGACGGCGCCTATCACTATGCTTACGGCGCCCTTGTGCGCTCCCCTGAATATATATATCGCGATCACCGCCGGGACAAGTATATCCAGGAACCAGAAAAATTCACTTCCCATATTATCTCCTTATTGCTTTTGCTGTTCAGGCAGATCTGTCTTGTTTATAGCATCATATCCGAGCATGAAGATGCTTCTGCCTATTTTCACGAATTCGGTATATCCCTCGTTCGCCAGCGTCATATCCGTGCTGTCAAGCAGGTCTCCGTCAAACATGACAAAATGCGTTCCCTCAAGCACGCACACGCCGTCCTCGTCGGCGCGGATACAGCTCGTATTCGCACGCACAGTCACGGCTGCCACAGCCTCGGCTTTTTTGTTCAGCACCGTCAGCACATTTGTGTTGGAAGAAACATCATGATAATGCAGCACGCACTTGTCCGCAGTTATATCAAAATGCTTCAGCACGCCTTTGTATTCATATCTGCCGTTAAGCTCTCCTGTAATGGTAGTCAGCGACAGAACTGCATTGTCACACACCGCCGTTATATTCTGTCTGTCGGCAAACATCCCGCAGGGAATACTACCGCTGTCGGTGCTGTATTTCCAGATGCTGCCCTCCTGACTCTTTATGGAGAACTCATAGAAATTCGTGATTATGTCGCCGTGTGCAGAGCTTATCGTCGATACCGCTATATGCTCTCCGTCGCCCGTAAAGCACACCTGCATAATATTCTCGTCCGCAAATTTGCGGGTATATTTCCAGTTTCCTCCGTCATCGTAAATATAAAGAACATTGGAATATCTTTTCGAATCAGTCACGACAGCGTAAAGATTCTCGCTTCCCACCGAAGTGTACAATATCTTGTCATCGGTCGTTTTTTCATACAGTCGGCTGGATTTGCTGTAAACGGCAAATTTATATCCCGACTTGTCATACAGAAGCACGCGCTTGTCGTTCGTCACCTGGTGAGGATTGCTGTAACCGTGCTTGAGGGCGTACATCTGAGCACCGCTCGTGTCATATGTGTAGAGATAGGTATCGGTCAGGAGCATGAAATTCTCGCCCATCTTTTTCAGCGAATAATCCGAGCTTCCGGGCAGTTCTATCGGAAATCCCACATTGTACGAAGTCTTTGTCTCTATCCTTGACGCTACGCCTCTGAGCGGCTCAAATATGGTTTCTGCGTTTACCCACACGAGTATGAATGCCGTGATTCCGAGAAGAATGACGATTATCTTGAACAGATGCTTTCCGAACTTCTTCTTTTTACGGTATTTCGTGAGATTGACGCTGTTGTCGGCCTTGACAGGCTTTTCAACAGGCTTTTCGGTGTCAAGTACTTTCATTTATCCGATCCTTTTTCATCCGGTATATATCACCTTGTTAAGATACAGCCCGTGCGGCGGAATGGTGATGCCGGCCGTTTCACGGACTCCCGTTTCAAGAGAACGCTTTATATCTTCCTCGGAGCGCTTTCCCTCATTTATATATATGAGCGTTCCGACCATTATTCTTACCATATTGTGCAGAAATCCGTTCCCGCTTACCGTGAACAGCACCCTGTCCCCGTCCCGCGTTACATCAAAGCTGTTTACGGTCCTGACAGTGGACGTTAGATGCTCTTTGGCCTCCGCTTTGCAGAACGCAGCGAAATCGTGCGTTCCGACAAACAGCTTTGCCGCCCTGTCCAGCCGCTTTTCGTCAAGCGGATACGGATAGAACAGCGCGAGCTTGCCGCCGAATACGTCCTTGTGCGGCGCGTTGTTCACGACATATACATATTCCTTGCCGGCCGCCGAGAATCTCGCGTGGAAATCCTCATCCGCGTCCTCGCAGGACAGCACGGCTATGTCATCCGGCAGCATCTTGTTCATCGCGCGCATGAGCCCCTCACATGGGATAACTGACTCTGTGCGAAAGCTGATGTAAAACTCCCTTGCGTGTACTCCAGCGTCGGTGCGAGAGCAACCGTGAGCGGTGATCTTCGAGTTGGTGATCTTACCGATACACTCCTCGACGATCTGCTGGATCGTTATGTTGTTGTTCTGCCTTTGCCAGCCGTGATAGGCTGTGCCGTTGTAGGCGATGCAAATTTTTATATTTCTCATTTTCTGCAACCCTACCCCTGACCCCTCCCACTAAATCGAAGGTTTCTCTGATGCGCGCATCGTGCGCGCTTTTGGAAACCTTCTGTACGGCTTTCTGCCGTAGGTGAGGGGGATTTTTCTTTGTGGGGACTCCGTCCCCACACTCCTTTTATGCGCTGAAAGCAAGCACTTTTAAGCAGCAAACGCTATGTTATCAACTATGACCATTCCGAGCACGCTGAGCGTTATCATCGCGCCGTAAAAATCAAGACGGGTCATCTTAAGCTGACGGAGCTTCGTGCGCCCCTCGCCGCCCTTATAACAACGGCATTCCATAGCTGTCGCAAGTTCGTTTGCACGCTTGAACGCGCTGATAAACAGCGGTATCAGTATCGGTATCATTGACTTTGCGCGCTTTATGAGACCGCCTGTGTCCATTTCGGCTCCGCGCGCCTTCTGCGCCATCATTATCTTGTTGGTCTCTTCTATAAGTGTAGGTATGAACCTGAGCGCTATCGTCATCATCATCGCCAGCTCATGTACGGGGAACTTTATCTTTTTCAGCGGCGAGAACAGGCTCTCCAGCGCATCGGTAAGAACTATAGGCGAAGTCGTGTAAGTCAGCAGTGACATTCCGATTATCAGGAATATTATCCTCAGAAGCATGAACAAGCTCGTCTGGATACCCTTCCAGTAGATCGTTATTATCCAGAAGCTCACCAGCGGATCGTCGTTTCCCTTTACAAATATAAGGTTCAGCACCGCAGTAAAGATTATTATCGGTATAAGCGGTTTTATGCTTTTGAGCATCAGCCTGAAACTTATTCCCGACGCCGCATATACCATTATCACAAACGCGCAGGATATTCCCAGTCCCCAGAAATTCTGGGATATAAACAGCATCACGACAAATACTATCTCAAGTATTATCTTCATTCTGCTGTCCATTCTGTGTATAACGGAATTACCGGGAAAAAACTGCCCTATCGTTATATCGTTAAGCATTTGTTTTTGTAATCTCCAGTATTCTTTTCTTTGCTCTTTCTATCGTATATATATCTTTTCCGATGTCCATGCCGCCGTCAGCAAGCAGATGCGACAAACGCGAGATCTGCGGTATGCCGAGGCCTATCTGTTTAAGCTCCCTGGTGCGGCTGAACACGATGTCTGTGTCCTCGTAGCAGAAAAGTCTTCCTCTGTTCATCACAAGTATCTTTTCCGCGTACTTTACTATATCCTCCATTGAGTGTGACACAAGAAGTATCGTCGTTCCGGAATTCTTATGATACTCGCTTATCTGGTCGAGCACCTTGTCTCTGCCCTTCGGGTCAAGTCCTGCCGCAGGCTCGTCGAGTATCAGTATCTCCGGCTTCATAGCTATAACACCCGCAAGCGCGGCTCTGCGCTTCTGTCCGCCGGACAGGTCGAACGGTGAACGTTCGAGCAGCTCGTCCCTCAGTCCCATAGCTTTCGCGGCTTCACGCACGCGCCTGTCGATCTCTTCTTCGGAAAGCCCCATATTCTTAGGGCCGAATGCTATATCTTTATAGACAGTATCCTCAAACAGCTGATATTCCGAGTATTGGAACACAAGTCCCGCCATAAATCTTACCGAGCGGATATCATAACCTTTTTCCCAGATATTTTTCCCGGCGATAAGTATTTCTCCCGAAGTCGGTTTCAGAAGTCCGTCAAGATGTTGTATCAGTGTGGATTTTCCGCTTCCGGTATGTCCGATCACACCCACGAACTGTCCTTTTTTTATGCTGAGACTCACGTTATCCACCGCGACCGCCTCGAACGGCGTTCCCACGCTGTATTTATAGGTAACTTTCTTTATCTCCGCGATATACGGGACATCGTCGTTTTCCGTTTCAGCAGCTTTTTCCTGCTCCGGGATATACTGCGTATGCGGCAGTTTAAGAAGTTCTTCGGCACATTCCTGCTCATTCACCGCGTCGAGCGGAACATCAAGTCCGCTTTTCCTGAGCTCATACATCAGCTCCGTCGCCTGCGGGACATCGAGCGAATGTTCGCGGAGCGTTTCCACCTGCGGGAATATCTCCTTCGGCGTACCGTCCATGATAATCTTTCCGTAGTCCATGACAACTACTCTGTCAGCCTGGACCGCCTCGTCCATATAGTGAGTTATGAAAACAATCGTGACGCCCTGTTCGTTAAGGAGCTTTACGGTATCCATGACCTCCGCTCTACCTTTCGGATCGAGCATGGCTGTCGGCTCGTCGAGCACTATGCAGTCCGGCTTCATAGCAAGGACACCCGCGATAGCGATCCTCTGCTTCTGTCCCCCGGAAAGCTGATGCGGCGAATGCTCACGGTAATCGTACATATCCACGAGTTGGAGCGCCACATCCACGCGCTTGCGAATGTCTTCGGGCGGTACTCCGAGGTTCTCGAGCGCAAACGCCACGTCTTCTTCGACGACCGTCGCAACGAGCTGGTTGTCGGGGTTCTGGAACACCATCCCTACCGTCTGCCGGAGCTCAAAGATATGGTCTTCATCGGAAGCGTCAATGCCGTTCACGGTGACTGTTCCGGAGGTCGCGGCGAGTATGCCGTTGAAGTGCTTGGCGAGCGTTGACTTACCGCAGCCGTTATGACCGAGGACCGCGAGGAACTGCCCCTTCGGCACGCTCAGGTCAAGCCCGTCGAGCACCCTGTTCGCGCCGGTCACTTCGCCGTCGTCGTTATATATCTTGTATTCAAAAACAAGGTCCTTAACTTCTATTATATTCATTAACTTATCCTTTTTTTATTTGCCCTACCCCTGACCCCTCCCACTAAATCGAAGGTTTCTCTGATGCGCGCATCGTGCGCGCTTTTGGAAACCTTCTGTACGGCTTCCTGCCGTAGGGGAGGGGATTTTTTTCTATGTGGGGAGCAGAGCTCCCCACACCCCACCTGCTTTCGAGGGTGCTGCTAATGCGCGAAGCGCGAGCGGGTCCAGCGTGATCTCCCCGTCAGCGGGGAGGTGTCACCGTAGGTGACAGAGGGGATGACCGAAAGACCACGCTGGCGCGGGTCGAGGGGCGGCGTTAGCCCCTCGTCAGAGTTATAGAGGCGAAGCCTCTATCTAAATATCGTTCAAAGGGGTGTGGGGCGAAGCCCCACAAAAATCAGAACAGCGCTATCGCCGTGTTGCCGCAGGGTATCGGAAGTCCCGTTCTCTCAACCGGGAGCCCTATCTCCTCCGCAGAAATGTCGGCCTTATATTTCTGTCCGACTGTCATTCTGAGCAGATAAGACATTACCGACGGCGAAAGTCCCGTCGTGTAGCTGTTCAGCAGCACAAACAGCGGCTTGTCCGTAAGCACCGCGGTAACACGCTCCATAAGCTCGGATATGCAGTCTTCAAGCTTCCATAATTCTCCGTTCGTGCCGCGTCCGTAGCTCGGCGGATCAAGGATCACACCGTCATAGCGCGTCCCGCGCTTTATCTCGCGCCCAAGGAATTTCATCGCGTCATCGGTGATCCACCGTATCGGCTTGTCCGAAAGTCCCGACAGCCGCGCGTTCTCGCGTCCCCATTCCACCATGTTCTTTACGGCATCGAGGTGGCAGACCTTTGCTCCCGCTTTGGCGCACGCAAGAGTTGCTCCGCCAGTGTATGCGAACAGGTTCAGCACGTTCACCTCGCGCCCCGCCTGTGTAATAAGCTTCTCACAGAGCTCCCAGTTCACCGCCTGCTCCGGGAAAAGTCCCGTATGCTTGAATCCGGTCGGCTTTACGAGGAAGGTCAGTCCGTTGTAGCGGATATTCCAGCTCTCGGGGAGCTTCTTTCGGTATTCCCAGCTTCCGCCGCCGCTCGACGAACGGATATATTTCGCGTGTACGTTGTCCCATTCCGGCGCTGGATCGGGGTTTTCCCAGATCACCTGCGGGTCGGGTCTTATCAGCGTAACATCGCCCCAGCGTTCGAGCCTGTCGCCGCCGGATGTATCTATCAGTTTATAGTCTTTCCAGTTTTCTGCAATTCTCATCTGTTACCTGTACCCTTTGTACTGAAACGACTCTATCGTTTCTCTTACAGTATTGAGGAATGATTTTTCGCCGAATGTATTGATCTTAAAAAACAATGCCTGACTTCCGCCGGAAGCTATCGCAGTCACATAAATGTGCTCGCCGGTCTGGAAAAGCGTGACCGAAAGCGAGACTCTGTTTTTTCCAAGATAGCTGTAGCGCTCATAGACACGGACCGCACAGCGCGATCCATTGCCGTAAAAATCCGAGGAATCCTCCAGCGATGCACTCATGCTCCCTTCCGAGACCGAGCTGTTGATCGCATTCAGGATCATATCAAAATCACCGAAGACCTCACATTGTATCTTTGCCATATATTTTACGTTCCTCCGCCAAACGCGGCTCAGCAGAACTCTTTTCTTACAGTGTCCGCGATCATATTCGTGTATTTATCTACCATATCCGCGTCCTTGCCCTCTATCATCACGCGCACGAGAGGTTCCGTTCCGCTCTCGCGGACAAGTATGCGTCCGTTCGCGCCAAGCGCCTCCTCCGCTTCCTTAATGGAAGCGAGTATAGCCGCGTTCTTATCCCACTGACCCTTATGCTCGTCGGTTATCCTTACGTTAACAAGAAGCTGCGGATAATCCGCGAATTCGGCATTGTATTCCGAAAGATTCCTGTCAGAACCCGATAGCAGAGAAATGAGCTTGACCGCCGTAAGCTGTCCGTCACCTGTGGTAGCGTGGTCGAGGAATATGATATGTCCCGACTGCTCGCCGCCTATGTTATATCCGCTTTTCAGCATCTCCTCAAGCACATATCTGTCGCCGACCGACGTGCAGACGGTATTTATGCCGTGCTCTTTCATATAAGTATGGAACCCGAGATTGCTCATCACGGTAACTACTGCGGTATCGTTTTTCAGCGTGCCCGCAACTTTCATATCATTCGAGATTATCGCGATCAGCCTGTCTCCGTCAACGATGTTCCCCTTTTCATCAACAGCGAGACATCTGTCCGCATCGCCGTCGAATGCAACGCCGAGATCATATTTTCCCTCAACGACTTTCTTCTGCAATCTGTCTATATGCGTCGAACCGCAGCCCTCATTGATATTCGTGCCGTCGGGCTCCGCACTGATAAGATCGCACTTTACGCCGAGCTTCTTAAACAGGCTCTTCGCAGTCGCGGAAGCGCTTCCGTTCGCACAGTCTGCAATGACACGCAGTTCTCTGCTCTTAATATCGGCACATTCCGCAAGATGATCGGTGTATTTCTCAGGCGCGCTGTCAAGGCGATAAAGCCTTCCGACCTGCGTTCCGTCCTTAAGCTCCATAGCTTCGGGGCAGTCGAGTATAAGCGCTTCTATCTCGTTCTCGACATCGTCGGGGAGCTTGAAGCCTGTTCCCGCAAACAGCTTTATGCCGTTGTACTCGACGCTGTTGTGCGAAGCCGAGATCATCACGCCCGCATCCGCGTTCTCCTTTGTTACAAGGTACGCGACAGCCGGTGTAGGCACCACCCCGAGCTGCACGGCATCCGCGCCCACAGACATTATGCCTGAAATAAGTGCCGCTTCAAGTATGTCGGAAGAAACTCTCGTGTCCTTTCCTATCAGTATTTTTGCTTTTCTGCCGGTGGTATTATGCTTTGTAAGAACAATTGCCGCCGCGCGGCCGATGTTCATCGCCGTCTCACAGGTAAGCTCAGTAATAGCGACGCCTCGTGCGCCGTCCGTTCCGAATAATCTGCCCATTTTTTCAATTCACAATTCACAGTTATTGCATCTGCGAATGTGATCTCCTTTCAGAATAAATTGATCAAATAAATCATAATTTAATCTTCAATTAACACGGATACGTTTCTTTCAGATATTCAATCAGCATTT
>CAMVEM010000026.1 GCA_947166515.1 uncultured Clostridia bacterium | reverse complement strand
GCAGCCTTTGAGAACGGCAAAGTCCTCGGCTATGCGTTCTGTGTCATCACCGAGCACAGGGACGACAATATCCTCACCGACATAAAGACGCTGTACATCGACGATCTCTGCGTTGACGAGAATATCCGCGGCCAGCATATCGGCAAAGCGGTCTATGAGTATGTACTCGCTTACGCGAAGAGCATAGGCTGTTATAACGTCACGCTTAATGTGTGGACATGCAATCCCGGCGCCATGCGGTTTTACGAGAAAATGGGAATGTCTCCCCAGAAAATCGGCATGGAGAAGATATTGTGACCATACCCCTACCCCCAGCCCCCTCCCTAAAGGGAGGGGGCTGTTTCTTTTCTTTTGTGGGGCTTTGCCCCAATGCAGGATGCATTGAGCAATCGCCCAAAAGCGTGCAGGAAGCGCGCATAAAAGCAGCAGTAAAAGCGCTGCGGCGGCGAGTAGCGCTTCGCGCATTACCCACGCCCCACGCGAAGGGTACGAGGCGACCGGAAAGCCCCGTATTTGGGGGTGTGGGGGACAAAGTCCCCCCACAGATAAAAAACAGCCACCTCCCAAGGAGGGGTGAAGTGGGATCATGGCATTTTTCCGGACATACCCTCATATACTTTAGGGACAGACCAATACCGGAGGTGACAGGCTTGTCCGAAAACAAAAAAGCCGCCGAAAACGCAAGAAAGGCGGGAACATACCTATTTTCCGCCGCCTGCGGCGCGGCGTGCTCTGTTGTCCTGCTGCTTATATTCGCAGCGGCAATGTACGTCCTCGGACTTCCGCCTTCTATGGCGGGAACGATGTCGTTCGTCTCATTCGCGGCAGGCTGTGCACTCTCAGGACTGATCTGCGGTCTGATAAAGCGAAAAAACGGGCTGCGAAACGGCGTGATATGCGCACTGGCGTTATTCCTCCCGCTGGTGCTCATATCCGCCCTGAGCGGCAGCCTTTCGGGCGAAGGCGTAATACCTGCGCTGCTCGCGGCGCTCTCCTCGTCATGCATAGGCTCTGTGATCGGCGTAAACCGGCGCGAACGCTGAAAGACTGCGGTCAGAAGATATTTCCGGGCGTTATGCTGCGGCTGTCGTTGTACAGCTCCACAAGCTGCGCTGCTGTATGGCATTCCTCGGCAAATTCCTGCCTGTCCGACACCGAACATGATATTATGCGGACGAACGACTTGGATATCTCGAACGCGCCCTCGTTATTGGTCAGAAATATGTTATCTGCGCAGAAGCTCTCCCATTTTTCGGAGAGCTTTTCTGCTCTTTCCCGCATCTCTTCCGGCGAGAGCACGTCGGCTGAGGCTTCGAGAGCTTTAAGTCCCTCGGAAAGCTCAGATGTTATCCGGATAGTGTGAATATCGAGGAAAATGCCCGTGATTATCATCACAGCCATTATCAGCGCGCAGATCACGGTGCGTCTCATCTTTTTTTCATCTCCTTCCGCTTTATGAGATTATACTGCCCGTCCTTTGATACGGTGAGCAGGAAAACGTTCTTCTTTTCTGCCGCGTTCTCGCCGAGTATCTTTTTCACATTTTTCTCGGTTATCCCGGCGATCTGCATCCCGCTTTCCTCGGTAATGCCGTCCTTGATGACAACAGCCGGGGGGTCGGTCGCTCCGTCGGATTTCTTATAGAAGTTTATCTTGCCGGTCGTCTCAACGATAGCATACCGTACCTCGCTTATGTCGAAGATCTGCTGTTCGCGCATTGCGGCAAGCACCTCGTCTATCGTGTAGCGCAGGCGTTCGAGCTCCTTTCGGTCTATTGTTCCGTCAGAAATGATTATTCTCGGCGTTCCGGTGACCATTCTGCGGAATTTCGGGCTTCTGAGCATTATAACTGACATGAACACGTCGATGCACACGATAGTGAATATGGGGACAATACCTATGAGCATCGGAACGGTCGGGTCCTCTATCGAAAGCGTTGCGATGTTTGAGACGAGTATGGTCGTGACGAGTTCGCTCGGCTGGAGCTCGCCGAGCTGCTTCTTGCCCATAAGCCGCATCATCAGTATTATTATGCAGTAAAGTATCACTGTTCTTATTATGATAATAAGCATATTTACCCCTACCCCCGACCCCTCCCCCAAGGGGGAGGGGGGATTTTTTTAATGTGGGGGGCAGAGCCCCCCACCCCCCTCCTGTTTTGGATTTTTTATAGGTGCTTTGCCCCTATGCCCCCTTTTTCAGCAGTTTGTCCGGTAATATTTTTTACGGCAAGTAATATTTTATACATTTATGGATAAAATAACCTTTGCGAACATTCAAACATATACACTGCCGCTTTTGCTTCTTTTCGCGTCCGAAAAGAAGCGGGGTGCGGGGCAGAGCCCCGCAGATCTGAGGAGCGTGGGGGCGGAGCCCCTCGGGTCTGAGGGGTGTGGGGGCGGAGCCCCCACAAAAAGAAAATAGCCCCTCTCCCTCGGGGGAGGGGTTGGGGTAGGGGGTAACCCATGCTTGAAAAATCACTTGAAAAAAACACCATAACCATACGGACGCTGATGAAAAACAGCAGCGACCTCATCTTAAAATACGCCCGTGCAGGCGGCATAGACATCTGTATCGTGTCCTGCGACGGCCAGACTGACGCCCGCAAGCTCGCCGAGCTCGTCTATCACCCTCTGAGCGCACTTGACGCGGATTCAGTGACCGACCCGGACGATCTCGCTGCGAAAATAGGCGGAGAACTGCTGATAGCTGCCGACGAAAAGCCCGTTTATTCCCCCGCAGAAGTAATAAACGCGATAATGAACGGCTTCTGCGTGATACTCATAGACGGCGCGGACAGAGGCTACGCTGTCGGGGTACAGGGATTCGAGACCCGCTCGGTCACTCAGCCCGAAAACCACCGCAACGTCCGCGGCTCCCGCGAGGGCTTTGTCGAAGCTCTCCACACCAATATCAGCCTTGTGCGGCGGCGGGTGAAATCTACGGAGCTCGTCATAAAGACCATGTCCGTCGGGAAAACCTCGAACACTGAGATCTGTGTATGCTATATGCCGGGGCGAACCGACGCAAAGTTGGTGAAAGCAGTTACCGAAAAGCTTGAAACGCTCCCGCTGTCGCTGATACTCGAAAGCGGGTATATCCAGCCGTTTCTTGAGCGGAAGGACCCGCTTTTCTCCGAGGTCGGCGCTACCGAGCGCCCGGACGTGCTCGTCTCGAAGCTTTATGAGGGCAGAGTCGGCGTCATAGTGGACGGCTCGCCGTTTGTGCTGTTCGTTCCGAAGCTGTTTTCCGAAAATTTCATCATGCTCGACGATTATGTCGAAAAGCCGGTTTTCGCCCTGTTCATACGCGCTGTGCGCTATCTGGCGTTCCTGATAAGCATACTGCTGCCGGGATTTTACGCCGCGCTCGCAAATTTCCACCCCGAGCTGATACCGGTCTCGCTGCTGCGGAACCTTGCCGCTTCGGAATCCCTCACCCCGTACAGCGTTCTTACCGAGTGCGTTATTCTCGATCTGTTCTACGAGATCATGCGCGAGGCGGGACTGCGGCTACCGTCCAACGTCGGCCACGCGATAAGCATTGTCGGCGGTATCGTGATCGGCGATATAGTCGTGTCTGCGGGACTTGTCGGGGCTCCGATGCTACTGACGGTAGCGATAGCGTCGATCTCCGGCTATATAGTGTCCGACCTTAACAACCAGATCGCGCTGATGAGATTTGCCGTTATCATAATGGGCGGCGCGTTCGGACTGTTCGGGATAACGATAACGCTGCTGATCTTCTGCATCGGGGTATGCTCGGTCGGAGCGTACGGCGTGCCGTTCACAGCGCCGCTGTCGCCGTTCTCCTTCAAGGGGATGAGGGACACGCTGCTGCGCATTAGCTGGCATCACCTCGGCAGGACGGACCCGGAAATATACGAAATGAACGGAGCTGAGATAAAGGAAGATGACATCTGAGATAGGATACGGCGGACTTGCCGCAGCAATGGTGCTTTCAAGGATATTCACCGAAGCGACGTGGCTCCCGCGCGAATGCACGGAATACGGTATGCAGCGCTTCACGGTGACGATAACGTCATTCCTGCTTATAGCGGTGATAATGATCCCGCTGTTCATCGCAGCCGGAAAAACCGCGGGCGGTGATCTGATCTCCGCGATATCACAACGCAGCAAGGCGCTGGGCGCATTTATCGGTGTGATATTGTCGGTATATCTGCTGTTTGCGGCTTCCGAGACTGCGCTCCGGTCGCATTATTACGCGTCGAGCACGGTGTTTGACTCTGCGTCGTCGCTTTATTTCTATGTATTTGTGGGTGCCGCTCTGCTTTTCGCAGTATATAAGGGGCTTGAAGCCTCGTCACGTACCGGCGTGATAATATTCGGCGGCCTGATATTCCTGCTTCTGCTAATGACTGCGGCGCTGCTGCCGGAAATAAAGCCCGACCGCCTTTATCCGGCGCTTATCGACGACGAGGAATCGTTTTTCCCGCAGGTGATAAAGGAATTATCCGAAAATGCCGAAGCGCTGATATTCATTGCGCTGTGCGGCAGAGTCCGCGGCAGGAGCCGCTCCGCCCTGCCGGTATATATCGCGGTATCCTGCGCTCTGATGCTGTTTATGACTTTTCTGTATAACACGGTGTTCGGGCGGCTCACACCGCTGCTCGATTTCCCGTTCTACACCCTGTCGAGCGTGTCAGACATAACACTCCTGCACCGTATAAACGGGATAGACGTAATGGTGTGGGTCATGGCATCGGTAATAAAGGCTGCATTCCTGACTTTCGCGTTCCGCGAGACCATAAAAGGAGCGTTCGGCTCCGAAAAGGCGGCAAAGCCGCTCTCATACGCTTTCGCACTGGCATCTCTCGCACTTTCCGGGCTCTTCACCGTCTTTCCCGGAATGTTTGAGCCCATATCAAAGCTCTGCAGCTCGGGCATTCCCCTCGCGGCTGTCGTCCTGCTGGTCTCTTCCGCCGCGCTGCTCTGTATGAGAGAACGGGGAGAAGGGAGAAAGGGAACCTCATTTCTTACGAAGAAATGAGTTTCCTTTCCTCCCTCCTCCCCGAACCCCTCCACCCTTCAACCCTCCTGAAAGACGGCACGCTTCGCGCTGAGGTCCGGAAAAATGCTATTATTACGGAGGTTCATAGTAAATGAAAAAAATAGCTTTTATTATCGCGGCAGTAATGCTCCTCTCCGGCTGCGCATATCATACCGAGCTCGACAAAGTCGCGATCGTCGAGGTCGTCGGAGTTGACTTCGCAGACGGCGAATATACGATAACCATGCAATATTTCAACACCGACGCCGCCGGTGGAGTCACCGCCGTGGACAGCTCCGCGCCCAATACGGTCACGGTTTCCGCTTCCGGAAAAACGATAGAAAGCGCTCTCGAAGCTGTTTCATACACTTCCGGAAAGGAAACAATGCCCGGATCGGCCGGTCTTATAGTCTTCGGAAAAGACGCGATAACGTCTTTCAGAGATTCAGTCGGATTCGCAGTGTCACATTACAGTGGAAATCCTCAGTCTTATGTCTGTGCCGCCGATAAAGCCGCCGATGTCGTGAACGTTAAGTTTTCCGAGGGCAACGCATCTGTCGAAAAGCTCAGAATGATGATGGAAGTCGCGGAAAATATGGGACTTACCGTACAGGTGCAGCTCTATGAGGCTCTCGAAATGCTCTGCTGCCCCACAGGTAGCCTTGCTCTCCCGCTTATCTCGACATACAGCGGGAATACCGATACCACCGAGGACGGCACCGGAATAATCATAAAGGGCGGGGCACTCTGCACCGATAACAGGTATGCAGACGAGCTTTCGACCGACGATATGTCCGGGCTCGCCTTTCTTTCCCGCGGGAGCGGAAAATGCGATATGACACTGAGATACCGCGGCGACGATGTCAGCGTTATACTTTATGGGATAAGCACAAAAATAACACCGTCATTTTATGACGATGTTCTCGGGCTTGATGTAGAAGTGTCTGCAAAATGCAAGTATGTCGGCAATGACCTTAATGACCCCTACGGCGCGAAGGACGATATCGAGCGTATCTGCGAAAAAGAAACGGTATCGCGCATTACTTCCCTGCTTGAAAAGACCGTTACCGCTTTCGGAGCCGATGTCTGCGGACTTGAATATAAGATACGCTCATATTCTCCGGAAATATGGCGCGCTATATCGGCAAATTACCGCGAATATCTGAAAAACTGCCGCTTTGATGTACACTGTAAGATCAACACCGAGCGCTTCGGTATCATGCAGGGTTAATGCCACACCCCCTGACCCCTTCCTTTTAGGGAAGGGCGCTGGGGATTAGGTTGTCTTGTTTATCCGAATATCAGGTCACGGGTTATCGCGTATATCTCGCGGAGCCAGTAACTCGGCATGGTGATCATTACCGTTGAGGGGTCGGGATATACCCCCGACGCGTCAAATCCTGAGAGCCGAGCCTGTCGCACGCCTCTGTAAAGGTGGTAGCATTCGCTCACGATGACGACATTCTTTGAAAGTCCCGCAGATTTTACGATCTCCGACGAAAACTTTATATTTTCCGCGGTATTCTTTGCTTTGTCCTCGACATATATCCTGTCGTCGGAAATGCCGTCCTCTATAAGGCATCTGCGCATGGAGACCGCTTCGGGCTCGATCTCGTCGCCGCCCTGACCGCCCGTGACAATGCACACAGCGTTCGGGTGATCGTTAAGATACTCCACAGCCTTGTCGAGCCGAAGCCGGAGCATCTGCGACGGCACGCCGTCTGTCGTTTTGCAGCCGAGAACTATCACGGTCTGTGGTATCGATGCTCCGCCGGACGCAGCTATGGCGCGTTCTTCGCCGTGAGCCATTTCCGAGACTATCAGCAGAATGATAACTCCGCAGTACAGCACGAATGCCGCCATACACGCGCCTATAGCGCGCGCCGCGATGAGCAGAGGCTTTTTCTTTTTCAGGAATGGATATGCTATTACGAGCAGTATAGCCGCTATGCAGAATATACTTCCCGTAACGCTGCCGGGGTTCGCCTGTCCGAGAGATATCGTGAACAGAAACGTATTCAGCAGTATCCCGCATACGACCGCTGCCGCGATACGCACCACAGCGAATACGATGTCGGCGGGCTTTGGTTTGTCTTTGGGTCTGTCCATTACTTTCCGCAGAGCTTTCTGAATCTTGCCATTGCTTCCTTGGTATTTTCAAGAGTGTTGAACGCGGTAAGGCGGAACCAGCCGTCGCCGTTCTTTCCGAAGCCTTCGCCGGGCGTGCCGACAACTTCTGCTTCGTTCAGGAGCTTGTCGAAGAAATCCCAGCTTCCCATGCCGAACGGGCAGCGGAACCAGATGTACGGCGAATTCTTGCCGCCGGTGTACTTTATTCCGAGCTCATCAAAGGTGTCTGCCATGACCTTTGCGTTTTCCATGTACTTTGCAATGACAGCGCGGGTCTGCTTCTGGCCTTCCTCGGTGAATACAGCCTCTGCCGCGCGCTGAACAGGGTATGCCACGCCGTTGAACTTGCTTCCTTCGCGTCTTATCCATGTATCGCGGAAGCTGTGCTTTGAGCCGTCGTCGGCAGTAAGCATGAGCTCCTTCGGGATAACCGTATATCCGCAGCGCACACCTGTGAATCCGGCGGTCTTGGAGAGCGAGCATATCTCGATAGCGCAATTTCTCGAACCCTCGATGCAGAAGATAGAGTGCGGGATGTCGGGGTCATGTATGAATGCTTCATACGCAGAGTCGTAGATGATCACGGCGTCGTTTGCGAGTGCGTAATCCACCCATTCCTTGAGCTGTGCGGCAGTGTATGCGGAGCCGGTCGGGTTGTTGGGGGAGCAGAGGTAGATTATGTCCGCGTGAACGCTCTTGTCGGGCATAGCCGCGAAGCCGTTGCTCTCGTCGGAGTTTGCGAAGATAACCTTTCTTCCGCCCATTACGTTTGCGTCAACATAAACGGGGTAAGCAGGGTCGGTGATGAGCACGATATTGTCGCTTCCGAGGATATCTCCGATATTTCCGCAGTCTGACTTGGCGCCGTCGCTTATGAGCACCTCTTCGGGTGCAACGTCTGCGCCGTTTTTCTTATAATACGCGGAAATGGCGTCGCGCAGGAAATCGTAGCCGAGGCCGCTGTCTTCATAGCCTCTGAACGTTTCTTTCACACCCATTTCTTCGGAAGCCTTCTTCATAGCGTCCACAACTGCGGGAACGAGCGGTAGTGTAACGTCGCCTATACCCATTCTTATGATCTTGTTATCGGGGTGAGCGGCGATATATTCGCGTACTCGCTTGCCTATCTCGATAAACAGGTAGCTTTTCTTAAGATTGAGAAAGTTTGAATTCATTTTTGCCATAATAGTATGTCCTTTCCTGCATAATAATTGGGATCTCTGAAAGCCCTTCTGAACTCGCTTTGTTATGAATCTCACAAAGTCAACTTAATATGTGCGCGAAGCGCGAGTTAGCCACCTTTGTGGGGTCATAGGGGCGAAGCACCAATAATAATATCTTTATTATTATATCATATATCTTTCATTTTGCAAATAGTTTTTTAAAAAAATTCAAAAAATATTATTTTTCCTGTCTCTCCTACGCGCGAATTATTGATTGACATTAAGCCCTTTATATGTTATAATAAAGTATATGTGTCTGGCAGAAAAAAGGCAGATAAACGAACGTTTCCGCAAGACGCTTTGGTACAGCCGCCAAAAATCGAAAGTTCGCAGGGATAATACGCCGCGGAGAGCCCCCGGACGTACCCGGTCAGGAAAACTATATGGGAACTCTCAAAAAGATGTTTAAAAGTACGATAAGATATATTCTGCTAATCCTGATCCTTGTCGCTATGAATGTCGGGCTTGACATCATTCTGACGGTTCAGTCCGGCAACTCGATGAAATCGCTCATCAGCTCACGAATGCTCGATATCACGAATACTGCGGCAGATATGATCGACGGCGACGCGCTGAAGCGTGTGACTCCTGCCGACGCAGGCACTCCGGAGTATGACGAGATAATGAAGACGCTTACATACTTCCAGGACAATATCGAGCTTGAGTACATCTACTGCATTCAGGACGCAGGAAACAAGAACTTCGTGCTCGGACTTGACCCGACTGTCGAGGATCCCGGCGAGTTCGGGTCGCCCATTACCTATACTGACGCTCTGTATGAGGCGAGCAAGGGTATTCCGTCCGTTGATACAAGTTCCTATGAAGACGCGTGGGGCACGTTCTACAGCGCCTATACTCCCGTATTCGCTTCTGACGGCACCGTTGCCGGTATCATCGCCGTCGATTTCAGCAAGGACTGGTATGACGCGCAGATGTCGGAGCACGGCCGCACAATTATCATAATTACGATAGTTTCGCTTGCGATATGCACGGGACTTGTATTCTTCATGGCGAGCGGCGAAAGACAGCGCCGTCTTATGGCTGAACAGCTCAGAGCTACCGCGGATATATACATCTCCCTTCACGAGGCCAATCTTGTCAATGATACATTCACCGAGATATACAACAGCAAGTCCGATTCCAAGGCATTTTACGGCAATTCGAGAACGAATGCGCACGATCTGATAAAAATGCTTTATTCCAATTATACCGATCCGTCGTCCAAGGATTCTATGCTCGAATTTGTGGACACCTATACCCTTAACGTGAGACTCAGAAATGTAAACACCGTTACGCACGAGTTCCTGAACATTGAGGGCAAGTGGCGCAGAGCACGCTTTATCGTTTCCGAAAGAACAAGCGCAGGAGAAGTTATGCGCGTTATGTATCTTGTCGAGGATATAGACGAGGAGAAAAAAGCGCGTGATATGGCGCTGGAAATCGCCAAGGCAATGAACGAGCAGATATCGTCCGTAGCCAACATCTACTTCTCCATGCATGATATTGACCTTGTAAACAACACCCTGCGCGAAGTAAAGACGCATGTCACGAATATCACGAGCTTTTTCACGGAGCCTATCCCCAATGCTCAGCAGATCGTTATGAAAGAAGTCGAAAAGTCTGCGCATAAGATGTCGCTGGATGCGCTGCGCGCATTTGTTGATTTCAGCACGCTTGAAGATAGGTTCGGCGAGTCAAATACCATTACGGAGGAATTTTTAAACAACAACAACGTATGGTGCAGAGCAAGACTTGTCATCTCAAAGTGCAGCGCGGAAGGAAAAATAGAGCATGTTCTCTGGCTTATCGAGAGTATAGACGAAGAAAAGAGAAGGCGTGACGCTATCTCCGAACAGGCGCAGAGCCTCAACTATCAGATCTCGTCTATCTCGAACATCTACATAGTGGTTTATGACGTTGATCTTCTGGACAACGCATTCAGCGTCATCAAGTCGGAGATCTCCATGGTGAACGACCTCATCGGTCAGAATCGGGATAATTCGCAGCAGACCATAAATATGGTAATGAGAGCCCTGACCGACGAGTCTTCGCTCGACGAGGTAATGAGATTCATTGACCTGAAAACCCTTGAAAGCAGACTTGAAAACACGAAAACAGTAACGCTGGAAATTCTTTCAAAGACCAAGAAGTGGATAAGAATACGATTCCTCGAATCCCGCCGCACCAACCGAGGCAAGCTGTCGCACGTTCTGTGGCTCGCCGAGGATATAGACGACGAAAAGAGAGAGCGTGACAAGCTACTCGATATGTCTGAGCGCGCGATCGCCGCAAGTGAGGCGAAATCGTCGTTCCTGTCCAATATGTCGCATGAGATAAGAACGCCTATCAACGCCGTTCTCGGTATGAACGAGATGATACTGCGCGAATGCGAAGACAAGAACGTTCTCGTGTATTCCAACAGCATCAGGACGGCGGGCTCCACGCTTCTCGGCCTTGTCAACGATATCCTTGACTTCTCCAAGATCGAAGCGGGCAAAATGGAGATCATCCCCGTCGATTACGACCTTTCATCGGTAATAAACGACCTTGTTAACATGGTGCAGACCAAGGCGGACGACAAGGGACTGCTGCTTGAGCTTGACATAAACGGGCATGTTCCGAAGATCCTCCACGGCGACGAGGTCCGCATAAAGCAGATAATAACAAATCTTCTCACAAACGCGGTGAAATATACCGAAAAAGGCTCCGTCACACTTTGCCTCGATTATTCCGAGATACCGGAAGAACCGGACTTCGTGACGCTTAATGTCGCGGTCATAGACACCGGTATAGGCATAAAGAAAGAGGACATGAAGAAGCTGTTCTCGGAGTTCGACCGTATCGAGGAAGAGCGGAACCGCAAGATCGAAGGCACCGGACTCGGAATGAGCATCGCCAAGCGGCTTCTTGAGATGATGGATTCGGAGCTTATAGTCGAGAGTATCTACGGCATGGGCTCGAAGTTCTCGTTCGATCTCAGACAGCAGGTCATAAAGTGGGAGGAGATAGGCAACTATGAGGAAGCCTACAGAGACTCCCTCGGAAAGCGCGAGAAATATCACGAAAAGCTCCACGCACCGACCGCCGAGATACTTGTGGTGGACGACACCCCGATGAATCTGGTGGTGTTCAGAAGTCTGCTCAAACAGACGGGCGTGAAGATAGATGCCGCGAACAGCGGGGACGAAGGACTTGAGCTATCTTATGACAAGAAGTACGACATGATATTCCTCGACCACATGATGCCGGAAAAGAACGGTATAGAGACGCTGCATGAGCTGCGTTCGCGCCCGGACGATCCCAACCTGAAGACGCCGACGGTATGTCTTACGGCGAATGCGATATCCGGCGCGCGGGAGCAGTATCTCGCGGAGGGCTTTGACGATTATCTAACGAAGCCTATCGACCCCGAAAAGCTTGAAGCAATGCTTCTTGAGTATCTTCCTCCCGATAAGATCGAAAACGCATGACAGGCCGGAGTGAAAGGATAATTGTATGAATCAGAAAACCGGAAAAGGGAATTCAGATATTCTGAAAAATATCATTATCACGATCCTGATAATCACTTTCTTCGTCGGGATATTGATAGCGTTCTACATTATGCTTTATGACGCAAAGCGTGAAATAATCATCAAAAACGGCGAAACGACCGCAAAAGAGACCGCCGAGAAGTTTGACGATTATCTTTCCACGAGCAAGGACGCGATAAAGCTCACCGCATACACTATCGAAGGCATGATCGCCGAACATGACACGAACGAGAACATACTCGAATATCTTGTAGGTCAGACTGTAGCGATAAAGAGCGCGGTATTTGAGAACACTTCGGGTCTTTACGGCTATATCCAGGGCGAGTTCCTGGACGGACTGCGCTGGGAGCCGCCGGAAGGGTTTGTTGCCACCGAGCGTCCGTGGTATATAAAGGCGAAGGAGAAAGACGGCGAAGTCGCAATGGTAGAGCCGTATCTTGATGCTCAGACCGGCACGATACTGATAGCCATATCCAAGATGCTCAAAGATAATCAGAGCGTTGTTTCTATGGATATAACGCTCGAATACATACAGAAGATAACCGAAGAAGCCGTCAGCGACGGTAAATCCGACTTACAGATCATAATCGACGACACCGGTTATGTTGTCACACACTCGGACAAGGGGGAAGTCGGAAAGAAATACAGCGAAGAGAAAGACTCACTCGGCGCAATGATCTATAGAAAAGTCAAAGAGACCGATATTTCGGGCGAAAGCTATTTCGAGATCAACTATGACAACAAGCAGTATATAATCTATGCCGCAGATCTTCAGAGCGACTTCTACTGCATCTCCGCAAAGGACGCGACCGCCGTTTTCACACCGCTTATAGCTATACTTCTGATAACCGTGGGCGCGGTGATAATCGTCGTTACGGTAATTATACTGATACTTATAATGTCGAACAGAAAACAGCGCGTTCTTGAAGTGCTCAGCAAGCAGCTTTCCGCGACCGCCGACATTTATATCTCGTTGCATGAGATAGACTTCCTGACAGATACGTTCACCGAGGTGCGCAACAACCATTCCCAGGCGGCGGCTATGCTCAACAAGACACGCACGAACTGTCAGGAAATGATAAGAATGATAATGACGAAGTTCGCGGACCCGGCTTACAGAGACGCCGTCCTTGACTTTGTGGATTTCAGCAACCTTAATCTGCGCCTCAAGACCCGCAACACCATGACGATAGAATGGCTCGACGTTGACAAGCAGTGGCGCAGGTCACGCTATATCGTGTCCGACAGGACCCCTACGGGAATGATCGCCCGCGCCGTGTATCTTATCGAGGATATAGATGCCGAAAAGCGCGAGCGTGATAAAACGCTTGAAGCGTTAAAGATGGTCAATACCCAGATATCGTCCATTGCGAATGTTTATTTCTCGATGTATGATATCGACCTGAAAAATGATACATGTCGTGAGATAAAGACGCATGCGTCGAACATTTCCGGTGTTCTTGACAAGCCTGTTGCAAATGCCCAGAAAACCGCCTTTGAGTCTATCGACAGCATCGCGGGCGAAGTTTCGAGAGCTAAAATGCATCAGTTTGTCGATTTCAGCACGCTTGAAGAGAGACTTAAAGAAGCCAACAACGTTACCGAGGAATTCCTCGATAAGCGGAATATATGGCTCCGCGGAAGATTCGTCGTTTCAAAGTGCGCTGACGACGGAACGCTCGAACACGTTCTGTGGCTGGTCGAGAGCATAGACGATGAGATGAAGAAGCGCGAGACGCTCACTCAGGCGGCTCAGACGCTCAACTATCGTATATCTTCTATTTCGAACATCTATATGACGGTGCACGAGATAAATCTGGCCAACGACACCTTCATAGAGATAAAGGCGGACAAAAAATATATAGACAAATCCGAAAGCGAAATCCACGCGAATGCGCAGGAAACGCTCAGAAGAGTCATGGCTTCGTTCACCGACGAATCGTCGGTTGAAGATATGATGAGATTCATAGATTTCTCAACGATCGAGCAGAGACTCCGCAGAGCGGAGACCATTACTATCGAGTACATGAACAAGAAGAAGCTCTGGAGGCGCGGACGCTTCGTGGCTTCGAGACGCGATGACAGAGGAAGGCTCACCCACGTACTGTGGCTTGCGGAAGATATCGACGAAGAAAAGCAGGAGCGCGACAAGCTTATTGATATGTCCGAACGCGCAATTGCCGCGAGCGAGGCGAAATCGTCGTTCCTGTCCAATATGTCGCACGAGATACGCACACCTATAAACGCCGTTCTCGGTATGAACGAGATGATACTCCGCGAAAGCGATGACACCAACATCATCACCTATTCCAACAACATCAAGAACGCGGGAACCACGCTTCTCGGCATAGTGAACGATATTCTCGACTTCTCCAAGATAGAAGCGGGTAAAATGGAGATCATACCCGTTGACTACGACCTGTCTTCCATGATAAACGACCTTGTGAACATGATACAGACAAAGGCTGACGACAAGGGACTCAAGCTTATCCTCGACATCAACAATGAAATGCCGAAGCAGCTCCACGGTGATGAGATACGCATAAAACAGGTGATCACGAACATACTTACAAATGCCGTCAAGTACACCCAGAAGGGAAGCGTGACATTCAGCATCAACTACGAGAAGATACCGAAGGAGCCGGACAGCGTATTCCTCGATATCGCCGTTAAGGATACCGGTATAGGAATAAAGAAAGAGGACCTCAGAAAGCTGTTCTCGGAATTTGAGCGTATAGAAGAAGAGCGCAACCGCAAGGTCGAAGGCACCGGTCTCGGAATGAGCATCACGAAGCGCCTGCTTGAGATGATGGGTACCACGCTTGAGGTCGAGAGCATCTACAAGCTCGGCTCGAAGTTCTCGTTCAGGCTCAAGCAGAAGGTCGTAGGCTGGGACGCTCTCGGAGATTATCAGGCCGCATACAAGGCCGCTGTCGGCGCACGCACGCAGTATCACGAAAAGTTCCGCGCTCCCGACGCAAAAGTGCTTGTGGTCGATGATACCGCAATGAATCTGAACGTATTCCAGCACCTTATCAAGAAGACCGGCGTGAAAGCGGATACGGCGACGAGCGGCGATGAGGGAATCGCACTCTCGCGCAAAACGAAATATGATATTATTTTCCTTGACCACATGATGCCGGGAAAAGACGGTATCCAGACTCTCCACGAGATGCGGTCGCGCCCTGACGACAAGAACCTGGACACACCGGCGATATGTCTTACCGCGAATGCGATCTCCGGCGCGCGCGAAAAATATCTTGAAGAAGGGTTCGACGACTATCTAACCAAGCCGATAGAGCCCGAAAAGCTCGAAGAGATGCTGATGAGATATCTGTCGGACGACAAGATGCAGGAGTCGGGAAGCGCGGCTGCCGCCGCTGCCGAAAAGCCGGCTGTCAGCGAGCCGGAGCCCGGCGAAGACGACGGTTCCGTGATACCGGGATATGTGCGGAAGATCGCCGAGCTCGACACAGCAAAAGGCATCAAGAACAACGGCTCAGAAGAGGGATATGTCGAGGCTATGCAGATATACGCGGAAATGATAGACGATATCACCGCGGAGACTGAAAAATACTGGCTTGACGGCGATTTGGAAAATGCGGTCATAAAGATACACGCGATGAAGAGCACCTCGCGCATTATCGGCGCTGTCGAAATAGGCGAGCTTGCCCAGGCTCTCGAAGATGCCGGAAAGAACGGAGACCGCGATAAGGTCGCCGAACGGATAGACGAGCTCTTAAAACGGTGCAGGGATCTCGGCGCACAGCTTAAGCCGCTTTGCGGCGGTAAGGCTGAGGAAGACGAATCCGACAAGCCGCCTATATCCCCGGAAGAGATCAAGGAACTTTACACGGCGATCACAGAGTTCATGTCCGTTGCAGACTACGACAGTGCCGTACAGCTTATCGAAGGGCTGCGGAATTACAGCGTCCCGGACAGCGAGAAGGCTCGCTGCGACGCGCTGATGAGCGCAGCGGCAGATGTTGAATACGAAAAGATATCCGAAATACTTAAGTAAGACAGGAGAATAGAAATGGCAACGAAAATACTTCTAATAAGCCGAGGAGCGGCGTTTATGACTGACGCGCTTGCCAATAATCTGCGGAAATCCGGGTTCGAGACGAGCGTCGTGGATGCGGACATAAAAAAAATAGCCAAAGAGCGTGAAAGTACGGATATCTACCTTATCTATGCGGGAAATTTCGTGTTTGAAACGCCGGAAGTGCTCGTTTTCCTGAAGGATGTGTTGTCCGAGGACGAAAAGACGGTCACAGTTGTCGGCTATACCGAGGAGATCGCCGAGATCAGGAACTCTGTCACCGCGAATCTCATAGCCGCCGAGTTTGAGCGTCCGTTCGACATGAAGGTGCTTATCGCCGAGCTTGAAAAGATAGCGAGGGTCAACGAGGAGCGCAAGAAAGGAAAGCATATCCTGCTTGTCGATGATGATGTCATGTATCTGAAACTGATGCAGGAGTGGCTCTCGGTCAGGTACAACATCACCATTTCAAGGTCGGGTATGCAGGCGATAACCTACATCGCCAACCATACGCCGGACCTGATACTGCTCGACTATGATATGCCTATCACCACCGGCACTCAGGTCATGGAAATGATAAGGAGCGAGCCTCATTCCGCAAATATCCCGATCATATTCCTCACCGGAAATTCCAACAGAGACAGCGTTATGAAGGTAATGGCGCTGAAACCGCAGGGATATCTGCTGAAATCAATGGAGAAGAACCAGATCCTCGAATCGATCGATCACTTCTTCAAGACCCAGAAATGGAAAAATATGCAGGTGTGACGCTCCTGTCTTATGTCCTGCATAAAAGGGTTGATTTTAATTCCCAAATATGGTATAATAATTGAGTTGTTATTTATAAAAGTACCGGATAACGGCATAAATACGAATAAACGACCGTTCGGTATGCATAAAGGAAAGGGACGATAAGTTTGGCAGTTATAATATCCATAGTCAATCAGAAGGGCGGAGTGGCAAAGACCACCACCGCGGTAAATATCGGCGCTGCGCTCGGAAATATGGGAAAACGCGTGCTGATCGTCGATCTTGACCCACAGGGAAACGCCACGGCCGGTCTCGGCTTCTCCGGCGCCGCCAAGAGAAGCCTTGAAAAGACTACATACGACGTAATAATGGGCGAAGTCAGACCCGCGGAAGCAATAGTAGAGACAAAGTTCAAGAATCTGTCCCTCATGCCGTCAACACAGTCTCTTGCCGAAGCCGAGATAAGGCTTATAAGGTTCGAGAACAAGAATATGCAGCTCAAAAAGGCGATACTTCAGGTCAGAGACAGCTACGATGTGATAATCATAGACTGCCTGCCCTCGCTCGGAGTGCTTGCACTGAACGGGCTGAACGCCTGCGACAGGATAATAATTCCCATGCAGTGCGAGCCGTACAGCCTTGAGGGTGTGGCGGAGCTCATAAACACCGTAAAGCGCGTGAAGAACTCCAGCAACCGCAATCTGCAGATAATGGGAATAGTTTTTACAATGGTGGATACGAAGCTCAAGGTGAACCGCGAGGTCATGAGCGCCATAAAGTCAAAGTTCCCGCCGGATATCTTCTTCAACGCGGAGATACCGAGGAACGTAAAGCTCACCGAAGCACCGAGCCACGGCGAACCTATTATGTACTACGATCCGACATCAAAGGGCGCTGACGCTTACGCAAGACTCGCTAAGGAAGTCGCGCGCAAGTGCAAATCTATGGAAGAGATGCTATAACGGAGGACAGAAATGCCAAAAAAACCCGCATTCAACGACGATTTTCTCGACGGGCTCTTCGACGACGGGCTCAGCAGCTCGGACGAGAACAACGTACAGCAGAAGCTTAAGCTGTCGGTTATAGAGCCGAACAAAAAACAGCCGAGAAAGAATTTCAACGAAGAAGCGCTCAACGCGCTTGCCGAAAATATAGCGGAGCACGGCGTGATACAGCCGCTCACGGTGCGCCCCTACGGCGACGGATATCAGATAGTCGCCGGCGAACGCCGCTGGAGAGCCGCAAAGATAGCCGGTCTGACCGAAGTGCCTGTGCGCATAATGAGGCTTACCGACGAGCAGACCATGCAGATAGCGCTGATAGAGAACCTCCAGCGTGAGGACCTGAACCCTATCGAAGTCGCGTTCGGCTATAAGCTCCTGATAGATACTTTCGATATGACGCAGGAGCAGGTGTCCAAAAAGGTCGGAAAGCCGCGTTCGTCGATAGCAAACTCGCTCAGACTCATAACCCTGCCGGAAGACCTTCAGGCTATGGTGCGAAGCGGCGAGCTCTCGGTCGGACACTGTAAGGTGATCCTCGGCATACAGGACGAGGAGATACAGCGCATCTTAGCTCAGAAAGCTGTCAAGGACGGAATAAGCGTCCGCGCTCTCGAACGTCTCGCCAAGCAGATGACTCTCAACAAGCCCGCGCGTGAGAAAGCCCCGAAGGACACGTTCCTTGTCGAAGCCGAGCTGAGTCTTACAGACCACATCGGCAAGCCCGTAAGAATAGACAAGACTAAGGATAAGTTCATTCTCGGCGTCGAATGCGCCGACGAGGACGAGCTCAAAGAGCTGATAAAGTTCCTGTCGGAAGTCAAGAAGTAATGAGACTTGGGGAAGGGAAAGGGAACCCCATTTCCAAAGTGGAAATGAGTTTCCCTCTCCGGAAGCCCCTCTTTTCGCCGCTTCCTTGCGGCGTTTGGGGACTTCTGCATGGTGTCCTACCAAGCCTTTCCCCAAACCCCTTACCCTCACCCTCCTGAAAGGCTGCACCCGCATATATAATGCGCTGCTCCTTATAAAAAAGAAAATCTATCGGTATTAACCGGTTAAAAGAAAGGATATACTGAAATGATCGACATTAAATTCTTAAGAGAAAACCCCGATGTTGTAAAGGAAAACATCAAGAAAAAGTTCCAGGATCAGAAGCTCCCGCTCGTTGACGAGGTCATAGAGCTCGATGCGGAAAGCCGTAAGACCCAGCAGGAAGCCGACGCTCTGCGCGGCGACAGAAACCGCATCTCCAAGCAGATAGGCGCTCTCATGGGCCAGGGCAAGAAGGAAGAAGCAGAAGAAGCCAAGAAGCAGGTCGGCGAGTTCTCCGCACGCCTCGAAGCTCTCGAAGCCAAAGAAGCCGAGCTCTCCGAGAAGATCACAAAGATCATGATGACCATTCCTAACATCATCGACCCCAGCGTTCCGATCGGAAAGGACGATTCCTTCAATGTTGAGATCGAAAAATTCGGCGAGCCCGTTGTTCCGGATTTCGAGATCCCCTACCACACCGACATCATGGAAAAGCTGAACGGCATCGACCTTGACGCCGCAAGACGCGTTGCCGGAAACGGTTTCTACTATCTCATGGGCGATATAGCGAGACTTCACTCCGCCGTTATCTCCTATGCGCGCGATTTTATGATAAACAGGGGATTCACCTACTGTGTACCGCCCTTTATGATAAGAAGCAACGTCGTTACCGGCGTTATGAGCTTCGCGGAAATGGACGCCATGATGTACAAGATCGAGGGCGAGGATCTCTATCTCATCGGCACAAGTGAGCACTCCATGATAGGCAAGTACATCGACACTATCGTTCCCGAGGAGACACTTCCGCACACTCTGACGAGCTATTCTCCCTGCTTCCGTAAGGAAAAGGGCGCACACGGCCTCGAAGAGCGCGGAGTTTACCGTATCCACCAGTTCGAAAAGCAGGAAATGATCGTTATCTGCAAGCCCGAGGACAGCCCGTACTGGTTCGATCAGCTCTGGAAGAACACCGTTGATCTGTTCCGCTCTATGGATATCCCCGTAAGAACGCTCGAATGCTGCTCCGGAGACCTTGCAGACCTTAAAGTCAAGAGCCTTGACGTTGAAGCATGGTCGCCGAGACAGAAGAAGTATTTCGAGGTCGGAAGCTGCTCGAACCTCGGCGACGCTCAGGCACGCCGCTTAAAGATAAGAGTTGCCGGCAAGGACGGAAAGAAGTACCTTGCTCATACCCTCAACAACACTGTCGTTGCTCCGCCGAGAATGCTTATCGCATTTCTTGAGAACAACCTGAACCCCGACGGCTCCGTCAACATCCCCGAGGTACTCAGACCGTACATGGGCGGCATGACAAAGATAGAGGTTCCGCAGAAATAATTTTCGGTTTTAGCAAAGAATACCGTACCGCTCCAAAGAGTAAAGTTTTTTGAAAGAGGGTTTGGGAGAAAAATTTTGTTCACAAAATTTGTCTCCCAAATCTCGAGCGCAGCGACAAAAATCTCGAGCGCAGCGACAAAAATCTCAAGCGAAGCGGCGAAAATTCCCAAGCGAAGTGACTATACATAGAAAGGAAATACTATGGCTGTTACGGGATTCGGACGTCCGGTGGTAAGACTTCTGATCGGACTTATAGTTATGGGCGCAGCGCTTACATTTTTCGGGCTGAGAGATGTTTTCCAGGATATGGGCGGCTCTCACCGCGATTTTTCCGATATGACTATTGAGGATTTCCACGAGGGCGACATAGTTTACGGAAAAATAACCGATACTCTCGGTTGTTTTATGTATCATTACGAGAAAAACAAAAAAGATAAACCGGTCGATGAATATTACGCGATACCGTATTATGATTCGCCGAACGATGCTGTCCCGGCAAAGATAATACTGTATAAAACCGGAAACACCGCACAGATGAAGAAGCTCGAAGACCTTCAGGACGAGGTGTTTTCGTATTATTCCGGCGGTTCGGCTCCGACGACAGTTGTCGAAGTGGGAAGAGCCGAGGTCGTTTCTCTCGAAAGCGATGAACGTAAGTATTATTATGAATTGGTAGATGAATACATAGATGCAGTTTACGCCTATGCTTACACAGCGAAACAGCGTAACGACATGAAGAAGCAGTTAAAGGATGCCACCGTTCCGTATGTAGTGAGATTTCACGCAAAGTCGGCGGTATTCGTGCTTCCGCTCGGGCTCGGCATTCTCGGCGTGGCGGTCATCATTATCGTGGTCATACTCGGATTCGGACGCGGCACTAAGCGCAGCACGCTGAGTTATGTTCCTCCGGCGACCGTAAGCGGCGATATGTACCGTTCTCCGCAGTCAGGAAGCCCAGCAAGCGGCAACGGCACTTACACCGGCGGACTTCCGCAGCAGTCGGCTTCCCCGACGCTTCCCGTTCAGACCGGCGGCGCAGGAATGACGCAGGGCTCCGGCACTCAGGTCAACAGGGGTATGCCCGCTCAGATGCAGCAGATATACTCTCAGGGCAGAACGGGGGGAGTTTCTCCCGCACAGCCCATGCAGGGAACTCCAGGTCAGGGAATCCCCGGGCAGGGAGTGCCCCCGCAGCTTCAGCCGATATACAGTCAGCGGCAGCCCGCGCAGGGAACTTCCAGACAGGGACAGCCGCTGTCTCCGGAAGCGCAGCGGATACTTTCTTATCAGAAGAAGGCCGATTATACCGCTGAAACAAAGCAGCCCTTCGCCATGTTCGGCATGAGGCAGAACAAGAGTTCGGCGCAGGAGATGCAGACTATACTGAATTATAATCGCCCGGCGGGAAGTTCTCAGGTCCAGCCGCCGATACCGGCACCGCGCCGACGCGGTCCGGACGAAAACTTCTTCGGCAAGAAGAATTATTCCGATATGGAGCGCCCGCTGCCGCCGCTTGAAGGTGAGCAGGGCGCCGAAAACAACTGGCAGACAAGAGGAATGGGTCAGCCGAACATCTACGGCAGCAGCGTACCGCCGTTTATTCCTCCGTCAGGAGCGCAGAACAGGGGCAGCAGTATGCCGTCTGTGGATCCTCACAGCGAGCAGAACATAGACCTTTCCAACGGTGGTGTAATGCTGGAAGAGCGCGGCTCCATGAAAGCTCAGATGCCGATGAACGGCGACCTGCCCGTTATAAACCCCGAAAGCGCAGACTCTGCGTTTGACCGCGAGATAGGCTCGCAGCTCCCGGAAATGCCCAAGCCTCCGGAAATGCCGAAGGTCAGCGCGAATGATGAAAATACGCAGATAAAACCGCTTGAGCTGAAAGACCGCTACAGCACCGACCAGTTCAGGGTCGAACCGAGCGAGGACTATCAGCATCTCCAGAAATATGTCGAAGCCGGAAGCGGCGAGATGCAGAGCGTCGATCCCTACACCGAGAAGAACGTCGATCTTTCGAACGGCGGCAGAGAACTTCCCGATGATGTTCCGGCAGCTCCGACGCCCGTTCCTGCACCGATACCCGCTCCTGCTCCGGTAAAGCTTGAAAAGCCTGAGATTCCGGAAACTCCGGCAGCTCCTGCCCGCGTAAGTCTTAAAAAGGCACCGGAGGTCGCAGAAGTTCCAAAGATGACGGAAGCGCCGGTGACATTTGCCGAGATACCGAAGGTCCAGGACGTACAGACGACATTCTCGGAGATACCGAAGGTACAGGATATACCCACCGTACAGAGCGTCCCGACAGTGCAGGACGTACCAAAGGCGGCGGATTTCCCGACAGTTCCCGATTATTCGTCGAGCTATGCGCGGCCGGAATTCCCGACAGCGCCTACATTCCCGGATAAGATCGAGACGCCGGAGTTCCCGAAGGCTCCGGAGTTCCCCGAAAAGGACGATAACGGCAATTATACTTTCTGATACCCTACCCCCAGCCCCCTCCCTAAAGTGAGGGGGCTTTTTTATAGGGGCTCCGCCCCTATGACCCTTTTTCGGGGGCTTTCTGGAGTCGCTTATGACCGCCTTTTATGCGCGCATCATGCGCTCTTTTGGGCGGTCAATCGCTGCATCGTGCAGCGCCCCCTGCACCCCTTCGGGTGCGGAGCCGATAACAGGTGGGGTGTGGGGAGCTCTTCTCCCCACGAAAGAAAAAATAGCCCCCTCCCCTTCAAGGGAGGGGGTTGGGGCTGTCAAAGAAGTCGCTTTCGCTTGAGAATTTAAGAGAAACGCTACGCTTGAGATTGGGGCTCTGCTTTGCCCGCTTTATAAGCGCAC
>CAMVEM010000025.1 GCA_947166515.1 uncultured Clostridia bacterium | reverse complement strand
TGTAGCTGCCTTCATCGGCACCGAGCTTCTCTACGAAGATCTCGTCGCCTTCCTTGACCTGATACTGTTTTCCGCCTGTTTCGATTACTGCGTACATTTTTTTACCTCGTTTCTTTAATTACGATCTCGCTGTGGGCGGCGCTGACGCTCTGCTGCGGCAGACTTAAAAAAGCCCCTCACATGCGGCTTATTTATTTTAGCACATCACGGCTCGTTTGTCAAGCATTTTTTCACATTTTTTCGCTTGATTCTCTTATTTTTCGGATATTCTCCAACTACCCTCAAAAAACAATATCCCGGCATCTCACCCCAAAGATACCGGGTCATTGAACTATTCTGTCTGCTGAGAGAATATCTTTCTTTTTATGGGCTCCAGAGCTACAAGCAGAAGGATTCCTAACACTCCGCAGGAGATGACCTCACCCGCGCCTACCGTAAGCATCATGAATGCGATCGAATCCTCAGCGCCGTAAGCAAATCTGAGCACAAACGGTATTATAAGCGTATTCGCTGCGATCGGCGGTATCGGCGACAGCCACTTATTCGCATATCTTCCGAGGAAGTATGTTCCCACCGCTCCTATGAGAGTAGCGAGACTTCCGAATATTACGTCCCATATTACAGTCCCGGGTGTGAGCATATTCGAGAGCAGACACCCAACGAACAGTCCCGGTATTGCAGCCGGTGTGAAATAAGGCAGTACCGTAAGCGCTTCGGATATGCGGACCTGTATTACTCCGCTTGAAAGACCGAACGCCGCGCTCACCATTGTCAGCACCACATAAAGTGCCGCTATCACTGCCGCGTGCGTGATAAAAAATATTTTCTTTCTGTTTCTTTCCATTTCCTTATCCGAGGGTACAGAAATAATACCCTCTTTTCCTTTCGTAGTTTTGATTTACCGGTTATTTTCCGGCAGCGAGGATTTTGCGAACTCGCCTTTTTGCCGCTTAAATGCGCGCGTCCCGCACGCTTTTGGCGCTTATACATCGAACTGCGGTATGTCGGGGTGAACACCACCGCATGTCAATATCACTGTATCGATCCCTGGATCCCGGGATCGCGTATCACCGGATCGTCGAGATATATTATCTGATCCGGCTCGGCTTCAACTATGAACTCATAAGACATAAGCTCATCAAGAAATTTCTTCGTAGTTTCCTTGTCCATAGGCTCCGGGACCGAAAATGCGTACATATTCAACATACCGTAATCGTACACGATCCCAAGATTATACTTGGAAACGACCTCCTGTATCATTTCCTTTGTTGTATTCTCGGCTGTGCTGACAAGTACAACGCTGCAGGGGTATGTTCCGTTGTCTATCGGCGAGAGTTTGCCGGTGATCTCAACAGCTTCTCCTTCTCCGCTTCCGTCATCGTCATCATCATCGCCGTCATCATCTTCGTCCCCGTCTTCATCTTCGCTGTCACTGTCATCATCTTCTTCATCGCTGCATTCATCTTCATCATCTTCATTGTCTTCGGGATCTTCATTGTCTTCGGGATCCTCATTCTCTCCCGGATCATTATCCGAGTCACCTTCGGACTCACCGGCCTGTTCTCCCGAAAGCTTTGCAACATCCACTTCCGATTCGCCCGGCTGATCATATTTGTCGGCGTCCGCAGCATTCGCTGCACCTGCAAAAGCTTCCGCAGGCTCTTTCTCCGCGGTAGTCTCATGTGCTGATACTTCCGCCTTATCCGTAGCTTTGGCATTTCTGGTCTCATCTGCCGCACAGCCTGCCAATGCCGCTGCTGTCACGATCGCAAGAACGGTTGTCAATACTTTTGTTTTCATCTTTTTCATATCATCTTACCTGCCTTAAATGTGTTGTATATTATTTCCAAGAGCTTTCATATACAACACCGCGCAAACCGGAAAAAGGTTACAGAAAATTATGCTTCGAATTCTTCTGCGATCATCTGAAGAACTTTTGTTTCACGCTCATTCATTCCTGCAAAATGCTCGTTTTTTTCTTTTGAGCCGTGATCGTGGGTAAGGTTTACTTCTATCGCATACTCCGGCTTTACGAATTCAAGCGTGAACATCTCGTCCGCCTCATATCCGTCAAGCTCCGTCGGCTGTGTCCCATCTGAAACGCCGCAGAAATAATAATAATTATCCTGCACAAAAATGTCCTCGATCTTACCCTTCTCGATACGGTGAACATAACCGTATTCCCTTATCGTTTCAGGAATAACACAGAGTCCAGTTTCTTCCCTTACCTCGCGGATAAGCGTCTGGTCGTGCTTTTCGCCCGCGTTTATACCGCCGCCCGGAAATTTGTAGTAATCATATTTCAGACTGTGAACAAGCGCAACTTTGCCGTCTCTTATGATAACTCCCCGGACAGACGGGCGAGTGCCTATTTTTCCATTCGGATCATAATTCTTCTTGTCTATTTCAAACAGGAGTCTCACTTTGGCGACCTCATTTTGGCAATCTTACTCTGAAAGTGCTCTCTTTCCTATATCTCTGCGGAAATGCGCGTTCTCGAAGCTGATCTCAGATACCGCGTCATACGCCTTATCGAGCGCTTTCTGCAGATCATCTGCCGTAGCTGTCACGCCGAGCACTCTTCCGCCCGCAGTGAGGAATTTTTCTCCGTCGAGCTTTGTTCCCGCATGATATACGAACGCCTTTTCGTCCGCAAGCTGGCCTTTTTCGTCAAGTCCCTTTATCTCAAGTCCGGTAGGATACTTTTCGGGATAGCCGCCGCTCGCCATTATGACACAAGCGCAGGCACCATTATACCATTCTATATCGAGCTTGTCAAGCTTTTCTTCATATATTGCTTCAATAATATCCACAAGGTCGGTTTTCAGAAGCGGGAGCACCACCTGTGCCTCGGGATCGCCGAAGCGGCAGTTGTACTCTACCACCTTCGCACCGTTCGGAGTAAGCATAAGTCCGAAGTAGAGACAGCCCTTGAACGGTCTTCCCTCTTTCTGCATTGCCGCTATCGTAGGCTTGAAGATCTTCTCCATGCACTCGTCGGCTTTTTCCTTTGTATAAAGCGGGTTCGGCGCGATAGTTCCCATTCCTCCGGTATTAAGACCCTTGTCATCGTCATAAGCGCGCTTATGATCCATGGACGAAACCATAGGCTTTACGGTCTTTCCGTCTGTGAACGCGAGCACGGTAACTTCGGGACCTGTCATGAATTCTTCTATGACGATCTCGCTTCCGCTCTTTCCGAATTTTCCGCCGATCAGCATAGAATTTACAGCGTCGATCGCTTCCTGCTCGTTCTGCGCAATGATAACGCCCTTGCCGAGTGCGAGTCCGTCGCATTTTATTACTGCCGGATAGCTGTTCTGAGCCTTTATGTAAGCAATTGCCTTTTCCGCGTCGGTAAATGTCTCATACCCCGCAGTGGGTATGCCGTACTTTTTCATCAGCGATTTCGAGAATACCTTGCTGCCTTCGAGTATAGCGGCATTCGCGCGCGGACCGAAGGTTCTGAATCCCTTTTCGTTGAGCTTATCGACCATTCCCATAACAAGCGGATCATCGGGTGTCACGAAAACATAATCGGGCTTTAATTTTTCCGCAAGTTCGACCATTCCGTCAATGTCGGTAGCCTTTACCGGAAAGCATTCCGCATATTTTGAAATGCCGCCGTTACCGGGAGCACAGTATATCTTACCGATCTTTGAGGACTGCGAAAGAGCCTTTATTACGGCGTGCTCACGTCCGCCGCCGCCTACTACGAGTATATCCATTTTACCATTTCCTTTCTTATGGGTCATATTGAGCTTTCACCCCCGCCGTCGGCGGGGGTGAAAGAAAAATAGTACTTTGTTCATTCAGCCGGGATCACGCCCATATATCTTCGAGTATCTCGTGCTGAGCTTTTTTCGGAAGGTGCCGAAGTACGATGTTATAACCGCGGTCACACATATCCCTGACTACCTCATACGGCACCGAGCCTGTGAGCTTCACGCTGTTCCAGTGCTCATTATTCATGTAGTAGCCTTCATTTATATCCTCGTGGAGCCTGCGTATCATGTCGTTGTAGTCGGGCTGCGCCTTGATATTGAGAAGCGCGCCGTCTGTTCCGTCAGCGACTATCGCCGCAAACATCTTTCCCCGAAGCTTGAACCGGGTCCATCCCCACTGCTCCTGATAATCTATCTCAACACCTTTGAGGTCTTTGAGATAATCATAGAGCTCGGGGTAAATATCCTTACAGAAACTCATATCAGTGGTGGAACAGTCTTATTCCCGTGAATGCCATAGCGATGCCATACTTGTTGCAGGTCTCGATAACGTTGTCGTCGCGTATCGAGCCTCCGGGCTGTGCTATGAACTCAACACCGCTTCTGTGTGCGCGCTCGATATTGTCGCCGAACGGGAAGAACGCGTCGGAACCGAGCGAAACGCCCTTCATGGTCGAGAGCCACTTCTTCTTTTCTTCAACAGTGAATACTTCGGGCTTAACTTTGAAGATGTTCTGCCATGCGCCCTCAGCAAGAACGTCCATGTAGTCCTCACCGATATAGAGGTCGATAGCGTTGTCGCGGTCTGCACGGCGGATATCGTCAACAAACTGAAGCCCGAGCACCTGCGGGCTCTGGCGCAGATACCAGTTGTCTGCCTTTGTGCCGGCGAGACGTGTGCAGTGTATTCTCGACTGCTGACCCGCGCCGATACCGATAGCCTGACCGCCGCAAGCGTATGCAACGGAGTTCGACTGGGTATATTTGAGCGTGATAAGAGCGATTGCAAGGTCTATCTTAGCGCTCTCGGGAAGAGTCTTGTTCTCTGTTACCATGTTGGAAAACAGCTCGTCGTTTATAACAAGCTCGTTTCTGCCCTGCTCGAAAGTGATACCGAACACCTGCTTACGCTCGATAGGATCAGGAACGTAATCGGGATCGATCTTTATGATGTTGTATGTGCCTTTTCTCTTTGATTTGAGAATTTCAAGCGCCTCGGGCTCATAGCCGGGAGCGATGACACCGTCGGAAACCTCGCGCTGTATCATCTTAGCTGTGGGAACGTCGCACATGTCGGAAAGCGAGATGAAATCGCCGTAAGAGGACATTCTGTCCGCGCCTCTTGCTCTTGCATATGCGCACGCAAGCGGAGAAAGCTCGCCGAGATCGTCCACCCAGTAGATCTTCTTGAGAACATCAGTCAGCGGAAGTCCCACTGCCGCGCCCGCGGGCGAAACATGCTTGAAGGATGTAGCAGCCGGAAGTCCGGTAGCCTTTTTCAGCTCTTTTACGAGCTGCCAGCCGTTGAAAGCGTCCATAAAGTTGATGTAGCCGGGCTTTCCGTTGAGAACTTCGATAGGAAGCTCTCCCTTTTCCATAAATATTCTTGACGGCTTCTGATTAGGGTTGCAGCCGTATTTGAGTTCGAGTTCTTTCATGATAGATTACCTCCAGATCTGTCGCTTCGCTTGAGACCGAGGGAAACCTTTTGTGAACAAAAGGTTCTCCTCCGGACCCACTTCCAAAAAACTTTACACAATTTGAATTATACATTCTTGTTGACGATGCGGGACTCGAACTTGCCGGTCTCGATATCAATGTATCTTGTGAAGAGAGATACTTTGTTGTCCTTATTGAGATTTTCCCAGACATACTTTGTGAACGCGTCTATGTCCATGTCCGGGATCGAGAGCTTCTTCGGCTCGCCTTCATAGCTCGGGAGCGGGTCGCCTGCACCCTTGTATGTATGTATGAAGCGTCCCTCGCCGTCCTTCGGGCAGCTATATGCATAAGTGTTGCGTATGCAGCAGGACGGGTCGCCGTCATCGCTCTTTATTATGTGAAGCGCATAGTTCATATTGCCGCCGTCAGCGTGAACGATACCGGAGATACGGGGAGTATAGTTCGGCTTGTCGTCCTCAAACTCACGGAAACGAAGAGACTGCTCAAATGTCATCTGCTTGTCCATCTGCTCGTAGATAGTATCGGTCTGGTCACCGTTCGTAACTATCGTCTTTGTGCCGAGCACCTTAACCGGTGCGTAGATTATAAGGTGAGGATCTACCATTTTCGAGGGGTCAAACGCCTGTGTACGTATGCCCGTGCCGTCCTCTACGAATACGCGGTTGCGGCTGTTTTCGCTGCGTCCCATGATGAAATACGCAATTACCGCTTTCTTTCCGTCAGGCGACTTTCCGAGAATAATTCCTCTGCCGTGGTATTCGAGACTGTTAAGCTCCTTTTCGATAGTTGTAAGCTCCATAGCTACTCCTTTCATTCTTCCGGTTCTTCAACGACTGCAACGCCGTTTTCAACTTTAATTTTTCCCTCGCAGAACAGCTTTACCGCCTGCGGGAGTATCTTCCATTCCGCTTCCTGCATTACTCTTTTCTGGAGTATCTCCGGAGTGTCTCCGTTTTTCACTTCGACTGCCTTCTGCAGGATTATCGGGCCTCCGTCGCATTCCTCGGTAACGAAATGAACAGTGGCTCCGGTTATTTTGACGCCTTTTTTCAGCGCCTCCTCGTGCACTCTGAGACCGTAGTATCCTTTACCGCAGAAAGACGGTATCAGCGCAGGGTGAACATTTATCATCCTGTTCGGGAACGCCCTGCACACCTGCTCGTCAAGTATGGTCATAAATCCCGCGTACACAACAAGGTCGGCTTCCGCCTCTCTCAGAAGATCGGTCATAGCCTTGCTGTATGACGCGATATCGGGATAGTCCGCCCTTACGATAACTTTAGTGCGTATAAAATTGTCCTTTGCGCGCTTGATAGCGTAAGCGTCCGGCTTTGACGAAATAACACAGGTTATTTTGCCGTCACCGAGTTCGCCGCGCTTTTCGGCATCTATGAGCGCCTGCAGATTGGTGCCGCCGCCCGATACGAGTACAACTATATTTTTCATAGATCAACGTCCCCATAAGAAGTCGCTTTCGATTGAGAGCAGGGCTCTGCCCTGCACCCGCTTCTTTTCGGACGCGAAAAGAGGCAAAAGCGACTCGCTTCGCATATTTCGGCTTTCGGGTTAATTGCCCCGAAACAGCCGATTACTCAATTATAATAGCCTTGTCGGTCTTTCCGATCTTACCGATCTTATATGCAGACATTCCGCTTACTTTCAGCGCTTCGAGTGCCTTGTCTGCTTCTTCTGCTGAAACAACGATCGACATTCCGATACCCATATTGAAGGTATTGAACATATCGTGCTCGTTTATCCCGCCGCGTTCCTGCAAAAGCTTGAATATATACGGAATTTCCCAGCTTCCCTTTTCGATCAGAGCGGTAAACCCGTCCGGTATCGAACGCGGGATATTCTCATAGAATCCGCCGCCTGTGATATGGCTTATCGCCTTTACTTCAACCTTGCTAATAAGGTCAAGCACAGGCTTTACATACAGATTTGTCGGAGCGAGAAGTGTTTCTCCTAGCGTTCTTCCGTCCGGGAGCTTTTCGTCGAGCACCTCCCGCTTATCTATTCCGAACACCTTGCGCACGAGCGAAAATCCGTTCGAATGTACACCCGAGGAAGCGAGACCGATTATTGCGTCGCCTTCTTTTACCTTGGTTCCGTCGATTATTTTTTTCTTTTCGACGATGCCGACAGAAAATCCGCCAACATCGTATTCATCCTCCGGCATAAGGCCGGGATGCTCGGCAGTCTCGCCGCCGATGAGAGCGCAGCCGGACTCAACGCAGCCGTCCGCAATACCCTTGACGATAGACGCTATCTTTTCAGGAATGTTCTTTCCGCAGGCGATATAATCAAGGAAGAACAGCGGTTTTGCGCCGCAGCAGATTATATCGTTGACGCACATAGCAACAGCGTCAATACCTATCGTATCATGCTTATCGAGCAGGAATGCGAGCTTTATCTTCGTGCCGACGCCGTCAGTTCCCGAAACGAGAACAGGCTCTTCATATTCTTTGTTATCGAGCTGAAAAAGACCGCCGAAGCCGCCTATGCTGTCGATAGCGCCTTTAACGCGGGTACGCTCGACGTGCTCCTTCATGAGCCTTACCGCTTCATATCCGGCGGTAACGTCAACGCCTGCTGCTTTATAGCTTTCCGAATGGCTGTCCTTCATATTATTGTTCCTTTCAAAAGAAAAATAAAGTCTCTCGTATATGTTTCCACCGTCTCCGTCCGGGGAAACATAGACGAAATGTTTTTAAATGATTAAGAAATACCGCACAAAGATCGCAAATTAAATTGCGAAGCGAGTCGCTTTTGCTTCTTTTCGCGTTCGAAAAGAAGCGGGGTACGGGGCAGAGCCCCGCTCTCAAGCGCAGCGATCAAAATCTCAAGCGCAGCGGCCAAAGTCTCAAGCGCAGCGGCAAATCTTATTCTTTACCGGTCCAGCAGTATGTACAGAGTCTGTTCTCGGGAAGTCCGATAGCGCGGACTGTGCCGGGAAGCGACTGGAATTCGAGCGATGTGAGCTTTAAGCGCCTGCAGATCTCGTCACGCAGGTACTGTCCTCTTTCTGTTGATGAATCGCTGTATTCCGATATGAACTTTACGCCTTCGTCGCCTTCTTTTTCCTGGATGATCTGTCTTGCGATAAGATCGAGCTCCGAAGTGCTGCGCGAGAAGTTCAGATATTTGCAGCCGTACATTATCGGAGGACATGCCGAGCGCATGTGTACTTCCTTTGCGCCGTTGGCGTACAGGAATTCCACGGTTTCGCGCATCTGTGTTCCGCGGACTATACTGTCATCAACGAACAGCAGACGCTTTCCCTCGATAAGCTCATGCACAGGGATAAGCTTCATTTTCGCTATCTTGTTACGCATGGCCTGGTTCTGCGGCATGAAGCTGCGCGGCCATGTAGGCGTATATTTGATGAACGGTCTCGCAAACGGTATGCCGCTCGCGTTCGCGTAGCCTATCGCGTGGGGAATGCCGGAATCCGGCACGCCGCAGACGTAATCAACATCGGGGAGTTTACCGTTCTTCTTGTCGGTCTCCGCCATGATAGCGCCGTTGCGCGCACGCATAGCTTCGACGTTCACTCCCTCATAAACAGCATTCGGGTAGCCGTAATAAGTCCAGAGGAAAGAACATATCCTCATATTGCCGAAGCCGCGTTCGAGCGTTTCGACACCGTCGGCTGTCATGCGCACGATCTCACCCGGCGCAAGCTCGCGGTATGTCTGATAACCGAGCTTCTGGAATGCGAACGACTCGAAAGACAGGCAATATCCGTCGTCTCTCTTTCCGAGGATTATCGGAAGTCTTCCGCACTTGTCGCGCGCCGCAATGATGCAGTCCTCTGTGAGTATTGCGAGCGACATGGTGCCGTCTATCTTGCTCTGTGCATACTTGATGCCCTCCATGAAGCTGTGCTTCTGGGCGATAAGAGCGCCGATAAGTGCACTGGAGTTGATGTTTCCGCTGGTCATGGATTCAAAGTTCACACAGCCGCCGTCTTCAAGAAGCTCTTGCGAGAGCTGTTGTGCATTGTTTATGATCCCGACATTGCATATTGCGTACAGTCCGAGCCTTGATGTAACAAGTATCGGCTGAGGGTCGCTGTCGCTTATACAGCCGATAGCGAGCTTTCCTCTCATTCCCATTGCGTCTCCGTCAAACTTTGTTCTGAACGGAGAATTCTCTATACTGTGTATGCTTCTCTGAAATCCTTTTTCCGGATCGTAGGACGCCATACCGCCTCTCCTTGTACCGAGATGCGAATGATAGTCCGTTCCGAAGAATACATCGGAAATACAGTCGTTATGCGATATTGCTCCGAAAAAACCGCCCATTTGAACTTCACCCTTTCATAAGGTCGCAAGACTGAAAATTATTCGCCGAAGATCCTTCTTCTTATTTCCTTGTAAGCGTCTTCAACGCCGCCCATATCTCTGCGGAAACGATCCTTGTCGAGCTTCTCGTGGGTCTTGGAATCCCAGAAGCGGCAGGTATCGGGAGAGATCTCATCTGCGAGAAGTATCTGTCCCTTGAAGCGGCCGAATTCGATCTTGAAGTCAATAAGGTCGATGCCAATCTCCTTGAAATACTTGAGCATGAACTCGTTCACCTTGAACGCATACTTCGCGATAGTGTCGAGCTCTTCCTTTGTTGCGATGCCGAGCGCGAGCGCATAGTAGTCGTTGATGAACGGATCGCCGAGATCGTCGTTCTTGTAGCTGTATTCGAGGATAGGTGTGAGAAGCGCCTTACCCTCTTCAACGCCCATTCTCTTGGAGAAGCTTCCGGCAGCAACGTTTCTGATGATGACTTCGAGCTGTACTATCTCGACTTTCTTTACAAGAGTCTCACGGTCGCTGAGTTCCTTCACGAGATGTGTAGGAACGCCTTCCTTTTCAAGCAGGCCGAACATATAGTTGGTCATCTTGTTGTTGATAACGCCCTTGCCTTCGATGGTTCCCTTCTTGAGTCCGTTGAACGCTGTAGCGTCGTCCTTGTAGGATACAATAACGAGATCGGGATCGTCTGTTGCAAATACCTTCTTTGCTTTTCCTTCGTAAAGCTGTTCTTTCTTTTCCATGATAATGCCCTTCCTTTTGATTTTGATTATATTTCTTTTACAGTTTCCTGCATTTTTTTGTCAGCGTCAAGATTTTTCTGATGCGCCTGCTCTTTGAACTCCGCATATTTCATAGCAAGTTCGCTGTCTTCTATTGCGAGCATCTGTACAGCGAGATATCCCGCGTTTGCTGCACAGTCGATACCGACGCACGCCACCGGAACTCCAGGCGGCATCATTACAGACGAGAGCAGCGAATCAACGCCCTCAAGAGCCTTGGCCTTAACCGGGAGCGCTATCACCGGAAGTGTCGTGTTTGCCGCAAGAGCTCCCGCAAGGTGAGCAGCCATTCCCGCAGCGCCGATAAGCACGCCGAATCCGTTTTCACGCGCATTCTTCGCGAACTGTGCAGCTTCGACCGGAGACCGGTGCGCCGAGAAAACGTGCATCTCGAAAGGAACACCGAACTGCTTCAGAGCTTCGCCAGCCTTTCTGACAACGGGAAGATCGCTGTCGCTTCCCATGATTATCGCAACTTTTTTCATAAGATACCTCCTGTGACGTTTTTAAAAAACAAAAAGCCGTATCTGATATGGTACAGCTCAGACGCGACTGTGTATCCGCACGAACGATGCGCTTACTGATGATATTCTGTTACATGAACAAGCATTTATCATTTCACCGGCTCCGTTCCGTATATACTATTAAAATATAAGCAATAAATAGCAGATCAGATGATGTCTGTCAATATGCTGTGCTCTCGTAAAAGAAAACTACACATATATTGTACTATATTTTAATCTCAAATTCAAGCTTTTTCCCAAAATATTTTTAACATTTTTTCAAATCCGACATATTACAAAACGGTGATATTGCACAATACCATATTGTGGAAAACTTGTTATGAAGCATATTTAGCCAGATGTTTACTTAATTTTTAAGCAGAAAAGGTATATTTTTAAGCTAATATTAGTGTTAAAAGCGGTTACAAAGGTATTACAATTTACCGCAAACTATGTCTGTAAACGTTGTCACGAGCGATATGCAATTTTTTGTTAAAAAGGACGGCCAGAAGGTTACAGAAAGGTTACAGTCTGCGAATTCAAGGACTGTGCAAGTGAAATCACCTAATCCTTCATTGTTGTTATATATAATCATTATTGATTTTATCGCTTTTTAGTTTGATTTTATACTCTATTTATTTTAAAAGCGTTCCGGCTGTCAAAGTGCACAAAAATATTAAGACAAATGTAAGATTGAAAACGATTTCGGAAAATTTGATGAAAAAAATTTTCAAAAAGGGCTTGCAAAAACGAAAAATTTGTGATATAGTTACAAATGAAATTGCAGGACGTAAAAATTAAGCGCCCGTGAGCAATTTAAAATCAAAAGGTCCATAAAAGAAATGGATCGCAATATTTTGGAGGAAAGAACTATGAAGAAAAGAGTAGTTTGTGCTCTCCTTGCTTCTGCACTTATCGTAGCAGCAGCAGGATGCAGCAACAACGAAAAGAAGGACGACAACAAGTCCACTACCACCACAACAGCTGCTGCTGATAAGGGTGGCGACTCTACAACAGCTGCTCAGGGTGGCGGCGACACAACAGACGCTCCCGCTGATACAACAGCTGCTGAAGAGAAGAAGGTTCCCGAGAACGAAGTTTCCGGTAACGCTGACGCAGCAGACGCAGTTGTAGTATGGATGTGGAACACAGATGTTAAGGGCATCATCGACGGCGTTCTGAAGGACGTTGATCCTGAGCTCTACAACAGAATCGTTTATGTAAACACAGGCGGAACTGATTTCTATCAGGATAAGCTCGACAACATCTTCAATGATCCGAGCAACAAGCTCTATCCTGATATCGTTGCACTCGAGGCTGACTACATCCTCAAGTACACAAACGGCTCCAACCTTCTCAACATCGCTGATCTCGGTATCACAGATGCTGACTACTCCAAGGAGTACAAGTACACAATCGATACAGCTACAAACTACAAGGGCGAACTCAAGGCTCTCTCTTGGCAGGCTTGCCCTGGTTCTTGGACAATCCGTGCTTCCCTTGCTGAAAAGTACCTCGGTACATCTGATCCCGCTAAGGTTCAGGAATTCTTCAAGGATTGGGATGCTGTTTACGAGACCGCTAAGCTCGTTAAGGAAAAGTCCAACGGCGAAACTCTCCTTCTCACAGGTTATGAGGATATAAAGAGAGTTTGGATGGGCGCTCGTCAGAACGGCTGGCATGATGCTGATGATAACCTCATAATCGACCAGGCTATGCTCGATTACATGGATTATGCTAAGAAGCTCGAAGACGAAAAGCTCACATACAGCGCAACTCAGTGGGGCGATGACTGGAATGCTAAGAAGACTGGCGACTACACGCTCGCACTTCCTGGATGCACATGGTACACCTACTGGTGCCTCGTTGAGGAGAACTTCGGCGACTACATCCTCGTAGATGGTCCTCAGCCTTATTCTTGGGGCGGCACATGGCTCGCAGCTACAAAGGGCTGCGCAGACAAGGACGCTGCTGCTAAGTTCATCAAGTACCTCACATGCGACGCAGACTTCATGGCTAAGATCAACGCTATGAACTCCGACTATGTAAACAACACAGACGCTATCGAAACTCGCAAGAACGAAGTAGCTCTCAACAACGGTAAGGCTATCCTTTCCGACAAGCAGGGTTCGACACTCATCCAGTACTACATGGATAAGGTTGGCGGCATCAACGGTAAGCTCATCACAGCTGAAGACTCCGCTATCACAGGTCTCTTTGATACTCAGGTCAAGGAATATGTTGCTGGCAACAAGTCCAAGGATGACGCTATAGCTGCATTCAAGAAGAATGTTGCTGACACATACAACTACATCAACGTAGGCTAATATGTGTACCGATCTTTAAGATCAAAATAATGATTATGATTCATCTCCTTTCCTCACGGAGAGGAGATGAATTATATAATCTATGTATTACAATAGGGAGTGATTAAGGAAAATGGCAACTCAGACTGTCAAGAAACACAAGACGATAGAATACGGCAGATACGGTTATCTGTTCATTGCGCCGTTTTTTATCGTTTATTTAGTCTTTCAGCTTTGGCCGCTGATCTATACATTTATCCTAAGTTTTCAGGATATATATGTAAAATACGGTGACGAGATCAACGACGGTTTCACACTCACCAAAAACTACGCTTCTGTGTTCGTTGCTAATGACGGCACGGCAAGTATGGCAATAAGAACTTTTGGCAATACTGCCATAATCTGGATATTCAACTTTATTCCTCAAATTCTTTTATCTCTCTTGCTCGCGGTATGGCTTACCGATACAAAGGTAAAGCTCAAGGGCGCAGGCGCATTCAAGGTAATGGTTTACCTGCCCAACGTTATAACCGCAGCTTCAATCTCGATATTATTCTTCTCCATGTTCGGACCTAACGGCCCTCTCACTAAGCTCGTTATGGATCTCGGCTGGATAGATAATAATAGATTCTTTATTGATAACGCTGCCCCAACAAGAGGCATCATCTCATTCATTCAGTTCTGGATGTGGTACGGTAATACTACATTGCTCCTGATCTCCGGCGTGCTCGGTATCAACCCGAGTATCTTCGAAGCTTCCGATATCGACGGCTGTACAGGCTGGCAGAAATTCATACATATTACACTCCCGATGCTCCGACCCATTATGCTGTATGTTCTCGTAACATCACTCATAGGCGGTCTGCAGATGTATGATATCCCGTCTCTGTTCAACGTTAACATGAATACCGGACGCGGTATGCCGGATGACGCTTCTACGACTGTCACGATGTACATCAGATTCCTTACAAAGACCGGTAACTTCGGACGAGCTGCGGCTGTATCCGTTATCCTGTTCCTTGTAACACTGATACTGAGCGTTCTGTTCTTTGTATTCATGGGCGACCGTGACAAGAAAGCTAAGAAGAAGGGGTGATGACAGATGAGTAATGATAAAATTTCGGTTTCCACCGCAACAAGAATGGAAGATGCAAGCTACTCCAGAAAGATACTTGCCGCTAAGATCTTCCGTATAACAATATGCGTGATCCTCTGCATCATAAGCTTATTCCCCTTCTATCTGATGATCATCAATGCCACCAGATACACTAAGGATATCGAAACAGGTATCTCATTTATCCCGAGTGGATTCTTTATTCAGAACTGGAACACACTGATGGAGAAATCTGCAGGTCTCGGTACTTCCCTCTGGGGCGCTATCTTAAACAGCGCGATCATCACATTCCCCGGAACGATCCTCACACTTTACTTCTCGACAATGACCGCTTACGGTTTCTTCGCCTACAACTTCAAGGGCAGAAAGTTCCTCTGGGCGTTCATTATGGCGGTAATGATGGTTCCCGGCCAGGTAACTATCGTCGGATTCCTGAGATTCATGCAGACTCTCGGTCTCTATGATAACTTCCTCGCACTCATCATTCCTGCTATCGCTGCTCCTACAGTCGTATTCTTCATGAGACAGTATATGACCGGTGCATTCTCGCTTGAAATAGTTGAGGCTGCGCGTATAGACGGCGCTAACGAGTTCAGAATTTTCAACACGATAGCTCTTCCGCTTATGAAGCCGGCGATTGCAACACAGGCGATCTTCGCATTCATCGCAAGCTGGAACAACCTGTTCACTCCTAACATGCTTCTTGCATCTCCTGACAAAGCTACACTCCCTATGTTTGTTCAGCAGATGAGAACCGAGCAGTTCACAATCGACTACGGTGCTATCTACATCGGACTTTTCATCACGATCCTCCCGCTCATCATCGTATATCTCTTCTTATCAAAGTATATCGTTGCAGGCGTGGCTCTCGGCGGTGTAAAGGACTAATAACAGCAATAAAAAGATCTCCGGTCAGACGACCGGAGATTTTTTTGTCTGATAGCGGGAATTTTAACAGATCATTCCATAGTGAATATTTCGATCTTGTCAATGATTATATCAACAGCAGGTTTTGAAATATTGCCATTTCCATCATCGACCTTTTCCACCGCGGTTATTTTATCTATTACGTCGAAGCCTTCTACTGTCTGTCCGAATACAGTGTACATTCCGTCGAGTCGAGATATGCCGCCGCGTTCCTGATACGTTTTTGTAACAGCATCGGTAATAGTATCATTCATTGCCTTGATCGCGTCAGCACTTGTTACAGTGTATTCGTAAAGCTCAGTGCCGCGCGACATTATCAGATCGTAATTCTCTGTCGATTTGTCGAGCTGATCGAGCTGGACTCTGTAATTCGCAGCCTTCATAGCGTTTGCCGCGTAAGTGTTTTTATAATCACTGGCGGGGTCCGATGATCCCTTCGCATTAACAATATAGAATCCATCGCTGAGATCACCAAGAGCTGAGCAAGCATAGCACAGCGCTCCGTAATAATGACGAAGGCTTGTATTGACCTCGTTCTTGAAGCTTCCGCCGTCGATGCATTCTCCACCGCCGCCTAATCCGTTCGGTGAACCGCCCTGTATCATAAAATTCTCAATAAGGCGGTGGAAATTGCGTCCTGTATATCTTCCCGTCTTAACACACTCGATGAAGTTATATACCGAATACGGAGCTTCTTCCGGGTAAAGCTTAATTTTGATATCTCCGAAGTTCTTTACGCTTATCACTGCATAGAGATCGCCCTTTTCAAGCTTCACATCGCCGGAATTCCCTGCTCCCGTGCTCGATGTGATCTTAAACTCCGTTACCTTCGCGGGTCTTGACGATTCACTGTTCTGAGAGCTTTGGGACTCCTTCGTATCCTGCTTCTCCTGCTTGTTATTGTCTGAACACCCCGACAGCATCATCACTGCAGCAAGCGATGCAGCGCATAATGTTTTATACAATTTTTTCATTTTTTCTCCTTTTAATGCAAAAGAACCGGCTGCACAGCAAACGGTTCTCCCACATTTTAGACGTTTCAGTCTATTTCTACCATGACCTTCTCGCTGTGTCTTACGGCACCGGCTCTCATTATGGTCCTGATAGCTTTAGCAATGCGGCCCTGCTTTCCGATAACCCTGCCCATATCGCCGGGAGCAACATGGAGATGATAAACGATAGTTCCGTCCTCTTTGGGCTCATCTGCCGTTATCTCTATCGCAGACTTATCTTCCACAAGCTCTTCCACCATTGCCAGCAAAAGTTCTTTCATAACTGCCTCCGTATCGATCAATCAACACCGCTGATCTTTAACAGCTTCTTTACGGTATCTGTCGGCTGAGCGCCGTTCTTGATCCACTGCTTAGCCTTTTCGTTGTCGATCTTGATAACTGAGGGCTCCTTTGTAGGATCATAGTATCCGATCTCTTCGATGAAGCGTCCGTCTCTGGGATAGCGTGCATCCGCTACTACTACTCTGTAGAAAGGAGCCTTCTTTGCACCCATTCTTCTGAGTCTGATCTTTACTGCCATTTTTATTCACCTCCATAGTATGTCTTTTATTATCAAGGAATACTCACCCGATCAAACGGATAACTTTTCCTCAACTTAACTAAAATCCGTTCATTCCGCCGCCCATATTGCCCATATTACCGAGTCCGCGCATCATCTTGAACATGTTGCGCTTTCCGCCTTTTCCGGAGATCTGCTTCATCATCTTCTGCATCTGGTCAAATTGTTTGAGCAAATTGTTGACGTCCTCGACCTTTGTTCCGGACCCCGCAGCTATGCGGCGCTTGCGCTTTGCGTCAATGATCGACGGCTTTTCGCGCTCTTTCTTTGTCATTGAATAGATGATCGCCTTGATGCGCAGCATCCTGCGTTCGTCTATGTCTTCTTCCTTTATCTTGCCGCTCAGTCCGGGGATCATTTTCATAAGAGAAGATACGCTTCCCATTTTCTCGATCTGTTCGAACTGCGCGAGTAAGTCATTCATATCGAATTTGCTTGTCTGGAGCTTCTTTGCGAGCTTTTCCGCTTCCTTCTCGTCATATGTCTCCTTGGCCTTTTCGATGAGCGAGAGCACATCACCCATGCCGAGTATGCGGTTTGCCATTCTGTCCGGGTGGAAAAGCTCCAGGTCATCAAGCTTCTCGCCGACGCCCGCGAACTTTATCGGCTTTCCGGTAACTGAAAGCACCGACAGCGCCGCACCGCCTCGTGTATCGCCGTCGAGCTTTGTGAGCACGACTCCGGTGATATTGAGCGCATCGTTGAATGTCTGAGCAACGTTCACGGCGTCCTGACCTGTCATTGAATCTACGGTGAGCAATATCTCATTCGGCTGTGTTTCAGCTTTTATCTTTTTCAGCTCGTCCATGAGCGCTTCGTCAATATGCAGACGACCCGCGGTATCGAGGATAACAACATCATATCCGTTGTCCTTCGCGAATTTTATGCTCTCTTTCGCAATTTTAACGGGATTTATCTGTCCCATTTCAAACACCTTGACGCCGGCCTTCTCACCTACGACTTTAAGCTGATCGATAGCCGCGGGACGGTAGATATCGCACGCTGCGAGCATAGGTCTTCTGTTCTGCGCCTTAAGGTATTTTGCAAGCTTTGCGGAATGTGTAGTTTTACCGGCACCCTGAAGTCCGCACATCATTATAACGCACGGCGGCTTCGAGGGGAAATCTATCTTTGCGTTGGTGCCGCCCATGAGCTTGCAAAGCTCGTCATGGACAATATCTATTACCTGCTGCGCGGGAGTGAGGCTGTTGAGTACGTCCGAACCGACGGCTCTTTCGCTTACATCGGCCACGAACTTCTTTACGACCTTATAGCTTACGTCCGCTTCAAGGAGCGCCATTTTAACTTCACGCATAGCTTCGTTTACGGTCTTTTCGTTCAGCTTTCCGTAGCCGCGGAGATTTTTGAATACTCTTCCGAGCTTGTCGGACAATCCTTCAAATGCCAATGCGTTCACTCCTTTACAACAGTTCTTTTATCTTACCGATGATCTCCAGTTTTACTGGGTCATCGAGAGAATATGCTTCAAGTTCACCGAGCAGCTTACTTATAGTCCGGTATTTTCCGGCAAGTCCCATAAGCTCCTCAAACTCGTCAAGGCGCTGCTCACTGCTGTGTATGCAGCCCATTACCGCCTGTCTGGTGATCCCGGCGGCCTCGGCGATCTCGCCGAGCGAAAGGTCCTCATTATAGTACAGGTCGAGCGTATCGCGCTGTTTTTCGGTCAGAAGCGGCGAATAAATATCGTAAAGTATCGTATATTCAAGATCTTTTGCCATACTGACCTCCGCTGATACCAGGTAGCCGGTGCCTGTAAACGTTCAGAGGTTTACAGCAGTTATTATTATACCACAAAACAGAGATTTGTCAAGTAGTTTTGCACTTTTTTTTATAATTTTAAAGTGTTTTGGCAATTTTTCCAGCCTCGGTGCGCCTAATACGCCGTCTATACCGCCCGAACGCTTTAAATGTTTCTTAAATACTGCGAAGCAATTTTAATGAATAATGAAAAATGAATAGTGAATAATGAATAATACAGAAACGGCGTACAGAGTGTTGTGCTCGACCACTATTAATTATTCATTATTCACTATTCATTCTTCTTTGAGGCGCTGTTAAGCGTTGTTTCTGGTGTGCCACCCGGGAATCGAACCCGGGACACCCTGCTTAAAAGGCAGGTGCTCTGCCGCCTGAGCTAGTGGCACATATCTGAATAACATATCTATTATATCAGATAAATACTTCTTTGTCAATACTTTTTTTGTTTTTTGTCTCATATAGCTTATAAACCGGAAATATGCAATGTCACGGACCCCTCTGTTATCCACATTATAAAGGAAAACACTAAAGGCACTGTATAAATAGCGATACAGTGCCTCTTGTTTATCCGACATAATACTGCGCCTGTGCTCTGAACATTTCGGCGTAAATTCCGCCGTCTATTCCCACAAGCTCGTCATGTGTGCCGTACTCCCTGATCGTACAGTCCGAGAATACCGCTATACGGTCGCAGAACTTACAGCTTGACAATCTGTGCGAGATGTACACTGCTGTCTTGCCGCCGACAAGCGTATCGAACTGACGGTAGATGTCGTACTCGGCAACAGGATCAAGCGCCGCTGTCGGCTCGTCAAGTATGACTACCGGCGAATTCTTATACAGCGCGCGGGCGATAGCAGCCTTCTGCTTCTGGCCGCCCGACAGTTCTGTCCCGTCGTCGTCAAAGCTCTTGAATATCATCGTGTCGAGCCCGTTCGGAAGCTTATTGACATCTTTCCCAAGCCCGCACTTCTCAATGACCTCATTTATTACGGGATCGTTTTTCTTATCGTCAGAGAACGAGATATTCTCGCGCAGGCTGAACGCAAACAGGCTGAAATCCTGGAATACTACCGCGAAAAGCTTTCGATATTCATCGTCAGAGTACTCTTTTATATTTATGCCGTCGATCAGTATCTCGCCCTCAGTCACATCGTAAAGCCTGCACAGCAGCTTTATGAACGTGGTCTTGCCCGCTCCGTTGAGCCCGACGACAGACAGATGCTCGCCCTGCCTGATAGTGATATTGATGTTACGAAGGACCCACTTGTCAGCACGCGGATATTTAAATCCCACATTACGGAACTCTATGACATGGTCGGTGCCGGAAATATGTTTTGTACCCTTTGAAAGCGCTGCGGGATAATCCATAAACTCGATGTATCTGTGCGCATATCTGCACTTATTGACGATATCCTGCACACCGCCGACGATCCCCATAAGCGAGAAGTAGAGAGTTCCCGCCGCGCCTATGCACATTGAGAAATCACCTATCGTGATCGCACCCGTAAGCGCAAGCCAGCCTATGTAGAAATAGCTGACTCCGTCGCGCAGAGAGTTGGTTATATCCATTCCGAAGCCGTTGTTTCGCTCGGCGCGTGACTGATCTCTCCACACTCCGCACATCCTGTCGGTGTAGTATTTTGCCTTGCCGCTCATCATATCAGCACTGTCATAGAGTCGAACATCCTTGCCGAAGCGGAAATCCGCAAGCTGCCAGAACACATAAACGAAAATGCGGTTGAGTTTTGATAGCTTTGCGAAGCCGTCCTGCTCTATCTTCATATTCTTCGCCTGGAAGAAGGTTATAAGCGCAAGCGAAGTAAGCTGAACTATCAGAAGCAGCGGGCAGCAGAATATAATGATGCCGGCACTTGCGATACCCTTGCCTGTATTTATCACGATGTTGTACACCGCGTCCGTAACGCCCATTATGCCTCCGCTGTACCAGCTCATTCCCTCCTGCGCCTTGTTCAGCTTATCGAGAGCGTCGGGATCCTCGGTGTACTGGAAATCCATATCCATTCCGCGCTCGGCGAGTTTCACGTCTATATATTCCGTAAACCACTCGCGCAGTATGTCCTGAAAGTAATTTCCGGCTGCCGCAATAAGTGAAGCTGCCGCGATTATCCCGATGTACGCCGCCGCAAGCATTATGGCATTTGTGATGTGCGATTCAACGCTTCCGTCTGCCATAGCTGCGAGCTCATCAATTATGAATTTCGGGAATATTATCTCCGCAGTGCCCGAGACTATCTCCGCCAGTGCCATAAACACATATATAATGATGAACCAGGGCTTTTCCCGCGCCATTATGCCGAACATCACCTTAAGCGTCGGGAGCACGACGCGCGGTTTCTTTTCCTTTTTCTTCTTTTCAGACATTTGCGGCCGCCTCCGTTAAGCTGTTTTCGTTATCGCTGACATAATACTGCGCCTGTATGCGGAACATCTCCGAATACGTGCCGCCCCGCTTCATAAGCTCGTCATGCGTGCCGAACTCTTCGAGATGTCCGTCCTTGAACATCGCTACATTATTGCAGAACTGCGTTGAGCTGAGACGGTGGGAAATATAGACCGCCGTTTTACCGCCTATAAGCTTGTCAAAGTCGCTGTACAGCTTACTTTCCGCAAGCGCGTCGAGTGCAGCTGTAGGCTCGTCAAGCACGACCACAGGGGCATTTTTGTACAGCGCTCTTGCAAGCGCGAGTTTCTGCTTTTCGCCGCCCGACAGATCAACTCCGTCGTCGTGTATGACTTTCAGTATCTCGGTGGAGATACCGTCTGGCAGCTCTTTCAGCTTGTCGCCCATTCCCGCGGCGATCACGCACCTTTCGGCTTTCGCTTTGTCGGTGTTCTCCGGCGACTTCATCGAAACATTCTCCGCAAGCGGGAACGCAAACAGCTCAACGTCCTGAAATACCGGCGAAAATGCACGGTAATAGCTTTTCTTATCGTATTCCTTTATATTCACACCGTTCAGCAGTATCTCGCCCCCGTTAGGCTCATAAAGCCGGAGAAGCAGCTTTATGAACGTAGTTTTTCCGGCGCCGTTGAGTCCCACAACTGCGAGGCGCTCACCTGCCCTGATCTTAAGCGACAGATTTTCGAGCGCATATTTTTCAGCTTTCGGATATCTGAAAGACACATTCCGGAACTCGAACTCGTAGCTGTCAAGCTCCGGGAGCTCTGCTCCGCCGTCAGAACCTTCATCACCCTCAAAGTCCATAAAGCTGCGGAAATCGTCCACCTGCCTGCTTTTCTGGAACAGGTCGGCTATGCCGCCGAGCACCTCGTTAAGACAGCCGAACATGGTCGTCGAGCTTGCGACGTACAGCGTGAAATTGCCGATTGTTACGTCTCCGTGTGACACGGCGTAAATCAGATAAATGTACACGAAAAGCTGAACGCCCGCCGTGATGATGCTTGACGCAACAGCCACGCCGAACCACAGCCGTTCGTTCTTTATCTGCGCGTTCAGACGCTCCTTCTGGAGCTCGCGGTATTTTTCAGTGAGCCAGCCGCGCAGTCCGAACAAACGTACTTCCTTCGCAAACGTGAAATCGGTGACCTCGCGTTTCATATACTCGCTTCTGCGCCACCACTTAGCGAGCGGATCCCAGATATGTGCCTTGCCCCATTTATTCGCAGCGTTGCGGCCTGTGAAATTTACAGCAGCAAGTACCACGATACCGAACATTATCCACACGTTAAGCGTACCGAGGATAACTATGCCTACGACCATAACAGAAAGTGAGCGCAGAAACATCAGCGAATAGCGCATAAGTCCTTCAATGCCATCAGAATTTCCGCCGTGCGCGTTTGACGCTTTCTGATAGCAGTCCATATAGTCGGGGTCTTCGAGGCATCGGAAATCAACGCTCATTACCTTTGCGTTCTTCTCAAGTATGAGCTGAAAGCGCACAAATATAAACCTGTACCATTCGTTCGACGACAGTGTTTCGAGCATACATACCGCCACCTGTATCCCCGTAAACATAAGCATCAGCGTAATCAGACTTTCTGTATTGCTTTTTCCCGTTATCAGGTCGATGATGAATTTTGATAGGAATGTCCACAGATATCTCATGAACGGCGCGCACACGACGCTTAAGGCTATGAGCGCGAGCAGCGTCACGTCATGCTTTTGTATCGCAGTGAACACCCATTTCAGATTGCTCACAAGTCCGTATTCTTTATGGAGCGGATTCTTTTTTTCTTCATCCTGCTTTTTCTTTTTCACTTTTTGTCACCCTTATAAGTGTCGTTCTTAAAGAACCTACTTAGACACAGCCTGAGCGGAAACGCCGACGGCTTCGGCAAGCTGTTTCTGCGTTATCCTCCGCGCCTTGCGGATCCTTCTGAGATTTGCGCCGAATACGTTTTCCATTGCGATTCCCCTTTCGTTGTCGTTGCTCTCATTATAGCACAAGTCACGGTTGAATTCAAGTTATTATAACTATATATTATCAACTTGCGGGTTGTAGCAGCTCTAAATGACAACTTATTCTTGAATGTGAGTGCTTTTTCTGAATTTTAGAAACAAATAAAACATTAAAACCCGCCGTACATAGCAGTAAGCTCAGCGCGGCAGGTTTCAGCCTGTCAAAGAATTCGCTTTCGCTTGAGAATTTCAGAGAAACGCTGAGCTTGAGATTGGGGCTCTGCTTTGCCCGTTTTATTAGCGCACCTTGTGTGC
>CAMVEM010000024.1 GCA_947166515.1 uncultured Clostridia bacterium | reverse complement strand
CTGCCTGATCAAATTATGTATAGTGCAGAGTTCTTTTTCGGTAAGGAAACGGTCATTCGGCATAAGCCCGTTTGACGCTATATGCTCCTTGACCCACTCGACTATTGCCAAGTATTTGTAATCCTCCATAAGCTTTTCACCCCTATCGGTAAATGTACTATTTAAGTACATAAAGCTGGTTCTTTGTTTCCGTACCCAAAAACAATACGACTGTCTGAACTAATAATAACATATTTCACCGAATTTGTAAATACAAATTTAACCTCAAACGGCCAATTTGTGCACTTGCTATAATTACGAATGAATATTATTATGCAAAACAGCCAAGAAAATTACATTTTGGTTTGAAAAATGCAGAAAATTGACAAAGAACATAAAACATGACATCCGTAAGAACGTTATCCGTCGCTCAGCACAGATATATGGAGGATTATCTCGCAGTAAAAAATGTACGGGCAAGCTTATAGCCGCCCGTAACATATTTCATTACGCATTGAGTGCCGTTCAGTAGTCAGTTCTGGCCAATATGCGGTAGCTTCTCGGAGAGAGCCCGTATTTTGCATGGAAGCATCTGCTGAAATAAAGAGGGTCGTCATATCCGAGATCGGCAGCTATCTCATTCACCGGAAGCGGCGTGGCTTTGAGAAGGTCGCACGCTATCATCATCCGCCGCTCGGTATGATACTGCTGCATGGTCATTCCCTGCTCCTCCTTGAACACCGCCGCCATGCGCTTATAACTGAGAAAGAACTTTTTCTCCAGCCTCGACGCGCTGAAAGGCTCGTTATAATGTTTATCCAGCCATTTGCAGATCCGGAACGAGAGCGTGTGTTTTCTGTCGTTCGCATATTTCATCAGCGCTATATCAATAAGCAGCGCTCCGAACATATTGTTTATCCTCATTTTTTCCACGCCGTCCCTTAAACGACAGTACTTTACAAGCTCCGAGAAGCGCTGTTCGATATCGCTGTTTTTCAGCCCGCTCAGCTTTTTCGGGAGCACCTCACACTGCTGCATGGCCTTGTCGGAGGCATAAACCGCAGCTGCATCTACGGGCTCGTCAAGATAAAAATGAGCATAATACCACGCCGTACCGGGCTGTATTTCTTTTACTCCGCAATGTCTTACGTGATGTTTAAGAAACAGAAGTTCGCCCGCATGGATCTCATAGTCCGTACCGCCCTCACTGACATACATTGTGCCTTCTGCAACATATACAAGGTCGTTGAAATCAGGGATCCGGTCAATATGATAAAACGGCTCGTGCGCCGCCAGACAGCCGCACGCGCATACGACCGGCTGACAAGCCGACGATAAAATTATCTCGTTCAAGACTATCCTCCATATTTTCAAGAATATTATCCATTGATTTAACATGTATAATACAATTATAATGAAAATATGCAAATTTGTCAATACAACTTTTGCCGTTTTTTTGTTAAGTCATAACAAATAGTCTGTCATACTGATTTCGGATCAATATATAATCCAAAATAAAACTTGTCTATAGAATAGTATCAAACAAAACCCAAAGGCGGACACGCAAGCGGAACTATCAATAAACAATTAATAATATACAGGAGGATTTATCATGAAAAAGATCTATTTTTTAACGGGAAGTCAGGATCTGTACGGCGATGAGACGCTCGCACAGGCAGAAAAGGACAGCAAGGAAATGGCGGAATATCTGAGCGGCAGGCTCAGTGATATTGCGGTGATCGAACATACTCCGATAGTCAAGACCGCAGCCGAAGCCGAACAGCTCTGCATAAAAGCTTCTGCCGACAAAGACTGCATCGCGGTGATAATGTGGATGCACACATTCTCGCCCGCAAAAATGTGGATAAGAGCTCTTCAGGCGCTCAGAAAGCCAATGCTTCATCTGCATACTCAGTACAACGAGAAGCTGCCCTATGACAGCATAGATATGGATTTCATGAACCTCAACCAGTCCGCTCACGGAGACAGAGAGTTCGGTTTCATCTGTACCCGTCTCAGTATAAAGCGCGAGGTAGTCGCGGGTCACTATAAGCACGAATCTGTTATAGAAAAGATACGCCGTTTTGCTTACGCTGCCGCAGCAGTAGATTTCTGCAAGGGTATGCGCGTCGCTATGTTCGGCAACAATATGCGCGATGTCGCCGTTACAGACGGAGACAGAGTCGAGAGCGAGATAAAGTTCGGCTGGAATGTCAATTATTACGGCATAGGCGACCTCGTGAAGCTTGCCGACAGCATAACAGAAGCCGAGATCGACGCAAAAATGAAGGAATACACTGACAAGTACGACATGGACACAGACAACCTTGCTTCCGTGCGCGAGCAGGCAAAATATGAGGCTGCGATCGACAGGTTCATAGCCAAGGAGAATATCTCCGCGTTCACCGACACGTTCCAGGATCTGCACGGCCTTAATCAGCTCCCCGGTATAGCTGCACAGAACATCATGTCGAAAGGGATAGGATTCGGACCCGAAGGCGATTACAAGACTGCGGCTATCGGAGCTGTAATGCAGAAAATGGCAGCAGACAGGCCCGGAGCGACCGGTTTCATGGAGGATTACACCTACGACCTAACCGAAGGCGACGAGCTTGAACTTGCAGCGCATATGCTGGAAGTTTCTCCCGTTTTCGCGGAAACCAAGCCGAAAATACAGGTGCATCCGCTCGGCATCGGCGGAAAATCCGATCCTGCGCGCCTTGTGTTCGACGGCATCTCCGGAAACGGTATAGCTGTTTCGATGATAGATATGGGCGACCGCTTCAGACTTGTCTGCGCGGAGATCGAGCTTGTAAAACAGCCCAGACCTATGCCGAAGCTCCCTGTAGCAAGACTCATGTGGAAGATAAAGCCCGATTTCGCAACCGGCGCTGCTGCATGGATATATGCGGGCGGCGCACATCACGCCGTAGTTTCGACCGCGCTCACAAGCGATGACATAAGACTGTTCGCGAAGATGACGGACACCGAGCTCGTGATAATAGATGACAAGACCGATCTCAATACATTCGAGCAGACGCTTGAACTGCTTGATCTTACAGCAAAGCTGAAAAAGTAAGGAGATGTGCGCGATATGCTTGAAAAACTGAAACAGGAAGTTCTCGAAGCAAATCTTATGCTCCCGAAGCACGGCCTTGTAACATTCACATGGGGCAACGTTTCCGGAGTTGACAGAGAAAGCGGTATGTTTGTGATAAAGCCCTCGGGCGTTGAATATGACGGTATGACCGCCGACGATATGGTTGTCGTTAGTCTCGAAACAGGCGAGAGGGTCGAGGGAAAATACAAGCCGTCGAGCGATACACCGACGCATCTCGCACTGTACCGCGCATTTAAAGATGTCGGCGGTATATGCCACACACACAGCCGCTGGGCGACATCATTCGCAATGGCAGGAAAGGGCGTTATCGCACTCGGCACCACTCACGGCGATTATTTCTACGGTGAGATACCCTGCACAAGAAAGATGACTCCAGAGGAGATAGCCGGCGAATACGAGAAAGAGACCGGTAATGTGATAATCGAAACTTTCAAAGGGATAGACCCAATGACTATACCCGCTGTTCTGGTAATGAGTCACGGACCGTTCACCTGGGGAAAAGACGCTCACGAGTCTGTACATAATGCGGTAGTTCTTGAAGAAGCGGCATTTATGAATTACCACGCACAGACTATGACTCCGGGCATAGGGCCTATGCAGCAGGAGCTGCTTGACAGGCATTACCTCAGAAAACACGGCAAGAACGCATACTACGGTCAGAATTGAACGAAAAAAAAACACCCCGTCCGGGAACGACAGGATGTCGTAAAGAAGATTTCCCAAAGCGCACAGTACGCGCGTATAAAAGAAACCTTCCAGACCCGGACGGGTCGTATTATCTCATCATCATTTTCAACGCGCGGAACACTTCCTCTGTCGTATCGGCAAGGTTCCTTTCCGCGTTTTCAACCTTCATCGCTTCTTCAAGGCTGCACACGCCCCGCAGTATCGGGAAATATGCGTCAATGCCGTGTTCGTGCAGAATAGCGGCTTCTTTTGTGACGCTTCCCGCAAAAGCTATGACAGGTTTTCCATACTTTTCAGCGAGCTTCGCCACACCGACCGGAGCCTTGCCCATAGCGGCCTGCGCATCGAGCCGACCCTCGCCGGTTATCACGATGTCGGCAGTTCTGATGTATTCTTCAAGCCGCGTTTCGCGCAGTATCAGCTCCACGCCTGACTGCAACACCGCATTCGTATATGACAGAAACGCAAATCCCAAGCCGCCCGCAGCTCCCGCGCCGGGATAATCCGGGTCAGCAGCGGTTCGCACAGCTTTTGTGAGCTCTGCGAACCGCGCAAGCCAGCCGTCCATTACGGGAATGTCGGCAGGCTTTGCACCCTTCTGCGTCGCGAACACAGCGCTGCACCCGTTCTCGCCGCACAGCGGATTTGCCACATCACAGGCTATCCTGAAGCTGCACTCCGACAGCTCCGGCAGCACATTTTCGTCCGTTATCCGAACAAGCTCCGCGAGTCCCGCCGCACCGCGCGGTATCTGCTCTCCGCGGCTGTTCAGAAGCCCGAAGCCGAGCGCCCGTAACATACCTGCGCCGCCGTCGTTTGTCGCACTCCCGCCGATGCCGACGATAAACTTGCGGCAGCCGTGCTCTGTCGCGTCGCGTATCATCTCGCCCACGCCGTATGTCGTTGTTTTCATCGGGTCAAGCTCACCGCGCGGAACAAGCGTTATCCCTGCAGCCGCCGCCATTTCCATGACTGCAGTGCTGCCGATAATTCCGTATCGCGCGGTCACGGTTCTGTCGCATGGGCCGGTAACCTGGACGGAGCGATACTCCCCGCCAAGTCCCGACACGAGCGCGTCAACTGTCCCCTCGCCGCCGTCTGCAAGCGGACTTACGTTTATTTCCGCATCGGGACAGACCCGCTTTATTCCTTCCGCGGCGGCATTCCCCGCCTGCATTGAGGTCAGGCTGCCCTTGAATGAATCTATTGCAATTACGATTTTCATTTTGACCTCCGAACAACTATGCTTTATGAGTCAATAGTAGCATAATTCCGGCGGGGTGTCAACCGGATATTGAAATGAATGCGGGAATGTGGTATAATAAATGAATTGACATTAATAAAGAAAAGCAAGTGATACAATGAGACTATTCATCGCAATAAAATTCAACTCCGAAATAAAAACTGCGCTCCTGTCAATGCAGGAGCAGCTAAAGCGCGCAAATATCTGCGGCAACTACACCAAGCCCGAAAATCTGCACTTAACTCTTGCGTTCATCGGCGAGTACGGCGATCCCGACTATGTTATGGAAACGCTTGAGCCGGTGCGGTTCAGACCGTTTGAGTTGGCACTCGACGGTGTCGGCAGCTTCGGAAGACTGTGGTGGGCAGGACTGTCCGCGTCTGTGGAGCTGCACAACACCGCTGCGCAGATACGGCATTTCCTCGCAGACGCGAATATCCCATTCGACCGCAAAAAGTTCTCGCCGCACATCACGCTGATACGCGAACCGAGCAAGCCTGCTATGCCTGCAATAGAAGTTCCCGCCGCTTCAATGACAGCGGAAGAGATTTCGCTTATGCGCTCGGAGCGCGGCAGAAACGGCATGATCTACACCGGGCTCGGAACAATACGACATATATAGAGGAGACCCCTTATGCTATTGATGCTTGCTGTGGTCGGGCTTTACACGATCACATCCCTGAACGACAAATATGCCGTAAGCAAAGCAAAATATAACGGCGCGCAGCTCACGTTCCTCATGGCTGCGGGAACAGCGCCGTTCCTCGCTATGCTGCTGCCGTGGGCAGACAGGACGCTCACGTTCACATGGCAGGCGGCGGCATGCATACTGCTTATCGCGCTTTCAAAATATCTCGAATTCGATATGAGCGCAAAGATACTCGAAACTATGTCCGCGTTCGAGCTGAAAGCGTGGGTCGGGATCCTGCTTTTTGTGTCATATTTCACCGACGCGCTTATGTACGGATTCTCGCCCGATCCGCTGAAAATAATGTTCATCGTGCTGACGACAGCGGGGCTTGCGATGATAGCTATATCGGGTCGCGGAAAGGTCGAGTACAGAAAGATCGTGATACCCCTTCTGCTGTACCTTGCGGCGCGCTTCGGCTACGGATTTGTGATGAAGTGGGCGGAACCCTACATATCATCAACACTGACGCTGCTGTTTGCGCTTATCGTGCTTGCATTCGTGATGCTTCCCGCCGCAAAGCCTTGGGTAATACCGAAAGAGAGCCCCGAAGGAATGAAGGGACTGCTTATCGTAATTCTATGCAAGATACCGAACGCATTCGGACTTATGGGCGAGAACGCTGTTGCCGCCGAGAGTCTCACAAATTTCTCATTCATTCCTCCGATGATACTGATAGTTATTTTCTTTGTAGGACTTTTCAGCAAAAGCACGCGTCCGACCGGTCTGAATCTTGCGGGAAGCGTGATCTGCATAGTCGGCATACTCGGCTTTCAGCTTGCAGACCTTATAATTGTGGCATGAACGCAGATATGATTATCCCCGCTCCGGAAATATCCCGAAGCGGGGTCGCTGTTTATTTCAGTGTTTCGGCATAGCCTTAACGCTCATAACCGACTTTGTAATAATGCGGATTGCTTCGCTTCTCATATCCGATGCCGCCCGGTTGACTGCATCGACATCTGATTGCCGCTTTATCCTCACTATCGTCTGCGGTATATTCCTCAGAGCTTCCGCAGTGACAGCGGCTACGCATTTCTCACAGGTGCAGCAGTTGAAGCGCTCCATGATACTGCCGAGCTGCTCGTTTATCAGCAGGAACGGTATGTTCACATACTGCGTGCCGATATCCGATTTTACGAAAACCGGCGGGACATTCTCCTTTTCCGGCGCTTTCACAGCGGGATTCATAAAAGTGGCATGCTCCCCGCCGTCTAACATTCCGAGAAGCCTGTCGGTCTTGGCTGTATGTGCCATTCAGCGCGCCTCCCCTCAGTACTGAACGGGACGGTTCTTCGGGGGACGTCCGCGCCCGAGCTTCTGAACAACGTGCTTTGGCTTTTCAAGCCCCAGTATCTCATATGTAAGGTCCATATATTCGTGCGCGGATTTCGACCTCGGCGCATATTCGATTATCGTCTTTGCGTGTGCGGGAGCTTCCGCTATGATAACGCTTCCGCTTATCTTCTGCTCAAACACATCGGTATCGAGCTGCTCTGCGATGACATTTGCAAGCTCCTCGACTTCCCTGTTGAGGACGAGCCGCGGCGCATATTTATTCAGTAATATCCCTCTGATTTCAAGATTGGGGTTATAATATCTCTTGACGGCGAAGATCGTCTCTTTGAGCTGCGCTATACCCTGCAGTGAAAGTATCTCCGGCACCATAGGTATAACGAGCTGATCCGACGCAGCGTATGCGTTTATCGTAAGTATCGAAAGCGCGGGCGGAGTGTCCGTCAGCACATAGTCATATTCATCCGAGATAGACGAGAGATGCTCGCGGAGTATATATTCTCTTCCCACGGACGTGAGTTCGAGTTCAACGCCGGACAGCAGTATATTCGCAGGAACAACGTCACAGCAGTCGCAGTGCTGCACTGTATCATATATGTCAGCCTTGCGCTTGAAAACGTCATATATCGTATATGAAGAATCGGTCTCCGCGCCGAGGCTGAAGCTCAGGTTCCCCTGAGGATCAAGGTCTATCGCGAGGACCTTCTTTCCCATTTTTGAAAGGCAACCGCATAATGCCGCGCAGGTGGTGGTCTTGCCGACTCCGCCTTTCTGGTTGGTGAATGTTATGATCTTTGCCATTTAAATCTCTCCGACGGTGATATATAATTTTGTCTCCCCCGCCTCCGGCGGGGGAGACAAAAACTATGATCTTCTTCCATAAACACAAGCGGCCGATTTACAGCCGCTTTAGTTTGTTAAAAAGTAGTAACTTGGTATTAAATTAGCGAAGCGAGTCGCTTTTGCACTTACTTTTCGCTGATGCTTATATGCGCGCATCCATGCGCTCTTCTGGCATCAGCTACCGCAGCATCATGCTGCGTCGCGTCCGAAAAGTAGCGGGGCTCGGGGCGGAGCCCCGAATCTCAAGCGCAGCGGTCTCTTACAGAGAAGACATGAAGTTTCCTTCGAGGTTGCTGTCCTCGGGTTCGTAGATATGGTAGTTCGCCTTACCGTTCTTCTTTACGAAGTACATAGCCGCGTCAGCGCAGCCTACGAGCTGCTTGCCGTCGGTGCTGTGATCGGGGAATATAGCGATACCGATAGAAGCCTTGATGTTGAGCGTGGTATCTACCGACTTGGAATAATAACCAGCATACAGATCGTCGATGATATCCATTGAAAGAACCTCGACATTCTCAACAAGCTTCGGATCCGAGATGCACAGAACGAATTCGTCTCCGCCGAAACGTCCGGCAAATCCGGTCTCTCCGGTCTTGCTCTTGATAACGTCCGCAACGAATCTGATTACCTCGTCGCCGACAGCGTGGCTGTAACGGTCATTGATGAACTTGAAGTCGTCGACGTCTATGAACAGTGCGGCGACCTTCTTGCCGACATTTCTTTCAAGCTCTGAAGCAAATTCGCGCTCGAATGTATTTCTGTTGTAAAGCTGAGAGAGGAAGTCGAAGCTTGCACGCTCTGCGAGCTTGAGCGTCGCGTTCTTCTCGCTTGTTATATCCGTGAGTACTCCGATAACTCTGAGAACTTCGCCGAGACGGTCGGTGATGCAGTGAGCTCTCATGGATACCCACATTTCCTGACCCGCCGGAGTCTTCATCTTATACTCTCCGCCGACATCCGATTTTGTCTTGAAGAGCGATGTCATATCTCTCTTGTACTTTTCAGCCTCTTCCTCTTCCATAAGAGAATCTATGAACTTGCCGTTGCTGAGCGTAGCGCCGGATATCGGAAGATCTATCTTTGCCTTGAAGTTGTCGGAAACGAACATAGCTTCCTTCGAGAAATCCCATTCAAACAGCATATTATCCGACAGATCTGATACTGTCTTGTGGAGTTCTTCGCTCATGAGCGACTCGTCCATCATCTCGTTGAACACACTTGCCATTCCCGCAAACTCTTTGCTCATGCCGTTGACATTGATACGCTCGCTGTGATTTCCGGAATTGATCTCTCTCATAGTTGAAAGCATACCGAGCATCGGGTCGATGACCTTCTGTGTGGCAATGACCATAACGAGTACGCATATAAGTATAAGCGCAACAAGTATCACCATGCTTATGATGAACACCATGAATACACCGCTTGTTGTTTCTGATGCAGGATAAAGCGAGAGCCATGCCCAGCCTGTGCCGGTGATCGAGCCGTACTGTCCTACATAGCTGCTGTCCTCAAGCGCAACAGACGCCTCGCTGGAATTCGAAGCCACGATCTCGCTTACGCTGTTGGGAGATATTGCGGAATCAAGTTCACCTGCTGCACTTACAACTGCATCATTATAGTTGAGCACAGTGCTTCCGTCGGTGATGACGAGCCTTCCGTGTGTAAGGAAAGTGCAGGAAGCAAGATAATCGGTGATCTCTTTGGTATCGACTACAACAGCGATATATCCGTCTGTCTTGTCGTCGCTGATCTTCGCAACAGCCGCGAAAACAGGAGTCTCATATACTGTTCCCTCGGTATAGAAGCCGGAGATATACTTTTCCGACTTATATCCGTCGTCGCCGTATGCGAAGAAGTGCTTGTTCTTTGAAGATTCCTTCGCCGAATAAACGACTGTACCGTCATTCTTCGTAACAACTACGTCAAGAACGTTTCTTCCGTTCTTGAAAGCGTCGGCGATACCCTGCATATTGGCGATGTTGGTCTTGTTGATCGGATCAGTTGCGAAATCCTTCACAGCAGCCATTTTCGAGAGCGCGTCAGCATCGTTCAGGAGCCCTGAGGCAATGTTGATGACACCGGCGCTCTGTGCAATACCGGATGTCTGCGTTTCTTCGGCGATCATTGTCTTCGAGAAGCTGAAGATGTTGACAGTCGCCGCAACAGCAACTATTATCAGCGGCAGCACGGTCGCACCGATCAGTATTGCTCTGAGGGCGGTTTTTACCTTGATATTCATACTCATACCATTCCTATTCGTGAAAATATTATCGGCACTCCGGCCGGGAAGGAGTCAGACTCCCGCGGAAACTAATATCCTTTTATACGCTTCTGCGCCTCCTGCTTCTGGAAATCTTTTTCCATCTGCTCCTGGCGCTGCTGAAGCTGTATATCATATACAAGCTTTGCGAGCAAGCCCTCCATTTTTTTATCAACGTTTATAAATTCACAGCCATATCCTTCAAAGCTGCCGTCCGGCCTGAGCTGTAATCTCAGGATCCTGACCACCGCTCCGACGAGTTCGCTTCCGACCTTGAAGTTCAGCAGAATGATGTCATCTTTTCGGAACGGCGGATCGGTGCTGTCGAGGAACACTCCGCCGATACTGACGTTCTTGATGACCGATCTGATCGGGACATCAAACTCATACAGCGTTCCTTCACGCTCGTATCCGCTTATGAGGCATTTGAGCTGAGAGCGCACCTTGAAGAATCTGCGGCGTTCTTCCATTATTGTGCCGTATTCGTCGCGGATCTGTATATTTATCTGGTTTTCGAGCGACATTTTTATCCGTCCGATATACCGGACTCTGTCGCCGTTCTTCATATAGGCAATAACATAGACGCCACTGTCGGCATCGTATTCGGGAAAGCCCTTGCCCTTTATCATTATGATGTTGTTTACCGGCATATCATGGATAAACATCTTCGGAAATGAGAAATGCTCTTTGTCGGCTTCGAGCAGCATAGTTCCGTCCATTGCCGTCACACGCACGCTTTCGATCCCCTTTTTGTCGAGCATAGAGCGATCCTCCCTTCCGGTGCGGGATAGCAGCGCAGCCGCACCGGAACAGACCTCTGTCACTTCAGGGCATAAGTCCGGCAGGGCATAAACGCTTATTATTAATTATACATTAAATTGCACAAAAAAGTCAATAGCACAGCGCGATTTTTTTTGCTAAAGGCAAAAAACCGTCATAAGTGACATAAAATTCGTCATTTTCAACAAAACAAGCACGCTTTCGCGCTTGAAAGCTGCACAAAAATTGTTGGAAATGACCAAAGAATTAAAAAAATCAAAAAATACCTGTACAAACATGAAAAAATATCGTATAATGTATATTATATATAGGTATAAGCAGAAAACCGTCTGCGGATCGGAGGTCAGACGTGAGATCATACTTTCACTGCGCGACCTCGGTGTACCGCCGACGGCTTTCAGTCACCGCCGTGCTCGCCGGAGCTGTCGGAGCCGAGACCGCACTGATAGCATTCATCGTGATGTATTTCGGAATTTTCGCATCCGGAAGCACCGAAGCCGCTCCCGTACTGCTGATGACTGCGGCGGTATCGGTCACGGCAGGACTTGCCATCTGCTTCGCATCCGCGCTGGCAGCCCGCAGAAAAGTTGCTCTTCACAGCAGATACACCTTTGCGGATATACAGCTGAAATTTGCCGTGATAAGCAGATACTGCGGCGAAATGAAAGTGCTGGACGAGAAAAACGTGTTCCGCGAGCTCTGGTATATCCCGTTCGACGGGTTCATCTCCGCACAGCCCTCGCCGAACGGCCGGAAGATCGTGATAAAAGGAAATATCAGATACTACGGGACCGAAAGCGACAGCCTCGGCTATCATATCAGCGGCGGTGCGATAGAATTTGACCGCTGGTGGCTGAACTACGGAAGCTTCACCACAACTCAGCTTCTTGAATTCCCCGCCGTGTTCGGAGACCCTGCAAGACTCTGTGATTCGCTGAACGAAGCGAAGAAAAGATTCGACGCGATACCCAAGCCGAAACCGCACGTTTTCAGAGAAGCCGACAATGTAAGAAGGCGCCCGAAGCCGCGTGCAATGCCGGACGATCTTGATTTCAGCAGGCGCTGGAAATAACGCTTCCGGAGCATTCCGGGACATCAAAACAATACAATCTGTAAAAAAATTAAAAAATTTTAAAAAAATTTGTCCAAAAACATTGAAAATAATCACGATATGTAGTATAATAAAAATATATGTAATACTACAGACTGTGTTTTCGGAAAAATTTTCCATGACGGAGGTCAATATGGCACTGTTTGATACCACATCATTCCGCATAGCAGAACAGGGTCTCGACCTGCTGACAAAACAGCAGGCGATCATCGCACAGAATATCGCGAACGTCGATACACCCGATTATAAGTGCAAATATCTCTACTTTGCCGGCGTGCTCAAAGAGAAGCTCGACGAGGCAGGAAAAGCTACCGGAAAAAAGCGCCTTGAGCTTGCCTCAACGATATATACTGACGAAAGAACAGCAGATCAGCCGGACGGCAACAATGTCGATTCGGACACACAGTCGGCGCTATTCGCAAAGAACGCGCTGCAGTATGAAGCTCTCATCAATCAGATAAACTCAGAGTTCACAATGATGAGAGCCGCAATGAGAAAATCGTGATAAGTGAGGTGAATCGGAATGGCATTTCTCAGCAATCTTGATATAGCGGTATCCGGAATGATCGCAGAGCGTGCGCGCGCAGATGTGATCGCACAGAACGTCGCTAACGCAGATACCACAAGAACGGCAAACGGCGGTCCTTATGTAAGACAGAACGTCGTGTTCACCGAAAACAGAACATACAGAAGCAGATACGCCGATAATGCAGGCGCTATCGAGTTCCAGACAATATTCGGCGAAAAGCTCATGGAGCTGAGAGGTCTCGCCGGAAAGAACCGCACACAGACTATGAAGGGCGTACTGCTCACGAAGGTAGTAGAGGATCCCACTCCCCCGACTCCGGTCTATGATCCCACTCACCCCGACGCGGACGAGGACGGTTATTACTATCTGCCTAACGTTGATGTAGCGGAAGAGCAGATAGATATGCTCGCAGCCACACAGTCATATACGGCTAACCTCACGATATTCAACAGCCTCAAATCCCTCGCGAACAAGGCTCTGACGATCGGAAAATCGTCATAAGACCCGTAAATCAGGACAGGAAAGGTAACATATCATGTTTATAGTACCAATGTCACCCAACATACATACGATAGCCGCAGCCGACAAAGCGTTCGGCGCCGCATCACTGAACAGCATAACCGCTCCGGTGACCGATGAGCAGAAGACCGGGACATTCCTCGACGCGCTCACGGGACTCTGGAACCAGGCTGCCGAAGCGCAGGCTCAGAAGAGCGAGGATATGATGAACATCATGCTCGGCGACACGGAAAGCCTTGAAAGAGTTCAGATGAACATTGCGAAAGCGGAAATATCCACCGAGCTGCTCGTAAATATAAAGAACGCGGTAGTTGACGCATACAACGAGATAATGAGAATGAGCATATAACGCGGCAAAGGTAGCACAGATGAAGGAGTGACGCCCTCCGGGGCATTTATATATGGATAAAGTTAAAGCGTTTTTCGGAAAGTTCACCACGACCGTAAAAACAAAGTGGACTTCGACCGATAAAAAAGTAAGGATAGCGATAATAGCGATAGCTTCCGTTGTCATAGTATCACTGATAGTCCTTATAATCATAAATTCCATAACGCACTATGCCGTACTTTACAGCGGGACCTCCACCGAAGAGACCACCGAGATACTCAATCTTCTGACCGGAGAGCTCGGAGAGACCGATGTAAAATACACCAACAACGGCGAGATACTCGTGCCTGCAAACAAGGTAAACGACCTTAAGGCAAAGCTCGCGATAAAGGGTTATCCGAAATCCACATTCAACTACGATATCTGGGACAGCGGTGTCAGCATGTTCTCCACCGAGTCCGACAAGAGAGTGAAGCAGAAGCAGCAGCTTCAGGAAAACCTCCGCGCAACGCTCGCATCGTTTGACGGAGTACAGTCCGCGATAGTTATACTCTCGATACCGGATTCGGACAACAATGTAATATCCAACAAGCGCGACAAGCCCGGCGCGTCGGTAGTGCTCCAGCTCGCCCACCCGCTTTCGGTGGACAGCGTCGAGGGAATATACAACCTGATAAGAACGTCCGTGCCCAACCTTGAGCAGGAAAATATCTCGGTGACCGACGGCTCCGGAAACCTGCTCACTACCGATAGAGTCGCGAGCGCACTCGATTCGGAGGACGAGACAGAGCTCTACTACAAACGTCTTGAATTCCAGAATACGATAACAAAGATACTCAATGAAAAGCTCGGCGAAATGTTCGACGGAGTGTTCAAGGACTACAGAGTAGGCGTTGATGTCCAGTTGAACTATGACGCTGAAGTTTCGCAGATAAAGGAATATACCCCCTCCGTTGATTCCGAAGGCACAAGAGGCGGTATGGTCGATCACGAGGAATACATATCCGCAGGCGGCGGAAACGCAGCAGATGGCGGACTTGTCGGAACTACCGTCAACGCCGATATCTCCCCGGATTATCCCACACTCCGTATAGGTGAGGGAGACGAATTCTACTACGAAACAAAGAAGACCATAAACTATCTCGTAAACGAAGCTATAAAGCAGGTCGAAAAGGACGGCTACAGCTACGACAATATCTCCGCGTCGGTCATTGTCGATGACGACTCCGAGAATTTCACTCAGGCGGAAGTCGAGCGCTGGGAAAAGTTCATTGCGGACTGCATCGGCTCATCACGGGACAAAGTAACATTCATGGCAAGAAACTTCCTGCTCGACAGGACCGGTACTGCAGGCGACGGCTCGCTCGTTATCGGAAACAGCGGCAGAAGCACACTTGTATTCATCATTATAGCTCTCGGCGTACTGCTGATAGTGCTGCTCATAATAGCACTTCTGGCGGCAGGCTCGAACAAGAAGAAGCTCAAGGCAAGAAAAGCGGCGGCAGTTGCCGCGTCGTCGGGCTCTAACCCGTCTGCGGCATCCATATCGCCCTATGACGAGGATGAAATGGGATCTGGCAGAAGCTCAAGAAGCAGAGAAGACGACTATGACTTTGAACTTCAAAGTCTTTCAGGCGAGGACGAAGAGTCGAGAGACGCGCTCCTCAAGAAAGAGATCAGGGATTTCTCCACTACGAATCCCGAGATCGTTGCTCAGCTTATCCGTACATGGATGAAGGGCGAAGAGTAACTGAGAAAAACAATTTATACGAAAAGCTGTACCGGAAAGACAAGTTCGATCCGGTACATGTTCTGAAATATTCTCGGAAAGGGGATCTTACGGCATGGCTGACCAGGCTGCACCACAAAGTTCAAATGATATAACGATGATCCAGAAGGCGGCTATGGTCATTTCCGCCATCGGAGCCGAAAACGCGTCGAGAGTGTTCAAGTTCTTCAGCGATGAGGAGATAGAGCGCATAACTCTCGAAGTTGCGAAAATGGATTATTGGCCGGTGGAAGTCGTTACCGACGTACTGAATGATTTCTACGAGGTATGTCTGACGCAGAAAGTCATATCCGAGGGCGGTGTCGAATACGCCCGTGAGATACTCGAAAAGGCGTTCGGACCGCAGGCTGCGGCTTCGCTGTTCGATAAGATCACAAAACAGCTGAAATCAAAGTCCTTCGCGTTTGTACGAAAGGCGGACTATAAAAACCTTCTCGCTATCGTTCAGAACGAGCATCCTCAGACTATCGCGCTGATACTGTCGTATGCAAGAAGCGATCAGGCGTCGGCAATACTTGCCGAGCTTCCGAAGGAAATGCGCATCGAGGTCGTTGAGCGTATAGCAAAAATGGAATCCGCGTCTCCTGATGTTGTCAAGAGCCTTGAAAATACGCTCGAAAAGAAATTCGCAAACATAGTCACCACCGAAAACATGGAAGTCGGCGGCGTAAACTATATCGCAGACGTACTCAACAAAGTCGATCGTTCGACAGAAAAGTACATATTCGACGAACTCAATCTCCGCGACCCGAAACTCGCGGACGAGATACGTTCAAAGATGTTCGTATTCGAAGATATCGTCAACCTCGACTCCATGTCGATTCAGGCGTTCATCACGGAAGTCGATCCGAAGGATCTCGCGGTCGCTATCAAAGGCTCCACTGCGGAAGTTGCGGACGTTATCTACGCGAATATGTCTTCGAGAAACAAAGAGTCCACCCAGACAGACGTCGAGTATCTGCATAATGTCCGTATGCGTGACGTTGAAGAAGCTCAGCAGCGTATCGTTGCGATCATCCGCCGTCTTGAGGACGAGGGCAAGCTCACGATCTCCAAGGGCGGAGAAGACGAGATCATCGCTTAAAGCTTCGCTTCGCTTGAGAGCGGGACTCTGTCCCGCACCCTGCTTCCTTTCGTACGCGAAAGGAAGCGAAAGCGAATTGCTTCGCGCTTATATCCGTTTATCCGGATATTCAATATCATCGCCCGCAGGGCGATACCACAATTATTAATCATTAATTTCTCATTATTCATTCCTTCCGGGGGTGCGTTATGCCGGGTGTGATAAAAGGCCGGATCGGCAGTTATGTCTATGTAAATAATTTTGATACCGATCAGCCTGTCATGAAGACTGTCTACGGCAAGCGCACGGATAATCCGAATTCCGGCGGATCGGGCTTCAGGAGCAATAAAACAAAGAATCCCTCTTCGGCTTCATTAACAAATCCAACTTCCGAATCCGAAGCGGAGGCAAATATCGAAGCTGCGGAGAGAGCAGCCGCAGGTATCTCAAACGCCATATCCTCGCGTGAAGCAAAAGCAGAGCGCGATCGTCTTGTAGCGGAATGTGAAGCCATACGCGACAAATATGAGAAGGAATCCGAAGAGTTCGTCCTTCGCGCAAGAGAAAAAGCTACCGAGATCTACGAAAAGACCAAGGAACTCGCACAGCAGACCATTCTCGAAGCTCGCAGCGAAGCCGAACAGATAAAGAAGCACGCCGACGAAGATGCCGTCAGACAGGCCGAAGAAGCCAGAAGGCAGGGCTATGCGGACGGTGAAAAGAAAGGCTATGACGAGGGATATGTCAAAGCGCTGAAAAAGTGCAAGGAGACCCTTATCGAGCTTAAGTCGCTTTCCGAACAGGTCACAGCCGATAAAAGCGAACTGATGATGCAGTACGAACGTCAGCTTTTCGAGACGATATTCGATATTTGCCATCGCATCACGCTCGGAGGCCGCGGTCAGAAGGAAAAGGGACTCATAACCCGCATGATACGCGAAGCCGGAAAGAAATACCGCGCGTGCAAAAATGTGAAGCTCACGCTGTCAAAGCTCGACGTGAGCGAGGAATCCGAGATAGACGAACAGCTCCTCAAAGATGTTTTCAAGAACTGTGAGAACGTCGAGATAGAGCTGCTTGATGACGCTCCGGCGGGAACACTCATGATAGACGACGGCACCGAGATCACCGACGCGGGCATACAAACGCAGCTCAAAATGGTGGAGCAGCTCGGCAAGGGCAAATACCGCGATAAAGACATAACTGACATGATAAAGGATCAGGCTGCTTCAAAGTCCAGACGCGGCGGCGCTCATAAGAAAAAAGCCGACGACAACAACGATGAAGACGGATCCGAACAGCTCTCGCTCGATGCCGGCGACGAGCAGGCAATTCCGGATATTGTCTATAAATCAGAAAAAACTCTCCCTCCGCTCGACGATGACGACGACGATGAGATCGAACAAGAGATAGAAAACGCATGATACAGTGCCTTTCTCCCGCATAGTGCGAGGGAAAGGCACATTGAATAACAGGCTGTAATCAAAGCCCGATAAAGGAGCATAACATGGATCTTCGTGGGTTCAGAAACGAAATAGGCGGATACGATATGTACCGTTATATGGGAAAGGTCGAGAAGATAGTCGGAATGAGTATCGAATCCTCCGGTCCCGAATGTAATATCGGTGATATTTGCCGCATATATTCAAAGGATATGCAGAAGTTCATCTATGCCGAGGTGGTCGGGTTCCAGTCGGAAAAGGTGCTGCTCATGCCCTATACCGACATTGAGGGCGTAGGTCCCGGAAGCATAGTCGATAACACCGGCGATAAGCTCCGTGTAAAGACTGGCCAGGCAATGATCGGCCGCATAATCAACGCGATAGGCGAGCCGATAGACGGCAAGGGCGATATAAACTATACCGGAAGCGTGTCCATTTCCGGAGAACCCGTCAATCCTCTCACCAGGCCGAAGATAGCGGAACCGATAGAGCTCGGCGTAAAGGCGATAGACGGCATACTCACTCTCGGAAAAGGCCAGCGTATCGGAATTTTTGCGGGCTCCGGAGTCGGAAAAAGTACGCTCATGGGCATGATCGCCCGTAAGGTAAAAGCGGATATCAACGTGATCGCGCTGGTCGGCGAGCGTGGCAGAGAGGTTCGCGAGTTCATCGAGAATGACCTTGCCGAAGAAGGAATGGCGCGCTCGGTCGTTGTAGTCGCAACTTCCGACCAGCCCGCCATGATGCGCTATAAATGCCCCATGACGGCAACGGCAGTCGCTGAATATTTCATGTCTCAGGGCAAGGATGTGCTATTAATGATGGATAATCTAACACGTTTCGCAATGGCGAACCGCGAGGTCGGACTGTCTATAGGCGAGCCTCCTATCGCACGCGGCTACACGCCTTCGATATATGCGCAGATGCCGAAGCTTCTTGAACGCGCAGGCTGTTTTGAGAAAGGAAGCATCACAGGAATATATGCTGTTCTCGTCGAGGGCGACGACACCAACGAGCCGATAGCCGATACCGTCCGTGGTATTATCGACGGACATATCGTGCTCTCCAGAAAGATCGCCGCGCAGAACCACTATCCCGCGATCGACATTTCCGTCAGCGTATCGCGTCTTATGTCGATAATATGCAGCGAGGATCATAAAGAAGCTGCCAGCAGACTGAGAGACCTTCAGGCAACATACAACGCTAACATCGACCTTATCTCGATAGGAGCCTACAAGCCGGGAACCAACGCCAAGCTCGATGAAGCGATGAACAAGATAGACAAGATCAACGGCTTTCTATGTCAGAAAACAACCGAAAGCTTTTCGCTCGATGAGACGATAAGACTTCTCAAAGAAGCCGTGAGCTGAGAGCTGTGCCGCTCTGCTTGAGACTGGGGGAAACCCTTTGTGAACAAAGGGTTATCCCCCAGACCCCTTTCCTAAAAACTTTACACTTATTGCATGAAACGGAGGTGCCTGTTTGAAAAAGTTTGTATTCACATTGCAGCGGCTCAAAGAATACCGCGAACAGGTGCTCGATACCGAAAAAGGAACTCTCGCCGAGCTCCGCGCAGACCTTGCGCAGCTTGAAGCCGAGCTTCAGCAGATACTCGAAGAGCTCGCTGCACTCAACAGAAAACTTATTGAAATGTACAACGAGGGTACCACCGTAAACGATATTGCAGTCGTCAAACGATATATAAACTCCAAACAGCAGGAGCTCCACATGAAGCGCCACCAGATACTGATGAAAAACCGCGAGATCGAAAATCAGGTGCAGGTCGTGCTCGAAGCTACAATGGAAGTCTCAAAGCTTGAGCGTCTCGAAGAGCATCAGCTTGAAGACTATAAAGCAGCCGAGCTCAAAGAGAATGAACAGTTCATAGAGGAATTTGTCTCAAATGCCGATTGGCGCAAATCACATGCAGATCAGTGACCCCACCCCCTGCCCCCTCCCCTTGGGGAGGGGGTTCTTTTTATTTGTGGGGAGCTCTGTTCCCCACATAGAAAAATAAAATAGCCCCCTCCCTTTAGGGAGAGGGCTGGGGGTGGATGTCATGATCAGAGTTTGGAATAACCGAAAGCGTTAACAAGCGCGTCGATCTTCTGCTTCGCCGCGCACATCGGGCATTCCGACGCCGTGTACGACTGATAATCCGGGATATCCGCAGGAGTGAACACCGCTTCTACCTTTATGCCGATTATCTCTGTGATTGCGCTGAACAGTGCCGCACAGCCCGCAAGCTTTCCGCTGTAATAATCGAGGCAGCGTGCAAATCTCTCAATAGACCAGCCTGTAGATGCAGACGAAATGAGAAGAAGCACCTGCTTGTTCCAGATCTTCGCCTGAGCGTCGTCACGGAAGATTATCTGTCCGCTTGAGTTGATCTCGGGAGTAAGAATACCGATATCCTTACCGTTATTGACATTTCCTATGCCGGAATCCGCAAGCTCCTGAGCTATAAACGCACCGAGAGTCTCTGTGCCTTCAAGACAGATAATGGTATCTATCTGAGTCGCCGTATATTTTTCCGCGATGACCTTAGCAGTCTCGCGCGCCATAAGGAAGCTCGTCTTTATTGAATTAAGATCAACATAGTGGTTGATGTGTGAATGGTTAGTAGCGAAGTGTCCGGGAATTATACCCATGTGTATCTTCTTGTTGCCTTTTGCGTTTATGATCTGTTTTCTGTTTTCCATATAGACCTCCGTTCCCTGTTTACGGTAAAAGTACCAAAAAATAGCACCTGCCGCACAAGTTATTATTGCAATTTTCAGTATAACATATTGCATATCATTTTTCAATAGTCTATAAATAAAAATAATGTCGGGAATTTTGGTAATTTGTTACAAAAAACGATCCCCGATACAGATATACCGCATCGGGGAAAGCTTATCTCAGTATTTTTAAAAAGCGGGATCATGAAGTGTGTTTGTATTCCTGACCTTCAATGAAAATGGAATCTCCGCTCTGTTTGAAGGAATAATCTTCATCGAGCTTCGTACCATAAACATCATATGTTAAATAGATCCTGCCGTCGCGTATCGTATAAGTGCCGCTCAGAGTGTATCCGCTTACCGTAAAGGACATCTGATTTCCATCAAATGTGAAGTAAGCGTCCTCATCGGTAGCCATATAATTGCCGTACAGAGGGGTATTTGCCCCGTTATTGTCGTTATTGTCGCTATTGTCGCTGTTTCCATAATCGGGGATAGTTGAAGTCTTTATGAACTCATCGCCATCAATGAAGATGCTGTCTCCGGAAACCTTTATCGTGTAAGTTTCTGTATTGCCGCTGAGCACTACTGTCAGAACATCATCTTCAGCGGAGAAGGTTCCTTCTCCATAGCCGCCGTTCGCTGTAACAACAGTTATTTTGTTACCGCTGAATACTACATATCCGTCGCGTCTGGCAGACTCATATATACCGTCAAGCTCTATGCTTTTCTTGGGGAGATGCTCCTGATAAGCGTCGTTATCCCAATAATCATCATCACTGAGCTTCGGGGCTGTTCCGATTATCTCGTCGCTTGCCGTTACGCCGTCCATGTCTCCGCCCCAGTTATATTTTCCGCTCTGAAAGTCATAAGCGTGCGGATGCTCAAAGTACGATCCCGCGTAACCCCCGTAATATGCCACGCCCACGCACATACCGTTCTTTACATAGAACCATGCGGAAGCATCAGTGAAAGTAAAATCGTTCCTGATCTTGTCAGCGAAAGCCGCGAGCCATTCGCTTCCGTTGCTGCCTCCGTTATATTCGAGTGCGTTCTTGTTCAGCACCTGAGCCGCATAATCAGTCGTGATCGTTACATCGGAGCCACTGACAGTCATCACGAACTCATAAGCGTCCGTTGTTCTCTTGACGCTTGCGTTCTTTACGTCCATATCTGTGATGAATACATTGAGACTGTCCTTTAGATTAGCTGCCGTGACATCCGCGCTCATTACCTTTGAAGCGTCAATATATCCTGACATCGGAGCGACAAAAGAGTCCACTATAGTCTTGACAAGGCTGTTTGTTTCAGCCTTTTTATTGAGAGACTCCGTGAGCTCATTCACAAGACTTTGGATCTGATCGGAATCGAGAGTGTTCAGATCATACGTCTTGCTGCCGGAAATAGCCGGTATTTCCGCCTTCGGTATAATAGCATAGTTCAGCTTTATCGAACCGTAGCTTCCTGCGGAAAGACCGAGAGTGCTCTTTACGCCGCCGTCGTTTTCCGCAAGTGACATGGTGATCTCGGCATTCTTGACGATGTCATAGATCGTGCTGTCCATTCCCTCAAAGATCGAAGCGTCTTTTAAGCTGATCTTATATGTTCCGCCCATCATCTCCTGACCGAATGCCTTGAACTTCTTCTTGTCGCTGTAGTTCACGTTTATAGCTAATTTCTTGCCGTTTAATGCCGAACCTGCGCTTCTTCCGCCGGCCATGGAAGTCAGCGAAGAGAACGAAGACAGATCAACGACTATATCAAGGTCGCCGGAGGTCTCGGTGTGAGTGCCGCTTATCGAAAACATTGAAGCTACGCCGCCAGACGACTGATTATACATAGAAAGTCTGAGATCCATGTACTTTCCGTTGTCGAGACTGTCAAATCTGAAATATTCAACGCCGGAAACGCTCAGGCTGAACTGTGAGCCGAGGCATACGTTGCGGCCGTTGACATAGTTTTTGGTAACAAGCTGAACGAGCGGCTCAGCGCCGTCTGGCATCTGTTCCATCGCGGTTTCAAGCGATTGTCCGGCCGCTCTTACGGCCTGAACGATCTGCGACTTAACATCTGCGTCTCCGTAATAAGAACCGCTGAGTCCGAACGCTGTGATAAGCTCGTCAACATAGCCTTCGCTCTCGAGAACGTCTGCGACTTTTCCGAAGACTTTCGCAATAGCCTTGCCGTCCATTGTTACGGTGATGACCGTGCATTTCTCAGACTCGGAGCCGAATGATATATTCTCGTCGGAATATTTAACATCCGCAAATTCATAGCAGCTGTAATAAGCGTCAGTGATCTTTCTTACAAGTGCGTCCAGCTTTTCCGAATCCACCTTCGGCATAGAAGCTGCAGCCGCAGTTGTTGCCTCACCAAGACCCATTTCTTCATATGACGGTATCTGCGCTGTGATAACGGCGTCTATAAGTCCCGGGAAACTTACCTTGATCTCTCCGCTCTTCTTCAGATTCATAGCAACGCCGCCGATATCGGAACCGTCGCCCGACGCGCTCAGATACAGTGAATATCCGTCGTCCGCAGCGCTCTGGGCTGCTTTTATCTCAAGGCCGGTTATTCCGCTGAGAATACTGTCGATCTGGCCCTCCATGCTGCTGAAATTGGGTATGTATTCTCTCAGGAGGCTCTTGAGTGAATCGCCGATCTCTGCGTTCACGCTGACAACTATCGTGATATTCTTGCTGTCCGGCTGATCTACCAGATCAATATAAGAATAAAGCGCGTTCGCTAAATTCAGCCTGCCGGAATCATATTTTTCGCTCAGTTCGCTGTATGAATCATAGTTTTTCAAGGAAGCGGTCTGACGCTTTGCGATCTTTCCTGCAGCCTGACCGGCGCCTGACAGAAGTCCGGAGTATTCTTTCCCGGAGTCCAGAAAATCGCTGATATAGGTGTCCTGTACAGACTTCGCATATCCCTGATCGCCCATGAATGCGCGCAGTACAGCCGGGTTCTCGTTAGGCTTTACTACAAATACGGTGACTGCCGCCGCTGCCGCTACTGCCGCGCCGCCGCATCCAAGACCGATAGCAAGTCCCTTCTTTGACTTTTTCTTCGGCTTCGGGACCGTAACATTGCCTGCGTCATAAACAGGCTGCTGTGCCTGCTGAGCGTACTGGTCGTACTGCTGTTGCGGCTGCTGAGTGTACTGCTGTGCCTGCTGAGCGTACTGGTCGTACTGCTGCTGCGGCTGCTGAGCAT
>CAMVEM010000023.1 GCA_947166515.1 uncultured Clostridia bacterium | reverse complement strand
TATCGAAGAAGGACTCCGTTTCGCTATCCGTGAAGGCGGCAGAACAGTTGGTTCGGGTGTTGTTACAAAGATCAACGAATAAGTCGAGTGCCTCGACACGCGTTCTTGTATTAACAAGTACAGTGTGATGTCGGGTAAAGACTGAAACGCAGTGTTTCAGTGCAAACAGTTAAATCATCTGCCCTCGTGAAAACGGGGGCAGAACAATACAAAAAAATTCCGCTATATCATGTTGACTCAGGGAATCGGTTCCGGCAGACGGCAACCGTTTAACCGGGAGCTGTAATGGTTCCTTAAAGCCGACGAGGGATATGCGGTTTTTTTGTGGGAAAAGGCGGAAAAATGGAAATTAGAACACTTACCGAGGGCGATGATCTCATGAAGGTCAGCAATGTATATGAGCAGAGCTGGAAAAGCGCATATAAGGATATCATCCCGCAGTCATATCTTGACAGCATACCCGTGGGACGCTGGGCAACGGGTTTGGACAAACCGGACAGACATAACATAATCCTCACCGACGGCGATATAATAACGGGGACATCCTGCTTCTGCGCGTCAAGATGGGAGAAGTTTGCCGGATACGGTGAGATAGTTTCGGTGTACCTGCTTCCTGAATATAAGGGAAAAGGCTATGGGCGGCAGCTCGTCGGGCGCGCGGTCTCCGAGCTCAGTAGAATGGGCTTCGAGAAGATACTTCTCTGGGTGCTTGAAGAAAACACGAACGCAAGGCGCTTCTATGAGCACCTCGGCTTTACGGAGAACGGGGAAGTGCTTGACGACAACATCGGCGGAAAAGACCTGCGTGAACTGATGTATATAAAAACAGTCTCGTGAGCGGAAAACTCATGAGACTGTTTTGTTTGCAGATAGATAAGGATACAAAGGAATGAGTCGCTTTTGCTTCTTTTCGCGTCCGAAAAGAAGCGGGGTTTGGGGCGGAGCCCCAGTCTCAAGCGCAGCGACTTCTCTTAAAAAATCTTACGCAACTCTGTTTCGAAGTCGGTGGTGTCGCTCTCGCGGACAACTACGGAGATCTCATCGAGCGCGGTGGTTATGAGTATCGGGTTTGCACTTGCTGCGGCAAGTGCCTTGAACACATTCTCTGCGAAGCCTATGCCGTTCACCATTTCGGCGGACTTTATAACGAACTTCACGTTGCCGGAATTGATCATCGGCGGCTTGTCAGAATTTACTTCCTTCGCTGCTTTGAGCATCTTCGGCATATCATCGTCGGAGAAGGTGAATCCCACCGACGTTCTCTCGGTAGAAACGGGTGTTTTTGAGATCATATCAATGTTCACCTGAGCGCGTGCAGCGGCGGAGAACACCTTGCATATAAACTCGCTTTCGCTCTCAAACGGGATGTTTCCGAACGTTATGATCGAAACGCCTTCGGTTGTGGTAATATCAGTCATTTTTGTACTCCTTCCGTTTACTGCGCCGCAAGAAGATCGGACATATCATAGAGTCCTGCTTCTTTTCCGGCGAGGAATATTGCCGCATTTATCGAGCCGTTTGCGAATACTTCCTTTGATGCCGCGGAATGCGAAAGGGTTATGACCTCGTCGTGTCCGGCAAAGATAATATCATGCTCGCCGACTATCGTTCCTCCACGTATCGAGTGCATACCTATCTCGGTAGCTTCGCGGGGCTTTCTGACGCTGTGGCGGTCATAGACATAATGCATCTTGTTTCCTAGCTCATTGTTAAGCGCTTCCGCGATCATTATGGCTGTTCCGGACGGAGCGTCCTTCTTGAGATTATGGTGCTTTTCAACTATCTCGATGTCGAACTGACCACCGAGGACGTTCACCGCGCGCTTGCTGAGCTCGACAAGCAGATTTATTCCGAGAGACATATTGAATGTGAAGAATACCGGTATCTGCTCTGCGGTCTTTTTGATCTCAGCGACCTGATCGTCGGTATATCCGGTAGTAGCAACGACAACCGGCACGCTGTTCATCGTGCAGTAGGACAGAAGCCCTTCGAGTGCGCTCGGATGTGAGAAGTCTATTATCACATCCGGAGGAGTGGGCATATCGAACGGAGTCTTATATATCGGAAAATCGCCGTTCTTATCAGTGTTGATGTCTATTCCTGCCATTACGCAGCAGTCATCTCTGCCTTCTATGAGGCGGGTGATGACTCTTCCCATTTTGCCGTTTGCGCCTGTTATTGCGATATTTACCATTGTAACTTCCTCGTGTACGGTTATTTTTTTATGTATCTCCCCGTCTTAAGCGGAGAGATACACACTGATTATCCGATAAGTCCGACCTTTGCAAGCTCTTTTCTGATCTTTTCGATCTTCGCTTCCTCACTTCTGAAAAGCGGCAGGCGGCACTCGCCGACATTTTTGCCCATTAAGTTCATTGCTTCCTTTACCGGTATCGGATTAACATCGCAGAAAAGAACGTTCTCAAGATCGAGATATTTCTTCTGGAGCTCCCAAGCTTCCTTTGTCTTGCCATCGAGGAAGAGCTGAACCATGTCATGCTTCTGCTTCGGAATAACGTTCGACGATACCGATATAACGCCCTTTGCGCCTATAGCCATGAAAGGCAGGAGCTGATCGTCGTTTCCGGAATAGATATCGAAATCTGTGTGAGCAGCTATCTCTGCGGCAAGCGATAAGTTTCCGCTTGCTTCTTTCACGGCGGAGATCTTTTCATTCTTAGCGAGCTCGATGTAAGTATCCAGCGCGATAGAAACGCCTGTTCTTGACGGAACGTTATAAAGCACCGTCGGGATATTCACAGAATCGGCGATCTTGTTGAAGTGAGCTACAAGTCCTCTCTGGGAAGTCTTGTTGTAGTACGGAGTCACCTGAAGAGTAGCATCTGCGCCGGCTTTTTCGGCTTCCTTTGTAAGCTCGACAGCATAACCGGTGTCGTTGCTTCCTGTCCCGGCGATAACGGGAACACGCTTTGCTACCTTCTCGGCGCAGAAGCGTATCATCTCGACATGCTCTTCATCGGTGAGTGTCGACGCTTCGCCGGTGGTTCCCACAACGACGATAGCGTCGGTGCTGTTCGCGATCTGCTCTTCGATGAGCTCCGCGAATTTCTCATAATTTATACTTCCGTCCGGGAACATAGGTGTTACGATAGCAACGCCGGTTCCCGTAAAGATGTGTTTTCTCATGATCGTATCTCCTTATTGTATTTTCGCTGTGTAGTTTTTACATTTTCCCCCGCCGGAGGCGGGGGAAAACAGACGTTCTGAATTTATAGAGTTCCGGTCAAACTATCAGTCAAAATATCCCTTTGCAGCGTAGAGCTCCGCCATAAGAACGGCACCGCCCGCAGCGCCTCTGAGCGTGTTGTGTGAGAGGCAGACGAACTTGTAGTCATACTGTGTGTCGGGTCTCAGACGGCCGATAGATACTGCCATACCGTTTTCGAGATTCCTGTGCAGAGCTGCCTGAGGATAGTTGTCCTCTGTGAAGTAGTTCAAGAACTGCTTCGGAGCAGAGGGAAGATCAAGCTCCTGAGGAATTCCCTTGAAGTTCTTCCAGATATCGAGAATCTCGTCAATAGAGGGCTTGTTCTCGAAGCTTACGAATGCAGCGGCAAAGTGGCCGTTTGATACCGGAACGCGGAGGCACTGTGTTGTGATAGACGGACTTGCTGCCTTTACTATTTCATTGCCTTCGATCTTGCCCCATACCTTGAGCGGCTCCTGCTCGGACTTTTCTTCCTCACCGCCGATGTACGGGATAAGGTTATCCACCATTTCCGGCCATGTCTCGAATGTCTTGCCTGCGCCGGAGATAGCCTGATATGTGCACGCGAGCACCTTTGTGATACCGAACTTTCTCAGCGGAGAGAGTGCCGGAACATAGCTCTGTATCGAGCAGTTGGACTTTACGGAAATAAAACCGCGCTTTGTGCCGAGGCGTGCTCTCTGTGCAGCGACGATCTCGATGTGCTCGGGGTTGATCTCCGGGATTATCATCGGAACATCGGGTGTGAAGCGGTGTGCGGAGTTGTTGGACATAACGGGCACTTCATGCTTTGCATACATTTCTTCGAGTGCCTTGATCTCGTCCTTCTTCATGTTTACTGCGCAGAATACGAAATCTACCTGCTCGGCGATCTTGTCTATGTCCTTTGTAGCGTCCATGATGACCATATCAGCCATAGCTGCGGGCATGGGTTTTTCGATGAGCCAGCGGGAGCCTACTGCTTCTTTGTATGTCTTGCCGGCGCTGCGCTCGGAAGCGGCAAGGACTTTTACTTTGAACCACGGGTGGTTTTCCAGAAGAACAGCAAAGCGCTGTCCTACCATTCCCGTAGCTCCTATGATACCTACGTTGTACTGTTTCATAATGTTGTTTCCTTTCTTTATATGCTGTTTTACAGCTTATTTTTTTATTTATCCGCCGGTGATGATGTAACAAAAAAACCGACCTTAACAAGCCGGTTCGGTACGATATGGAAATACGGCAAAATGCCTGAAAAAGCGATATTGCCGATAGCTCTCCATCCGACCTCCCGCGGTCAAAGATGACAATCGTACATTTCTTAAATGTACGACCGGATATATACATTTCAACCTGTACATTCCTCGGCGGTCCTCCCTTTCACATCAACAATATGTTGAAATATTGACGTTGATGCTACTCTTTAGTCCCGCGCCTCTATCTTTCGTATATTGTATCACAGTATGTCGGTTTTGTCAAGCATTTTTACGGGCTTTGCGCTTAAATCGGTTTTTGTGTACAAAAAATCATTGATCGCGGCAGATAAATATATATATATTCATAGCCTCTGCAAAGAGAACAGCCGCCGGAGCTGTGTCCGACGGCTTTATAAATCATTTAATCTCTTATGCTTCGAGCATTTTCTTTGCCTTTGTGAGGTAAACGAGATAAATAACGTAGCCTACAAGAGAAATAATAAGCGCGATTATCGCGAAGACACCGCCTGTATAGGACGATATGGTCGTGAGAACGATCTGTACGACTTCGATGATAAGTATGGTCATTCCCATGGAAGCTATATCATTTCTGCCGAGTTTCTTTGCAAGCTCGCTTATGCCGGAAACGGTGCAAACAAAGACCGCTACCGATGCTACATTGGATACTGTTTTTGCTATTGTGGCTACAATGCCGAGAGCTGTGATGCCGCCGAGGAAGGAGCATACAAGAACTGCGATCGCTGCGAAGAACGCGATCTTGAAGTTCTGGGGCTCATCCTTGGAAGCCTTGTTCAGTCCGATAAGAAGAAAGATAGTAGAGAGTATCGAGAGAACAAGTATAGCGATCGTGCAGATCAGAGCGAGTGCTCCGCCTGCAAGAGCACCGGCTGCGCTTGCGTCGGAACCGGTGACGGTTGCCTCGAGACCGCCTGCTAATGCGGCAGTGCCGAGAATAGCGGCAAGGATGCCGAGACCTATGCTGATGAGCACGAGAGCTTCGGCTAAAATGAGTTTCTTTACGCCTTCATAGGCATTCGGGTAAGTCATATTATTTTCCTCCTTTTATCCATCGTATCTTATGATACAATATTCTGATAATAACAATTATATCGCATTATTTCAGAAAAGTCAAGCGTTGAATTAAATTTAGCCGACTATCTTTTTTATCCTTTCTGCTAGCGCCTTTGCAGTCTTGTCATGAGTAGCGGGCGAAGGGTGCCAGTCCGCGGCAAAGCCGAGCTTTCCGTCGTGCGGAGTGAATCTCATTGTATATATGTCCTCATATCCGGTGTTTTTCCTGAACAATTCAGCGGCTTTTTCAACATAAGGACATATCGCGTCGAGCATTATTCCCATTATGCAGAGCAGCTTCGATGTCGGATTGCATTCATGCACCGTTTCAAGGAACTTTGCATATTCCGCGACATACTTTTCGTATCTGTCTTCGTGGCCGGTACACCAGCTGTTGTCGTTTGTACCGATATTCACAACTATAAGGTCTGGAACATAGCTTTTAAAATCGTGGTCGATATCCTGCGGGGCAAGTCCGTCGCGGTCGTCAAATCTCTGGTATGAAAATCCGAGCTTCTTATAATACGGCGGGATAAGCTGGTCCAGGTGAGGCGGTTCATCGGGAGAGCCGACAAATCCGGATACTATTCCCCAGCCGCTTATTGAGAATGCGCGAACGTCCGCATCGAGCAGCTTTGCCGTTTTGTAGGAATACGCCTTCGTGAAATCTTCGGTCGCGGTCTTGAAATTGATGTTAGGGTCGTATTCGTCAACGCCGTATCCGCAGGTTATCGAGTCGCCGATTATTTCAAGTTTGAGCGGCTTTTCAGGTATCGGAGTTATCTCGCCGTCGCACTCTATCGGGCACACGCCGAGCGTTGACATTGCACATTCAGACAGCTTGATGAATTTTATATCAGCTTCGGTCTCTTTCGAATACTCTGAGCCGCAGATAACGGGTACGGTCTTAACGACGCTGTCGAGAAGTCCCTCACACGTTCTTATGCCGTTGACATAGACTGCGTATCTTGCCCAGTTCCCGTCGTTTGCGGGAACCTCGGCGGCTGCGTCTCCTACAAGCTTCAGCGTGAGCTCTCTGCCTTTGAAGTGACATTCAAATCCGCTTCCGGAGAGTGCGCACCACATTGTTTTGTCCTCGTCATAGAAGCAGCGTCCTGTGAGCTTAACATTGCTGCTGTCGATTATGTATCTGTTCATTTTGCGGTCTCCTTTTCAGCGGATTGCTGTCCTGATTTCTGCCCGAGCTTTTTTTCGGTGTGAGATGCAAGTCTCTTGATGTTCTCACGATGCATGAATATCAGCATAACACTTATAAGTACCGAGAGTGTGAAGTCTATCCATACGGCGCTGTCGTTCTGCAATATCGAGATTATAAGGATAGTGAACGGATATACTGCGGCGGCAGTTATCGAGCCGAGGGAAACATAACGTGTTATCGCGACTATTATCACGAAAAACACAAACGGTATCATTCCCCCGAGCCAGTTTATGGCGAGCATTGCCGCGAATGTCACGAGTATTCCTTTTCCGCCTTTGAATCCGTAATAGACCGGGAATATATGACCGAGCATCGCAAAGACTCCGGCTGTGTAATTCACCCATGTCATTCCCGCTTCATGCGAGTATGTATTTATATCGAGCGCGTATCTGAACAGAAAGTGTATCGCGAGAACGGAAAGCACTCCTTTGAGAATGTCTCCGAGAAGCACGAACAGCGCGGCGACTTTTCCCTGTGTCCTGAGAGTGTTGGTAAGTCCGGCGTTACCGCTTCCGAGTGTGCGTATATCCTGTCCCGATTTTATTTTTGTGACGATTATTGCCGAATTGATACTTCCGAGCAGGTAGGGAATTATCACTGCTGCGGCGTAGCACAGAATTGTTTTGATGTCCATTGGTCGATGTCCTTATGTCATTTTATAGTACAATGAGCAGCCTTTCAGGAGGGTGGGGGAGAGGAGGGGTCCGGGGAGGAGAGGGGGCGGGAAACTCATTTCCATTTTGGAAATGGGGTTCCCTTTCCCTCTCTTCCCCGTTCTCAAGCGAAGCGACCCGCTCTCAGGCTTTAGCGTTCTTCTCGTCGCCGCGTTCGCGGACAACCAGCCTGATCGGAGTTGCGTCAAGTGAGAAGGCTTCGCGTATCTGGTTTTCGATATAGCGCTGATATGAATAGTGGAACAGCTCTTTGTTGTTGCAGAAAACCACGAACGTAGGCGGCTTGGTGGATGCCTGAGTCATGTAGTAGATCTTAAGGCGCTTGCCCTTGTCGGACGGCGGCTGGACTCTCGCTGTTGCGTAGCCGAGAAGGTCGTTGAGCATACCGGTTGTAATGCGGCGGGAATTCTGCTCGGCCGTGTATTTTATCTGCTCGAACAGCTTGTCTATGCGCTGACCGGTGAGCGCCGAGATGAATACTATCGGCGCGTAGGACATGAACGAGAAATCCACTTCGAGCTTCTTGCGGAACTCGTTCATCGTCTTGTCGTCCTTTTCTATCGAATCCCACTTATTTATTGCGATGACGCAGGCTTTTCCCTGATCGTGGGCATAGCCGGCTACCTTGCTGTCTTGCTCGGCAAAGCCCTCGTTCGCGTCTATCATGATAACACAGACATCCGAGCGATCGACCGCCATATATGCACGCAGTATGCTGAATTTTTCAACGCTTTCGGTGATCTTCGACTTGCGGCGTATCCCCGCAGTGTCAATGAACACATACTTTTCGCCGCCGCGTTCGATGACCGTATCTATCGCGTCGCGGGTAGTTCCCGCAATATCTGAAACGATCACTCTCTGCTCGCCGGCTATTTTGTTTATGAGCGAGGATTTGCCCGCGTTCGGTCTGCCTATGACTGCGACTTTTATCAGCGCGTCGTCGTATTCCTCTTCATCGTCCTGCGGCATATTTTCAAGCACCTTGTCGAGCAGGTCGCCTGTTCCGTGGCCGTGTACGGACGATACTGCAATAGGGTCGCCGAGACCTAAATTATAGAACTCGTAGATCTCCGGAGGCGGTTCACCTATGCTGTCGCACTTGTTCACGCAAAGCACTATCGGTTTTCCGCTTTTAAGGAGCATTGCCGCAATGCTTTCGTCATTCGCGGTGACACCCGTTGTGATATCGACCACGAAGATTATCACGTTTGCGCTGTCTATGGCAAGCTGCGCCTGTTCGCGCATCTGCGAGAGGATAACGTCCTTAGTGTCTGGCTCTATACCGCCGGTATCGACAAGCATGAAGCTCTGATTGAGCCATTCCGCCTTGCCGTAGATACGGTCGCGGGTGACGCCGGGAGTGTCTTCGACTATTGAGAGCCGCTGACCTATTATTTTGTTGAATAGAGTCGATTTGCCCACGTTCGGGCGGCCGACTATTGCTGCTAATCTGTTCATTCTTATCTCCGTTATTTTATTTTGAGGGTTTGTAGGGGCTTTCCGGTCGCCCCCACGCCCCTTCGGGTTGCCCGCCAAGAACAAGCTAAGACTTTTAGCTTGATTATAAGTCGCCGACCCGAAGGGGGGCGGGGGGCGATCGGAAAGCCCCCCGAAAACTGGGTTTGGGGCGGAGCCCCAAAAAGTCACTGCTTCTTCAGCATTCTCACGTCGCTTCCGACGAATATCGGCTTCGTCATGGTCGATAAGCGCGAGCTTATGCGCTCACCGTAGCGCGTTTCAAGCTCAGGGAGCTCTAAGTTCGTGCTGATTATTGTCGGGAGCTGAGAGTTCATTCTGTCGTTAAGGATATTATAGAATGCGGAAACGTAGAACTTGCTCTCAAATTCCGCGCCGAGGTCGTCAAGCACGAGCAGATCGGTTTTTATCAGCATATCGAGCGTGTCGCCGCCGGAATTGCCGAAGTGCTCCTTCTCTATACGTCTGAACAGGTCGGGCGCCGAGCCGTATATCACGCTGTATCCCTTTTCAAGCACTGTTTTCGCGATGCTCAGCGACAGGTGAGTCTTTCCGAGCCCTGTTCTTCCGCGCATAAGTATGCTACTGTACGGCAGGTGGAAGTCCTCCGCGTATTTTCTGCACAGTTCAAGGTTCTTTTCCATTATCTTGCGGGCTGTGGCTCCGAGAGAAGTGTGATCGCTGTCATCGTAATATGAGAGCCTGAACTCGTCAAATCCGCAGAGCTTTAGCGGAGAAGATGCGTTCAGCTCATCCGAGGCGGCTTTCTTCACTCGCTCCATAAAGCATGAGCAAAGTCTTCCTTCGTATGTTCCGGTATCTCTGCATTTTCTGCAGCTGTATATCGGGTCAAGGTAATCCTCGGGATAGCCTGCGCGGACGAGCTCAAGCCTCAGCTTTTCCTGAAGCGAAAGGTTTTCAAGTTCGAGCTCTCTGAGCTTCGGCTTTATGTCACCGCTGCGGTCGGCTATCAGAGCTATCAGCTTTCCGGAGGTCGCGGCTATCGCGCGGCGGAGCTCTCCTGTCACGGGGAATCTTGTCTCCGTTTCTTTTATGCGCATTTCAAGGACGGCGGCGTTGCGGGACTGTATATCTTTCAGCTCGCGTTCGGCCTGGTCATAAAATCTGCTGTCAAATCCCATTATTATCTCCGATCAGGTAATATCTTTATAAAGATCGAGCGACTGCTGTTCAATCACGCTCAGGTCGTATGAGGTCTTCTTTGCGGGTGAGGCAGTTTCCGGCTTTTTGTCCTTCTTTATCTGCGAAGGATCGGTTATGCCCTCGCTGTGCCATTTTTTAAGGATCTTGTCCATGTACGGAAAGCTCATCTTTCCGGTATTGGTCAGCGTTATGTCATACGCCTCGTCTATCAGCGCGTCGCTTATTCCCATATCCGCCCATTCAGCTATCATCTGCTTTTGTTTTGTCGAGAAAGATGATGAAAGTCCAAGGCGCGCCCGCAGACTTTTTTCGGCGGCTGTGCGGCTCTGGAGCAGACGTATGCGTTCTTCCGCTTTGGGTAAGTCGTCTATGCCGTTCTGCACCCAGTCAAGCGCAACGGCTTTCATGTATGCGGGAGTTGCCTTATCGATGTTGAAGCAGTATTCCACCAGCATCATCGTGACCTCGCAGGGAAGTCCCACTTCTTCCGTCAGCACCATGAGCGTGCGCTGCTCGGAATATTTCGGGGGTCTTCCGGCAAGCCTCTCGTATGTATCGAACAGATATTTCACGGCTGTGCTGCCGTTTACTGCGCTGGCGATCTCCTTCGGCGGGAATATGATGTCCGACGAAAGCTTTGCGCGTGCTTCGGGCGTGTCGAGGGTGTTCTCTTTCGGCTCCTGACGGACGGGAAGCGGAGCGCTTCGGGTCTCATAAGTCTCCGAAGGGTACATCTCGCCGTTGGTTTCGGCAAGTATTCCGGCGTTTTTCCAGTAGAGCAGAGCGTCATCGACGTTTTCGGGCGATGTGCCGACTGCTTCGGATATATTTTCGGCGCGCAGTCCCAGGTCGGGATGTGCGAGAAGGTATAACAGCACTTTTATCTGCGTTCCCGAGGCGAGCTTCAGATGATCTTCCGCAACTGCCGCAGGAACGGCGAATATTTTTTTCCATGCTCCGAGATTGAGGCGGTAATCCAATCCGTTGCCCTCCTTTTCTGAGAAAAATAATAAAACTTCTGTTTTCTTCTCCCCGCCTCCGGCGGGGAGAAGAAAATGCAGTATTTAAAGTAAGTTGTGAACAATACAAAATCATTATATCACAATCGTGACGATTTTGCAATATAACCGAAACATATTTTTGCTTCTGCGGTTTGCGGCAGAACGGGGTTTTGTCTGTTTTCGTAAAAAAGCGGGGTCAAATTTTGTTGATTATTACTTTGAATTGCCATAAATGGCTTTGTTATCGCTGTTGCGGTCGGAAGCCCTGTATGAGGTTCTATTGACGTAGTAATGCGAATGTGGTATAATACAATAGAATATTTGTGTCCGGGGGCTGCCGGGATTCCGGCGGAGAAGGTGAAGTAAGTGTTAAGAAACAAAAAACTCATCGGTGTATGTCTTTCAAAAATCGAGGACGAAGTCAGAAGCAACTTCGTGAACTTCCTGTATAAAGAGGCTTCGGCAAACGATCATAAGATCATTGTTTTCAACAGTCTTCGAGATCTTTACGCCGGAGATTTGCATGATAAAGGGTCGAGCTCTATATTTGAGACGATCAATTACAGTGTGTTTGATGCGCTCGTTGTTGTAAGCTACAGCCTTTATGATACGTCCATAACCGAAAGTATAGCAGAAAAAGCCGCCGAATACGGCGTACCCGTGATAACCGTTCACGGAAGGCATGACGGCTGCTATAATATTATCGGCACATACGAAGAAGCATACAGGAATGTGATCCGTCACGTCATCGTAAAGCACGGCGTGACACGTCCTGTGTTCATGGGCGGCATAAGAGACGAGAAAGATACGGTCACAAGACTGAAATGTTTCAGGAAAGTCCTCGCAGAGAATAATATCCCGTTCAGCGAGGATATGGTCTGCTATGGCGATTATTGGGACACTCCCGCTAAAAAACAGATAAATAAGATTTTATCCTCCGGAAAGGAACTTCCCGAAGCGATCATCTGCGCGAACGACTCAATGGCTGTTGCTGTGTGCGAGGAATTTGAGGCTCATAATATCCGTGTGCCGGAAGATGTTATCGTCACCGGATTTGACGGACTTATCACCGCCGAGTATTTCATGCCGAGGCTGACGACCTGCCGTGAGGATATCCCTGCGCTTGCAAGGACTGCTATGGACATGATCCTGAAAGCGGAGAACGGGAGCATCGCTCCGGGCGATTATATAGAAGAATATGCAGCATATATAGGAGAATCCTGCGGCTGTACCTGCGAAGAGAACATAGATTACCGCGAAAGAGCGCGCTATCTTTATACCCTTACCCAGGAGATGCGAAAGCATGAGCAGCACATATATTCGTGGGTGGATACCATTCTTGAAAGCGATAACATAAATGCTCTGAGCGCCGCGCTGAGAGATTACATACTGCCGAATTCGAGCGTCTGCCTGCGTGAGAACTTCATTATGACTGCGCTCGGAAGATCGACGGAAAAGACAAAGGATAAGGTCTATGACGAGCTCATAATCCTATCCTCCAAAGCGGTCGATTTTACAAGCGGGAAAAAAGGAAGATTCCGCGCTTCGGATATGGTGCCGGAAGTAGATGAGTGGGTCATGGACGATACGATGTGTGTGCTCACGCCCATTTTCGAAGGTAGCGAGGTCTGCGGATATTATGCGGTAAAAACCGCGGATATCATTGATTCCGGTCATAAGCTCTTCCGCGTGTCGAAAACGATGAACATCTCGTTCGGTTCGCTGATAAATCGTATATCCAACAAGAAGATGAAGAACAGTATGCAGAATGCGAGATTTATCGACTCGCTGACCGGTCTGCCGAATCTTATGGGACTTTCCAAGTGGTTCGCGGAATTCTCAGCCAACGATGTGAACCGTGCGAGACCCGTCATTGTATCGGTATATTTCATTCCGCAGTACAAATACATATATGAGAACTACGGCATTGAGGATATCGAGGAGGCCGTAAGATTTGTTGCGGAATCCTTAATGCTCGCGAACAAGGAAAACAGCTTTGTGGCAAGAACGTCTTCCGACGAATTTATTGTAGTGAATACCGTCGAGAGCGAGGACGAAATTTCCGAGACCGTAGACAGCGCTGTGTCGGTATTCTTCAGCGTTATCGAGGGATATAACAAGTCCAGCGATAAGGACTATTATCTTGAAGTCAACTGCGGCTGCACCGTGGCAAATCCCGGCTGGAACAGCGCGCTTGAGACGTTTATAAAGCTCGCGGACGCCGAGATGTATATGAACAGACTGAAAGCCGGAATGTCGCCCGTCCTCAAGGACGAGAAGCCGGTCCAGGCTCCCGCCGAGAAGGATCCGCGCGAGATGTACAGCGAGTTTCTGGTGCTTGTCAACAAGAATCTGTTCACTTACCATTTCCAGCCTATCATCGACGCGCGAACAGGTGATATCTACGCGTATGAGGCGCTGATGAGGAGCTCCGGCGGAGTAAAGATGTCGCCGCTCGATATACTTAAGGTCGCCAAGGAATATAATATGCTCTATGAGATAGAGAAGGCGACTATGTTCAACGTTATGGAGCATTATGTTCAGAACAAGGATAAGTTCGGGAAGGCTATGGTGTTCATCAACACCATTCCCGGAAACTTCCTTAACGATGACGATATTGAAGAACTCAGAAGCCGCTATGGTCAGTATATGCACTCCTTCGTGTTCGAGATCACTGAGCAGGATACTGTTTCGGATGAGGAGCTCAACGCTATACGCCGCATAGGTGCGGATGTTACTGCTGACGGCCATGTGGGAGAAGGAAAGGTCGCTGTTGACGATTACGGTACCGGACATTCGAACATTGTAAATCTGCTCAGATATACTCCTCATATCATCAAGATAGACAGATTCCTCATAACGAATATACAGAATGACCCGAACAAGCAGATGTTCGTCAAGAGCACTATTGAGTTCGCAAAAATGAACAATATCAAGGTGCTTGCCGAGGGTGTTGAGACATATGAGGAAATGAAAACGGTCATAGAGTACGGCGTTGATCTTATACAGGGATTCTATACCGCAAAGCCCGCACCCGAGCCGCTCAGAGCTATACCTGAAAAGATACTCAGGGAGATCATAGATGAGAATATCACCGCATCGAGATACGACAACGAGCTGCTCGCTTATAATGCGGCTGACGGTGAGATCATCGACCTTTATTCGATCACTCTCGAAAAATACGGCATGATACATATAAACGGCGGCAGAGTCACGCTTGAAGGCACCAAGGATCACGCTGTAACTATCCCGATAATCACAGCGGACGATTCCAACTGTGTTATCAGACTCGATAACGTTTGTCTGAAAGCAGGCGAGACCCCGGCGCTGTGTCTCGGCAAAAACAGCACAACGGAGATCAAGCTCGAAGGATACAACACGCTTGTCAACGACGGCATACTTGTTCCGGACAAATCGTCTCTGCGCATAACCGGCGACGGTGATCTCAACATACAGATGAAGCGCAACGGCGCGGTTGGCATCGGCAACAACTATATGGGAATGTACGGCAACATCTCGTTCGAGCATACCGGCAACATATCCATAGTTTCCACGATAGACAAGGCTGTCGGCATCGGCGGCGGAATACCCTGCGAGAAGAACAGTATCAGCTTCATGAGCGGCAATGTCGATGTATTCGTTCAGTGCGTGAACTCGATCTGCATCGGAAGCGTAAAGGATAAAGCTACTGTCAGCATCGGCGATCTTGCTTATGTAAAGGTAAAGTCGTCGGGTAAAGAAGCTGTCGGCATCGGCTCGGTAGAGGGCAAGGTCACTGTTGAGTCGAGCGGCGTGCTTGACGTCGTATCGGACGGTGAGCGTACCGCGGCTATAGGAACTATAAGCAAGTCGCACACCGAGGTCACTGTTACTGCCGGAAGAACATCGGCAGTGGTACACGGCGACGACGGCGTCTGCATCGGCTCGATAAACGGCACCAGCGTCACAAGGTGTCTTGGCGGCTTCCTGCGCGCCTACGGTGAAGGAAACCGTGTTTCCGGCATAGGCTCTACCGAGGGTGAAGCTACCACAACTATCTCGGGCGGAACGGTAAACGCTATGATACTGTCGGGACAGATCATGCCGTTCGGCGGCGCGGGTACAAAGACTATCATAACAGGCGGAAACATCATTCTTGACAAGCCGGAGCTTGTTCACCCCGTCAACGCTTTCGGCGATGAGCTTCATGGCGAGAAGATCGACGGTGACAGCTTTATCGGTTATATTTCTACCGCTAAGGGCGATTATAAGTATGTTGCCGAGAAGCGCGAGGACGATCCGATGCTCAATGTTTATATCCCGTGAAATTGAAATAACAACAAAGGCAGTTCCTTTTCGGAACTGCCTTTTTAGTATCTGTATGTCGTTTTATCAGACTGCATCTACATATACGTCTTCGCAGTCGTCGGTCACTTCGTGTGTGACGCGGTCAAGAACTTCGGCTCTCTTCGCGTTGTTGAAGCGGTCGAGAGTACCTACAAGATAACCCGTTATGCGTCTTATGCGCTCAAAGGGTCTGCTGTCATATTCATAAGAGAGATCAACGTAATCACCGTCAACCGCTATATTAAGAGCCGTGAGCTTCTGTCCCGGCTTAAGTTCCCTTCCGCGGTCAACATAAGCCTGTATCTCACTGTCTGTCAATATTCCGCCTGTTGTGGTTATCTGTACGTTTTTCATCTCAAGATTCCTCCTGCATCTTCGGAAATCCGTGCCGGTTTCCGTGCTATATTTTGTCGCTGCCTTTATATTATACCACAACATATAGTAAAATGCAAGAGTTTTTTTACATTTTTTTCAAAAAAATTTTGCCCGCGTTCCACGCGGTGTTCCGCGGAAGTGTCGTCATTCTCCCGCCGGAATGACGAAATCTGCGTCGTCTGCGGTTACAGTTTCGTTACTTTCTGAGCTGCTTTCGGAGGGGCTGACGGTGGTATCCGGCCCGTCCTCGGAGGACGTGACTATCGGCACGAGCTCTCCGTTTTCATATATAAGTCCGCTCACCATTCTCTCGCAGATCTGGTAAAGTATCGCGTAGTATGCGGCACCGGCGAGATGAACGCCGTCGCCTCCGTCATACTGGCTTTTCAGAGCGTTGAGCGAGTTTTTCAGCTCATGGGTTATATCAACATATATCCACTTATTGGTTGAGTCGAGATATTCCTTAAGCGCTGTGTTGAAGCTGTCTATATTGGCATTGCTGGTGAATCTGCTCGTATATATTATCGGCGTCACCGAGCATACTATGAGCTGTGAATCGGGGAGAAACACCTGCACCTGTGACAGGAGATCGCCGTAGTTCTCGCAGAATTTCTGCTGTGATGTCATGTTGACATCATTCATTCCCATTGAGAAGACTATATATTGGGGTTTCAGATCCACAAGAGCCGAGAGAAGCGACATCTCGCTCCCGCTGAGCTTGAATGTGAAGTCGAATATGTTGCGTGCCGCGACATTTCCTACCGCGAGAACGTTGTCGTTCGGGATAATGTCATAGGCTTCGAGGCCTCGGCATATGCTGTCGCCGACAAAAACGCACTTTGAGATGAATTCTTTGTCGTCGTCGGTAAGCACATAGTTTTTGTATGTTTCGGTCGCCTGTTCGTCCGAGAGCACTGTCTCAACCGCCGGTTCCTCACGCGTGACAAGCGCTTCTGTCGTCTCTTCGGGAGTCTCCTGAGGAGTCGTTTCCGGCTGAACGGAGAGCTCGGAGGTTTCCGATGTTTCGGGCACTGTGGTGCCGGCCGTTGTTCTTGATGATGATGCCGGACTGTTTTTTGACGGAGGAAGCGTCACCGAAATGTCGGTCGAGCAGCCTGCGAGTATGAAAGCCGATAATACTGCGGCTATGCGCAGGATCAGCTTGTTTTGCATTAGATCGCCGCCTTTATTAAAGGTACTGTTTGTATTTAATAATAACATAAAACCGCCCGAAAGTCAACACATGGGAATAAATTGGCACCGGTGAATCTATCCGTGAAATCATCTCAAAAGCAGCACAGCAGAGTATGCGGCGATAAAAAATGGATATATTATTAAAATGTTTCAAAAAACACTTGATTTTTTGAAAATAATATGATACAATAGTAAAAAGATTATGTTTAATGGAAATAATGCAGCTTGATCCCGTATGGAAAAGAATGGTATGGAATGTATTGTGTGGGAAATCCAAAGTAAAGGAGATGTTGCTTATGAAAGAGCTCAAAGTAGAGGCTACGATAGAAAATCTTTCCAAAGTCTTTACTTTTCTGCAGGACGCGCTTGAAACCTGTGATTGCCCGGCAAGGACAAAGCGACAGATAAAGCTGTGTGTCGAAGAAATATTTATGAACATCACTCATTACGCATATAATCCCGAGACGGGTACGGCAACGATCTCATTCGAGGTTGAGAACGGAGATAAACCTCCGCGCGCGGTGATCTCTTTTGCGGATACCGGAAAGCCGTATGACCCTCTCCAGAAGGAAGACCCCGATATTGAAGCGGGTCTTGATGAACGCCCGATAGGCGGACTCGGGATCTATCTCGTCAAAACTACCATGGATAATGTGGAATATGAGAGAAAGGACGGACAGAATCTCCTGACGATCGAAAAAGAGATCGGAGATAAGGCCGTCTGAACATGAAAGATCACACAGAATAGGAGAACAGACAGTATGGAATTTGAAAAGACTCAAGACGGAAGCGTACTTAAGGTTTCGCTTGTCGGCGAACTTGATTCGATGAATACACCTGAACTCGAAGAAAAGCTTATTAAAGAGATCGATGGCGTCAAGGAGCTCATATTTGACCTCGATAAGCTTGAATACATATCCTCCGCAGGACTTCGCGTCCTCCTTCAGATGCAGAAGACCATGAAGAGCCAGGGAAGTATGGTCATCAGAAATACCAATGAAGATGTAATGGATATCTTTAAGGTAACAGGATTTATCCGTCTTCTTAACCTCGAATGATAACGGTCGTGTGCCGGCCCGGTGCCGGCATACGGTCGCAGTTTGCGTTGTTATGAGTTCTCCCTGCCCGGGAGTGTGCGGCATATCGGCCGTTCCGAGGCACGGGAGTTTTTTATTGCGCGGAATTCTTTGCTGCCAGAAATATGGACTTTATGTCAGTCGGGGAATAAGCCGGTGTTGTGCAAAATGCTGAAAATAATTCATTAAAATGTAAAAAAGCCGGAAAAGCAGAAAAAACTTTTGCTTTTCCGGCCTTTTTGTGGTATAATAGAGTGATATATTATGCGGTCATGCGCCGACGAAAGGGGTGACATAAAAATGGAAAGGATAGTTTACCTTGACTATATAGCTGTTCCTATCTATACCATTATTCTTTATGCCGCCTATAAGAGAAAAATGGTCGCCGGGGCGTCATACAGGTGGCTGTTGCTGCTGATAGTATCGTCGCTCGCTACGGCGCTGTGCGATACCGTTACCGGCACATTCACAGCGGAATTCCCGCTTTCGGACGCTGCGGTTTTCGATGTAACGCTGTTTACATACCTATATTTCGTATTTCATCTGCCGGTCAGCATTTTCTATCTGTTCTTCCTGTTCTCCGAAACGCGAATGGGTTACTGGACGATGAAGAAAAAGCATATCATAATAACATTTGCGCCTTATTTTGCGCTTATGGCTGTTCTTGCGACCAATTTCTTCCACGGAGCTATGTTTACTGTAACAAGCGAGCACGGATATCAGAGGGGTCCGCTTATCTATGCTTACTATCTGGGCGGCGCGGTATATTCTCTGTGGGGCGCTGTATATCTGATAAACCGCAGGAAGATGCTTCAGCTGTCAAAGTGGTTATGTCTCTTCTCCATGTATGTGATGAACGGTGCTGCCATACTGTTCCAGCTGCTGTTCCCGCAGTATCTTGTGGAAATGATATGCTCGGCGTTCGCGGAGCTTTTCATTGTTCTGCTCGTGCTGAGGCCGGAGGACTGTATCGACTATTCCACCGAGATGCCGAATTACCGCGCGTACATGAACGAGATTCACAAGATAGCGTCCTCGCAGTACAAGGAAAAAATAATAATCATGCGCTTCATAAATGCGCGTGAGCTGCAGAAATATCTCGGCGATGCAAAATATCTCGATTTTGTGAAGAAGACGGCGGAGCATATAAAGAAACTCCTGGTGCGCGAAAAGCTGTTTTTCGATATGTACTTTGAGCCTCCAGGAAGACTTTACATGATAGTAGACAACTATGACTATGATTTCGAGTCTAAAATAAGCGGCCTCTATGAGGAGCTCCTGTCCGATATCGAGGAAGTGGAGAGCGTCGGCGCGCGTATAATACCGAGATTCTGCGAGATAAACTATCCGTTTGACACTGATGACGCCGAGACTGTCCTGAACGTCGGAAGACAGTTTCACCGCATAATATCGTATGAGCAGGTCTATACTCATGCGAGCGATATTATAAGCGACGACAGCTTCAGAGTAAAGAACAATCTTGACCGCATACTTCAGCGTGCTATCAGCGAAAAGAAGTTTGAGATGTATTATCAGCCGATATACTCCGTAAAGGATAAGAAGTTCATGTCCGCCGAGGCTCTGATAAGGCTTAAGGACGAGGAATTCGGATTCATCTCGCCTGCGCTGTTCATTCCGGCGGCGGAGAGAAAGGGACTTATGATCCCGATAGGAGACTTTGTGCTTGAATCAGTATTCAGATTTATCAGCGAGACAGATTTCCGCGAGCTCGGACTGTCGTACATCGAGCTCAATCTGTCGGTCGCACAGTGCGTTCAGCGGGATCTTCCGGACAAGATACTCGCGCTTGAAAAGAAATATCATGTCAACCCGGAAAGAGTCAATCTTGAAATAACCGAAACGACCTACGAAAAGATAGGCGAGAATACTGACTACAATATCCGGACGCTATCTGAGAACGGGTTCAGCTTCTCACTGGACGATTACGGCACCGGTTATTCAAATATGCAGAGAATATCGAAACTCCCGCTGAAGATAATAAAGATAGACAAGACTCTTATCGACGATATGACGAGCAGCTCCGGAATGTCGGTGCTTGAAAATACCGTCAGAATGATGAAGGAGATACGCAAGGAGATAGTCTGCGAGGGTGTTGAAAGTGCCGAACAGCTTGAGTGTCTCACGATGCTTGGCGTTGATTTCATACAGGGTTATTATTTCTCAAAGCCATTGCCGGCTGATAAATTCGTGGAATTTGTAAGAGAGAAGAACGGCGGCCAGAGCGCATAAGGCAAGTTCCGGACAAAAAGCAAAGATCACAACTTAAGATATAGTTTAGTGTTTCTGTCTCCCCTGCCGGAGGCGGGGGAGACAGAAACAAAAATTTTCTTATATTGTAGATATTGATTATAAGAGAAAGGAGGCAGCGTTTTTGCATACCATACTATATTTCGATGTATGTTCAGTACCTATATTCATAATGATACTGATAACAGTGTTTGTGCGCAAGATGACAAAGGGCATGACAAACAGGTTCTTTATTGCGCTTATCACACTGTCGGCAATTGCCGCTGTTTCCGATGTGATAATGGAGCTTTCGTGCAGGACGCTTCCGCTTACGGATCTGAGACTGGTACTTGCAACTGTTTTCATATATGGGTATTACTTTGGCAGAGCGGTCTCGATAATGCTGTACTTCTTCTTCATTTTCTCCATTACCGGAACATGGTACAGAGTAAGAGCCGCGAGCGTGCGCATGATACTGATGATACCGTTTGCGGTGCACATGCTGTTCTACATAACAAATCCGTTTACCGGAGTTATATTCACTGTAACTGCAGAGAACGGCTATCAGCGCGGACCGCTGATCGGTATAGCCTATGCGTTCTCGATGCTGTACGCGCTTGCGGGAACGGTATATCTGCTGATGTGCAGAAAATTCCTCACAAGGGAAAAGATAGTTTCGCTTGTCGCGCTTTATGTTCTTTCTATGGCAGGTGCTATAGTGCAGTTCTTTTTCCCGCAGTTTCTGCTGGAACTCATATCCGCGGCGCTTTCGTTCATTCTTGTAATACTGTTCGTACTGAGACCTGAGGAGATCTCGGACGCGTCGGTAGGTTCGCTGAGTTACAGCGCATACCGCAACGAGCTGAAAAAGATACTTCTCACAAAACAGAAGACGCAGGTAGTGTCGATAAGATTCATAAATGCCTATGAGCTGAGGGCATATCTCGGTCAGGAAAAGTATCTTGCTTATATTGCACATATAATCCAGCAGATCAACCTGCTTTTCCACAAGGAAGGAGCTTATTTCGACATCTACTATGAAGACCCTGCCAATATTTATATAATTATCGAAAACAAAAATTATGATGTTTATGACTGTGTAAAGCGATTCTACAAGGAATTCACGAGAAAATCGGAAAAAGGGGTCTCATCAAGCGAACGTGTTATTCCGAAAGTGTGCAGGATAGTAGTGCCGGATGATGTCAATGACTTTGACGAGATCATACGTATCGGGCACGAGTTCGCAGATCAGATGCCTGCAAATACGCTGTATATAGAAGCTCCCGAACTGATAGCGTCGAAGGACTACCTTGTGGTGAGCCACATGGATCAGATACTGAACAAGGCGATACAGGAGCATCGCTTTGAGATGTATTATCAGCCGATATATTCTTTTGAGCGCGGGAAATTTGTTTCCGCAGAGGCTCTTATCAGACTTATTGACGATGAATATGGATTTGTTTCTCCGGGACTTTTTATTCCTGCCGCCGAGCAGAAGGGTGTAATACTTCCTATCGGAGACTTTGTGCTTGAAGATGTACACAGATTCATTTCGGAAAACGACCTTGATGCTCTGGGACTGGACTATATCGAAATAAACCTGTCGGTCGCGCAGTGCCTGCAGGAGGAGCTTCCGACTAAACTCGAGCTGCTTGGCGAAAAGTACGGGGTCTCGCCGGATAAGATAAATCTTGAGATCACCGAGACGACCTATGAGAATATCGGAAATGTAATGGACATTAATCTGCAGGTGCTTTCGGGAATGGGATATACGTTCTTGCTCGATGATTATGGGACGGGATATTCCAATATGCAGCGTGTTTCGAGGCTCCCGCTGAAGATAGTCAAGCTGGACAAGAGTCTGGTGGACGATATGGGCTCCGATGACGGTATGCTGATAATGCGGAATACAGTAAAAATGATGAAGGACATAGATAAGGAGCTCGTTGCCGAGGGCGTTGAGACGAAAGAGGACCTCGATCAACTTAAATCTATGGGCTGTAATTTCATACAGGGATTTTATTTCTCAAAACCGCTCCCGGCAAAGGATTTTGTGGAATTCCTGAAAAAACACAATTCGGCATAATGCGTAAATGATCCCCTGTGCGGTTTATCTGACCGTACAGGGGATTATTTTGTTCTTTCCGGAAATACTAATTACGGAGGGATAATACTATGACCACAATAATAATAATCGGGGGCAGGGAGGACAGTTCCGCGGAAAAACTCATCACGGAGCGGCTTTCTGCCACATACAGGATAACCTATATAAAAGACGGGTCGCTTTATGTGTGCGGTTCCGGATATGAGATACTGTGCTTTGAGTGCGAAGCTCCGGGTATCATACGCGCGGAAAATGCTATCATCTTTGCAAAGAAAAATGCCGTGCTTCCGGGATCTCTTCCTGCCGGCTGCACGGTCATTATGAATTCTGATAACGATCAGCAGATCGCTGCTGTCAGAAATAACAGGGTGTTTGCGGTGGACTGCGGATTTTCGCAGATGTCCACTGTATCATTTTCAAGCGAGAATGACAGCACGGTGGTCATCTCTCTCAACCGCGCGATAAGAGCGCTGTCCGGCAGAGAGATACAGCCGCTGGAGTTCCCGGCAGAAAAGAGTGGAGCCGGTATATATGCCCTTATGAGCTACACAGCACTGAGGCTTCTTCTCGATGACCACGACAGCGATCTTGGCGCTCTGATCTGACATTTTCCGGGTATTTTCCATACTCTGCATATTTTTTCAAAAAGGTATTGACAAATCAGAAGAAAAGTTGTATAATATTAGAGCAGTCCGAAAGATTGATTGTCTGGGTGTGGCGCAGTTGGTAGCGCGCTACCTTGGGGTGGTAGAGGCCGTGGGTTCAAGTCCCGTCACTCAGACCATATCGCGTGTCCGTGGAGTCGCTTGTAGAGCGACTTCACGGATTTTCTTTTTCTGAAATTCGGAGCTTGTCCGTTATTTGACCGTTATTGTCCGTTGCCCTTTTGGGGAAGTGCTTTTACTAACTTGCCATATCCTGCAAGCCGCCGTCGTCGGTATCGGGTTTCTTCTTCTTTGAAAAGTCAAGGACAGCGGCGATAGCTTCACTCGCACGGGCGTTCGCATCCTGAAAGGCATGCAGATATATTGAACTCGTGGTTGTGATCGCACTATGCCCTAACGCACTTGAAACTGCGGCAATATCTACATTGGCATGGATGAGCGAACTTGCGAAAAAGTGACGAATACTATGCAATCCGTGGAACGGCATATCATGCTTCTTGCAGAAGCGTTCAAGCCATAAGTACGGCATACCGCAGAACAGCGGTTCTCCGTTGTCCTTGATAAAAAGACGGTCGCTGTCAACCCACTTGCTGCCCATGAGCTTTGCCTGACGTTCCTGATCTGCCTTCAACTCTTTGAGCAGGTTCATCACCAGATCCGGAAACTTGAGCGAGCGCTGAGACCTTCGGGTCTTGGTAGTATCGGTATAATACCCTTTAGCCTTCGTATAGTTTGATGTGCGGCGCACACTTATGATGTTATCATTAAAGTCAACATCTTTCCATTCGAGCCCCATCATCTCACCGCGGCGGAATCCGCTATAAACTGCGAGAATCATAAATGCACGATATTTCAGCGGTGCATCTTCTTCGAGAAGTTCAAACAAGTGCTCCACTTCTTCAATGGAATAGATCTCCTTTTCCTTGCGTTCTCCCTTCGGGATAGAAACGCGGCTGCAAGGATTATCCGAAACCATAGACATCTTGACTGCATAACTGAATACATCGGAAATGAAGCTGAGATGATGTATCACGGTCTTGCGAGCAAGCGGTTTTCCGGTCTGCATATTTTTTGCATTGAACGAAAGATCGTTCACGAACTGCTGAATGTGGCGTGCGGTGATCTTGT
>CAMVEM010000022.1 GCA_947166515.1 uncultured Clostridia bacterium | reverse complement strand
GACGGCGTTGTACAGGATCTTCGTATCTCGACCATTCCTACCGTTTACGGCGAGAAATGCGTTATACGTCTTCTTGCAACGGGCGATGAAAAGGCAAGAAAGATCACCGACCTCGGTATGACGGATTACAACTATGAGATGTTCAGACAGATAATCCGCTGCCCTAACGGCGTTATGCTGGTTACGGGACCTACAGGTTCGGGTAAATCCACAACTCTGTATGCAACGCTCGGCGAGCTCTCAAAGCCGAACGTAAACATAGTAACCGCCGAAGACCCTGTCGAAAAGAAGATCGACGGCGTAAACCAGTGCCAGATGAACGAAAAAGCGGGCATGACCTTCGCGGCTGCGCTTCGTTCTATACTCCGTCAGGACCCTGATATAGTCATGGTCGGAGAGATCCGTGACGGTGAGACAGCAGATATCGCGATACGTGCAGCTATCACGGGACACTTGGTGCTCTCGACACTGCATACAAACGACGCGGCTTCGACGATACTCCGTCTTGTTGATATGGGCGTTGCGCCTTACATGGTCGCAACTTCACTTATCGGCGTTATAGCACAGCGACTTGTTAAGCTCCTCTGCCCGGACTGCAGAGAAAAGATAACACTTTCCGATCCCGCTGACCTTCGTCTTGTCGGAAAGACCGAGCCTATCGAGATATACACGAACCATCCCGGCGGCTGCCGCACCTGCCATAACACCGGATTCAGAGGCAGAACCGCTATCCATGAGATAATCGTTTCAAACAACAGCATCAAGGAACTAATAGCTGCGAACGCTACCGCAGAGCAGATAGGCATAAAGGCAAGAGAAAACGGAACAAGACTTCTTCGTGACAACGTTACGGAAATGGTGCTTGCCGGAAGAACAACAATGGATGAGCTTGTAAAGGCAACATACTCCGTATAAAAGGATATTTTTCAGAATTGGAGAAACATAAATATGAGCAACAACAACACTATCGACATCAATCAGATCCTCGACGAGACCCGCGCAATGGGCGCATCCGACCTTCATTTCACTGCCGGACTTCCGCCTATCGTAAGACTTCACGGTAACATCAAGAAGATGTCAGGCTATCCCGACTGCACCGAGCCGATCATCGTAAATGTAATCAACCAGATAACATCGATCAAGCACAAGCAGACGATCCAGAAAGGTCTCGACGCCGACTTCTCGTATGTTTCGAACTCCGGACACAGACACCGTGTCAATGTTTACAGACAGAGAGGCTACCACGCTGTGGCTATGCGTCTCCTTAGAAACGATATTCCTACTCTGAAAGACCTTTACCTGCCCGAGATACTCGGTGATTTCGCACTGAAGCCCAGAGGACTCGTTCTTGTAACAGGACCTACAGGTTCCGGTAAATCCACAACACTCGCGGCTATGATAGATCACATCAACCGTGAGAAGAACTGCCACATCATCACTATTGAGGACCCTATCGAGTATCTTCACAACCACAAGCAGTCCATGATAAACCAGCGTGAGATCGGAGTCGATGTTGACAGCTTCGCAGGCGCGCTCCGTGCCGCTCTTCGTGAGGACCCGGACGTTATCCTCGTCGGAGAAATGCGTGACTTCGAGACTATCAACGCTGCCGTTACCGCCGCAGAAACAGGACATCTCGTTCTTTCGACACTGCATACGACGGGTGCGGCAGATACCCTCGACCGTATCATAGACGTTTATCCGCCTCACTCACAGGGCCAGATCCGTTCTCAGCTTGCTAACTCGATGGTCGGCGTTGTATCGCAGACGCTCTGCGCTACCACAGACGGCAGAGGACGTGTTGCCGCACTTGAGATTATGGCAGCTACCGACCCGATCAGAGCGATGATCCGTGAAGGTAAGATATTCCAGATCCCGAGCTCTATCGCAACAGGACGTAAGGACGGAATGTTCTCCCTCGACCAGGACCTCGCAAGACTTGTCCGCAACGGTCGTATCGCAGACGAGCTTGCACGCTCCAAGTGCCAGGATCCCGGAGAGTACCTCCGCTTCCTCAAAATGGCGTGATTATTGCCCTACCCCCACCCCCTCCCCGGGAGGGGAGGGGGGTTTTGTTTTTTGTGGGGCTTCGCCCCACACCCCGTTTTTCCCTACCCCCCACCCCCTCCCCTGGAGGGGAGGGGGTTTTGTTTTTTGTGGGGCTTCGCCCCACACCCCGTTTTTCCCTACCCCCAACCCCCTCCCAAAGGGAGGGGGTTTTTCGTTTTTTCTATGTGGGGAGCAGGGCTCCCCACACCCCACCTGTTTGCGGTGGGCGAACCGAAGGGGTTCGGGGGCGCTGCACGATGCAGCGATTGACCGCCCAAAAGAGCGCATGATGCGCGCATAAAAGGCGGTCATAGGCGACTCCGGAAAGCCCCCGAAAATGGGGAGTGGGTAATTCCACTGTTATTATAGACAAGCGAGGAGGAAAATGCAGCCTCGTATTATACAAAATAAACAAAAGTTGAGAAAAATGCCGCTTTTTTGAAAAATAGCTGTCACCTTTTATATCCAAAAAACGTTTTATATTACAGAAGCGCAAAAATCCGACTGCCCCCTACACACAGACGGAATCAAGCGAAAGAACGTGTTTCCCCGTCATCGGCGGGGAAGCACAGAAAAATAACGTAAATATACCTTTGAAATTAAGGAGGAATAAAAAATGAAGTTCAGGAAAACAGCGTCCGCAGTCCTCGCAGCCGCACTTGTGGTCTCTTCCGCAAGCATCTGCGCTTTTGCACAGGAGGATAAGGAAATGAAAACAGAAATGACGTATGTTAAACAGCGTCTCACCATTCCCGAGGAATTATCAGATTTCAACTACAGCACAGGTACCCAGTACAACAAGAACAGATACAACTTCTCATGGACAGTCCCGCAGGATAAGGCGGATTATAACACCCCCGGCAAACTCATCTCTATGAATGTCAACATCTCCGGCAAGATAATCTCCAACATATATATCAACAGAGTATATTCCGACGATAACTGGCAGGCTTCTTTTGCGAAGCTTTCAGATGCCAAGCTCAAAGCAAAGGCTAAGGAGTACATCTACGCTATCAACCCCACTATCACAAAGAGCACCGTCATCGACGAGGATTCGCTTAAGATCAACCTTTTCGGTAATGAAGCGTATCTCAGCTTCCACCGCGAGTACAACGGTGTAAAGGTCACCGGCCAGTCCGGAAGCATCGCGATAGATAAAAACACCGGCGAGCTTATAAGATACAACTACAACTGGGTGACCGGCGCAGGATTCTCCGGCGCAAACAACGCTATTTCGACCGAGGACGCAAAGCAGGCTTATCAGAAGCTCTTCGGCTCTGACCTGATCTATACCCTCTCTTATGACTGGGAGACAAAGAAATATAACCCTCATCTTATCTATAAGCAGAATTCCTACGGTCAGATAAACGCGTTCACCGGCGAGCTCTCAACTTTCGAGGATTACGAGTCTTATAACAACACCGCTGATGAGATGGACGCAGAATCGGCAATGGCGGCTGACAACGGTGTAAGAACAAAGAGCGAAGAAGCCGAAGTCACCTTCACAAAGGAGGAACTCGAAAAGCTCGAAAAGGAGAACTCGCTCATAAAGGCTGAGGACGCTCTCAAGACGCTCAGAAAGTACGATTTCTTCCTGATACCAGAATCAAGCGAGGTAACATGGCAGAACTGCCGCTTCAACGAGCAGAAGGGCTGCTATATCCGCAGCGTTTCGTTCAGCGCAGATATAAAGGATTACTACGACCTCAACAGCGAAGAATACAAAATTCTTGTTGAAAACGACATGGGTGACAATTCTGTATCCGGTAGCTTCACATATAATGCCGAGACCGGCGAGCTCCTCTCGTTCAGCAACTTCACCTATGATAAAGGCACAAGCATAAGCGACCAGACTGCTGATGGTATTGCCACAAAGGCCGCAAAGGCTCTCCTTGGCAGCAAATACAGCAAATTCGCCGCAGAACCCGAAACATACAAGAGCACAAGATATCTTAACTATGACCGCAATACCGGCAAGGGCATCGGCACACCGATAACAATGTCAGTTTCTTACAATGCGAACAGAGAAGCATACGGCATTAAGTGCGTGAACGAAAGCTACAGCCTCACAGTCGGAAACAACGGCTACGTTTCAAGATTCAGCGTAAACTACAACGATGATGTAATATATCCCAAGCCCGACAATATCATATCTGTTAACGCCGCTTACAAGAGCTTCTTCAACAACGTTGACTTCGGTCTTAGATACCGCTGCGCTTACAGAAGCAGCGACAAGAAGACGGTCACCGCTCTTGTATATGCTGCGGATTCCACACTCTGCATCGACGCATTCACAGGCAAGCGCGTAAACGGCGACGGTTCGGAATTATATGTTGATGAGACCGGCGATTACACCGATATCGAACACAGCGCGTATAAAGCATACGCCGAGAAGCTTGCAAACTATGGCATCAAACTTATGACAAAGGAAGGAAAGCTCGACGAGAAAGCTACGATCACCGCTAAGGATTTCACAGAGCTCCTCGGAACAATAGGACTGGGCAACAATTCCGTTAAAGAGGAAGACATAAAGGCCTTCAATATTGATGAAAACACAAAGCTCACGAGACAGAATGCAGCTGTGTTAATGGTAGCTGCAAAGCATGGTACCGGCGTAGCTGAGCTTACTTCCATATTCAAGAACAAGTTCAGCGATGTCAAGGACAACAGCAAATATCTCGGATATATAATGATATCGGACGCTTCGGGCTGGATAACAGGCTCTGCGAACGGCAAGTTCTCCCCCACCGCTGCGTTCACAAGAGGCAATGCGATAAAGCTTGTATATGACTATCTTTCCAAAGCCTCTGACTGATTTAAGCCTCACCTCATAAAATATCTCTATCTCAAACGGCGCAGTCGTGCAGATCTTTCTGCACGGCTGCGTTGTTTTGTCAGCACTAAAAAAAAGATGGGATCTGGGGCGGAGCTCCTATAAACAGGTGGGGTGTGGGGTGCTCTGCTCCCCACGTTAAAAAAATAACCCCCCCTCCCCTTTGGGGAGGGGCCGGGGGTGGGGAAAAAGCAGGCGTGGGGCGAAGCCCCACAAAAGAAGAGAAGCCATGCACAGGAGGTACACGGCTTCTCTTCCCGGTTTGGATATATTGTTTAGAAGTTTGTCGGGGGAGGAGGATGTTTAAGTTTTCTAACAGTTATATTTTATCACAAAATTCGACAAATGTAAATAGGTTTCACAAAAAAACATATTTTCTGCACCGATTTCCACAAGTTCGTCAATTATACGCACCTTTATATGTGCATATTTACCAACAAATGATATACACCCCGATACTGCGGAATATGTCCGGGACATAACGAATATAATCAAACAAAGCTATCGGAAAGGACATGATATTATGGTGGTATATACAATGACAAGGAAACAGATATTGAAGATCGCAGGCATAGCGGCTGTGGCAGTCGCGGTCATTATAGTGATAATATTTGCTGTCACTGGATCGGTGACTGCGTCTGCTGACAGCGCGAAAAAACCGATATGCTCGGTGGAACGCGGCGACAACAGTATAGCTCTGACATTCGACTGTGCATGGGGCGACGCTGAGATGACCGGAAAGCTGCTTGAAACACTCGACAAAACCGGCGCGCGCGCGACATTCTTCGTTACCGGAGAATTCTGCGACTCGTACCCCGACGCGGTGAGGAAGATGAGCTCGGCGGGACATTCCGTGCAGAGCCTTTCCGACAAGAATCTGCATATAAAGGGAATGAATGTGAACGACCTTATCGCGGACACCAACGAGGCAGCGCAGAAAATAAAGGCTCTCACCGGCAAGGCACCGGCTTTCTACCGCGCTCCGTACGGGGATTACGACGACAAATCGCTCTCAACGCTTGAGGGCATGAACTACAAGGTGATACAGTGGTCGGTCAACAGCAATGATCTTGACGATAAAGACGCGGCATCGCTATGCAATCGGGTCATAAAAGAGACAGCGTCCGGCTCGGTGATACTTTTTCACAATGACAGCGAGTCCGCTGCGGAAGCTCTCACACATATCGTCACAAAGCTGAAACAGAAAGGCTTCGAGCCGGTGAAGATCGAAGACCTGGTATTGTCATCGGACTACATTATTGATGAAAACGGCGTTCAGAAACGCCAACCCGCCGTCTCTGCCGCGCTTCCGGTAGTTTACTGTGACGACGATCCCGCGCTTGACTCGGCATTCGAGAAAATGCGGCTCAATCTTACGCTACAGCAGATCTACGATCTCTCGTCTGTCGGCAGAGTTGGCCTTATCGATGATATAAAGGGATTCCTGACCGAGGAAGAACTCTACGCCGTGCGCGAAGCAACGTATGAGAAGCTGAAGGAGTGTTATCTTGTGCTGGTCTATGCCGCTGAGACCTACGGTGCGGGCGGAGCGTACACCGACCCGGCTTATGATAATGTTCCGCAGATAATACCCCCTGCAGAAAGCTCTGAGCCTGATGAAAACGAGCCCGCAGATACAGAAACTCCGCAGTACGATGAAAACAACATTAAGGGCTGACCCAATATCAAAGAAGTCGCTTGCGCTTGAGAATTTCAGAGAAACGCTACGCTTAAGAATGGGGCTCCGCCCCAAACCCCGCTCCTTTTCGTACGCGAAAAGGAGCAAAAGCGACTCGCTTCGCAAAATTAATACCAAGAACCTACCTTTTTGACAAACTGAAACCCCCGCAGGTGCGGGGGTTTTTAATTATGAGATATCATATACCTTCTGTTCCGAAAGACCGGAGATCTCAGCAACTATGATATGTCTGTCTGTCACAACAAACAGCTTATCCTCGCTGAACGCTGCGTACAGCACCGACGATTTCTCGTCATACAGCATTATCTCTCCTGCCTGAGACAGAGTGCTGTCAAATACCGCGATCCTCTCGACCTCGCTGAATCCGTCAAAGTAGTATGTCGGAACAGCCAGAAGTCCGTCTTTGCCCGCCGCGATAAACGCCGTATCGCTTTCAGCGGGACTGCGGATATATTTGAGATTCTCCCTCGGTGAGCTATCGTCCAGCCCAATGACCGTGTGTGCGGATTCAACAAGCTTCCCGCCGCTATATTCATACCGCGAGAATCTCAGTCCTGCACGCTCGCCGTCAGCAGCCGCTTCCGCTTTCAGGCCGACAAGCATTCCGCCCGCCGATATAAGTCGTTCGGTATAGACGTTCTCCGACGTTACATTCGCCGATACAGGCTTCTCGCCGCTCATATCAAATCCGTACAGCATTACCGCACCGCTTACCTGCCGTGCAAGCACACAGGCGGTCTTGCCGTCATCTGTCCACGCCACCGCACAGGGAGTTTCATCTGCAACACCCGTCGTGAGCGCATTATCGCCGACTGACACTGCCACACCGTTCGCCTTTCCGGCTGAGAGATCGGCTCCGATGAAGCTGTCGCCGTTAAGGCAGTCCTCCGAGAACGCGCGTCCCGCGTATCTCTTGGCGCTCGCCGCTTCGAGAGCAGAGTTGATATTCACCGCGAAGGTCTGAGACTTGTCCGCACAGAGAAGCGTGAACCCATCGCCGCCGTCAAATTTCGGATAGCACATTATACAGCCGGAGATCACCGTAAATCCGCTTCCGCCGACCTCGCCGATAACCGCGAAGCCGTTGGTCTCAGCGCCGTTCAGCTTTATGATGTCGGAGGGCTCTTTCGTTTCGCTCCCCTTTGCTGTCGGAAGAAGCACAGGCTTTCCTGTCTCAAAGTGCAGCCCACGGTTCATCATATATGTGACCGCGACAAGCTTTCCGCCGGCTATACCCATTCCGCAGTATTTTCCGTCGATGTAATAATCACCGTCCGACGTAAGGTCGGGAGAGAATATCTCAACATATACGGCGGTCTCATTGCCGCTTTCTTCCGTTCTATCCTCCGCGTTTCCCGCCGCTCTGTCGATCACCTGTGAAACAGCATACAGCTTTCCGTTATATATAGTACAGCCTAAGAACCGGGATACATAGTTTCCGCCGCGATAAGCGAACAGCTCTTCCGACCTGTCCTTAAGTGCGGTCTCGGCGATCACCTTCGGTTCGTCCGGGTCAAGCGATACCGCCTTTATTTTTCCGTCATTGAAGATGTACAGCGTATTGTCCGTGCGTATTATACTTTTTGATAAGAACGGCGCATAAGGCTCGGCGGAGGATCTCAGATACTGCGAGCTGAGCTGAGATATCTGATAAGGCTCGCTGTTCTCAAATTCGGTCAGATGAGTGAGTATCTCGGAATCATCGGCCGGATTTGTCTCCGGAGCTTCCGTAACGGCCGGCTCCGTTGTTTCGGATACCGACGTATTGCCGCCGTTATCGTCCGGCAGAACATCGTTCTTGTCCTTATTAAACACGAACTTCATCGACAGCGCACCCGCTACCAGCAGAGCCGCGCATATCAGGCAGAATATCGTCTTTCCGCGGTTAACGCCCTCGTAATATTCGTCGTCGTCCGGGAAATATTCGTTGCCCTTATATCGCTCTCTCTGAGACTTCTCTGCGATGTCGCCGTCATATTTGTCATCTTCGTCATCATCGTCATCGCGGTCATCGGGCTCTTCTCTGTACGCCGCGTCGTCCGTGTCATCTGCGTCGTCTTTATAACCGACATCAAAGCCGGCATCATTTTCGTCACCGGAATTTATCTCAAACCCGGCTTTTTCCGGAAGCTCTTCTTCGTCCGCGGCACTTATCTGAGGCGCCGGGAAAGCCTTCCTTACAGGTTCATCTTCTTCGTCGCGGTGTTTTTCTTTTTTTGACGGTTTATTCCTCGATGCGAACTCGTCGTCATTATCGTCGTTGTCGTCATCATCAGAACCCGGCTCCGAGAAAACAAGGCGCTTTTCCTGTTTTTTCGAGCCTAACCCGATATCCGTATCGTCCGGGCCGAAATCCATTGTATCGAAAATATCAAACGACACTCTCGGCGCAAATCCGCCGGGTATATCGTCGGCTGTGAGTTCCCCCTGTTTTTTGGGAACAGGCTCTTTCTCAGCCTCGGGAGTTTCCTCCGGCTTTGTGACAGGTTCTTCCGCCGGCTCCGCTTTTTCCTGACGGACAGGCTTAGCAGGCTTATCGGAAAAGTCTCCGGGACTGTAAGCGCCGTCATCGCTCCCGTCTGCGGCATCGGCCGCCTGTTCCGCAGCCGTCAGCGGCATTACATACTTTCTCTGTTTAGGTATCCCTTCAAGGATAGTGGTCACATCGGACGCTCCGGGAAGCGCTGCGCGCGGCGCACCGTCGGAAGCCTTACCAGAATACTCGGTGATTATCTGTGTAACGGACATTCCTTCGGAAGCTGAAACGGGTATGGTCTCTATCTCCGACTCGGTATCGTCATAGTCGTAAGTGCTGCCCGATGCCGCCGGGGTCTCCGGCTCAGGCTGCCCGGTCATTTCAAAGCGTCCGGACTGTGTGTTCTGTTTATTCTGTTCACTGTCGGACATATCGAGCTTTTCCTGGATATCCGGAATGTTCGACGTCCTGTTCAGAAACAGATCGCTCTGCTTTTCCGCGGAAGGTTTATTGCCGCCTTCCGAAAATTCGAGCGGATCGGAAACCGTTTCCGGCTCCGGCTCGAACAATCCGGGCGAGTCAAATTCTCTGGTATCAAAGGTCTTTTCCGGCGCGGGAGCCTTAAGCTCAAATTCCTGTGTGCCGGAGCTGTTATCGACTTTGTCGGCATCCACGTCTTTCTGCCTTCTGGCACTGTCCGCCCACTCATTATGGATATTTTCTATCCTTACCGGCTTGACCTGATCGCCGGTCTCTTTCGCATAGATAGCGGCAATGGGATCAACCGCTTCGATCTCCATGCTGTGGAATATCCCTTCCATTTCGGCGGGGTGGAACGCCTCGGTCTTATCTCCATTGTTTTTAGAGCGCGAGACCTCGTTAATTATGGCGCCGAGGCTCTTCTGATTGCTTGTGATTATCGGTATCCGTTCGTCGCGGAAGCTTTCTTCACGGGCAAAGCCACGTCTGTCGTCCGAAGATGTCTTTATCTCATAATCAAAATCATCTTCAACAATGCGCTTCTCGTCCATAGTAAGAGGAATGTCCTTTTTGGGGGTATTCTCTTCTATAGCCATCTGAAGCTCTGTTTTCGGTATCTCGCGGGCATGGCGCCGCCTTGAATGAGAACGCTGCGATCCGTCAAAAAGACCCGCGCGCTCGTGTATCAGCCTGCTTTCTTCCTTGGCGTTTATGATCTCGCGGCGGTGCTTTATCGCGGTAAGCAGCTTGATATAATCCGCATCGTTGAGCGGAGACTGCTCAAGAAGCTCGATCAGCCGCTTTTTTGTGAGCCGGGGATTCTGTTCTATCTCACGGTAAACGTTGTTGCTTATCCTTGTGTTTCCGATGAGCCGCAGGAACTCGCTGCCCTTTATCTGCTCTGCGGACACGACCCCGATAAACGTTTCGGCGTTAATTACGGGGGGGTTATCATTATCGGAGCTTTCGTCAACGCTGAACATTTCGGACGCGCTCTGACCTGCGGGCAATGCGGCAAGTTCGGCGTTCTCGTCTGCAAACACCGAAACTTCCTCTTCCTCATCTCCATGCTTGCCGGAGATCGAGAATTCTGCAGTGTTTTCCGCACCGGAAGACTGTTCAGCCGGCTCGGACGCTGCGGACGTTCCGTTCTGCGGCAGTTCTTCCTGCTGTTTCTTCTGCTCTTCCTCTATCTCGTGCAGGGACGGGAGCTGCCGGGACGAGTAATTATCCGGGACATTGCTCTTCGGCTGCATGGGTATTTCCTGTAAAAAGGGCGCTTCTTCCGCCTTCGGTTCGGGAGCGGGCTCGGGGGCAGGTTGTTCCTCCTGCTTTATTCTTTCGAGGGATTCATCGAACATGCGGTATTTATCCGTCAGCATTTCCGGAGCTTTGTTTTCACGCGCTGCTGCCGTCAGGCTCTTATATTCCGGACCGAGACGCTGTCCGGCGGAAGCGAGCTTCTCGGCAGCGGCGCTCTCGGACATTCCGGTGAGCACGGACAGTTCTTTTGTTCCGTATCCGAAGCAGGCCGACACAGAGAACACAAGGCGTTCAACATCGGGGAGAATGTCTGTCGCCGCGAATTTTCCGGAGACTTTGTTTGATATTCCGGAAGCCTTGAATTCCTTCAGCTTTTCGACTATATGTTTTGTGAGCTCGTGAACGAGCCACGATCTTAAATGACGTTCGTCCTTTATGCGCGATATGCCCGCATAGCCGTCATTTATGGCGGACTTGACCGCATTTTCGGCAGCGGATCCGTTTTTCAGTGCTATGAGTGCTGCCGTATAAAGGCTGTCCACCGATCCGAGACACAGCGATTCGTAGGCAGCGCGGCTGCCGGATCTTGCTCTGTCAAGCTTTTCGGCAAATGTCAATGCATTTCAACTCCTTATTATTCAGGGGTTCCGGCAATAACTTGCGGTCAACAGGTTGTATTGCCTATAATCTTTATTATTATAACATATTCCGGCGCAAAAAAAAAGACCTTTCGGCAAAAAAACATATTTTTCCACACATTCCGGCTCTGCACGCTGTTTTATTCTGCGCATATACTGATAAAAAGCGCGGAATGCCGGAGTGATGCTCATGCATCCCTGAAAAGCTCCGGCACATTAAGTCCTGTGCTTTTATATAGATAGGGGCGGTATCTTTCCAGATACCGCCTCGATCTGTATATCGGGTCGGAGCCCCCTGAGTTGGGGGTTTGGGGGACGAAGTCCCCCAAAAAGTAAAAAAAGCCCCCTTCCCTTGAGGGAAGGGGGTTGGGGGTAGGGTGAATAACAAACACTTGCATTTTGGCAGATATTGTGGTATAATTTATAAAATATACTGACATATTGTGTTTTAAAAAAGAAAGGACTGCGAAAAGTGGCAAAAATACTTGATTTCAACAACGATTATATGGGTCTCGATTCTTCAAAAGTCGAAGATCATATAGACCTTTACGGATATAACAGCGATACAAAGCTAGATGAGAAAGAAAAAGGCTATAGTCCCCTGTCCGCATTCGTTAATCTTAGGTTTGTCATAATGGCGGCAGCGGCTGTCCTTAGCATATGGCACGGAATAGTCTTCGATACCGAAAGCATGGGAGAAATATGGGCAGGCGTGATCCTCGTGCTCCTGAGTGCAGCCTTCGTCGTGACCGAGATCGTAAAGAATTCGTACTGTGATAAGTGCTTCTTTGATCTGAAAGCGCGTTCAAAGTCGGAATTCCGCATAGTGCGCGACGGAGAAATACGATCTATCCGCAGAGAGCTGATAGTCCCCGATGATATCATTGTCCTCGAAGCCGGAGAAAGCGTGCCGGTCGATGCTCACCTGCTTGAGATCAAAAGCCTCACCGTTGATGAAAGCGTGTTCACCGGCAAGAAAACTCCCGTTTCAAAAATAACCGGCTCGGACAGCGTCAGCGAGGAACTTAAAAGAAGCTGCATCTACAAAGGCACAAAGATAGTTTCGGGATCGCTGGTCGCCCGCGTCACCGGCACAGGCGTGGATACCCGCTATTTCAAGGAATTCGGAGCGATCAAGGAAACTGAGGAATATTACACCGCTATCGAAAAGACAGTGATGAGAGTATCTCATATCTTCACGGCGGCTGCGGCAGTAATGCTTGTAGTCGGTATGTTCACGTTCATAAACGTGCGCGTGGATATTCCGTTCCTCGATATGGTTTATACCCCGTTCTATCCCGCTGCGGGATTTGCGCTGTGCTTTATTCCCGCCGAGACCGCTTCGCTCATAAGACTTTATTACATAAAAGGTTCTCAAAGCCTCGAAGAAAGAAGCATAAGAGTCAAAAATCTGCGCACTGTCGAATATATTACCGCTGCGACCTGCATACTTATTGATAAGAACGGCATGGTCACGAAAAAGGGAATGCAGATCGCCGACCGCCTCACCGCAAATGAGGAAATGCTGACGAATATCTCGATACTCGCGTGCGGAAAAGGCTCGGAAAGCGCGTTCGACCAGGCGATAATCCTCGATTCTACCTTCAAGGGCGTGGATGCAGCCTCTCTCATGGAAAACAAGCTTATAAAGGAATATCCGTTCGATGAGAACGAGGGCGGCGCAGGAAACCTGTGGGAAGTAGGCGGCGCAAGACTGCTCTGTATCAAGGGCGCACCCGAAAAGCTGCTCCCGTTGTGCGATGTGCCGAACGATATGCTCTACACCGTGCAGAACAAACAGATAACCTATGGTCAGCAAGGATATAACGTGCTTGCAGTCGCATTTGCGAAGCTCGCGGACGATGCCGAGCCGCCGGAGCGTATCACCGAAGCGCATTACGGATTTATGGGACTTATCGCGTTCGATAATCCCACAAAGGACTATATTCCCGCAGCTATACTCGGCTGCAGGAAAGCGGGCGCAAGAGTTATAATGACTTCCGGCGACAGCGCGGAAACAGCCCTCGCAGTCGCACAGAAGATAGGAATAAAGGGCGACAGAGTAGTCACCGGAGATATGCTCGCGGCTGACGAAGAACTCGACCTTACCGATGTCGGAGTATTCGCCCGCATAACCGACGAAATGAAGGGCGATATCATAAAACGTCTGCGTAACAGCGGCGAGGTCGTGATGATAACCGGAGACACCGCTTCCGACAGCGATCTGCTTGAACTCGCGGACATAGGCGTTTCCGTTGCGAAGAACATTTCCGGCGCAGCATTTGAAGAATGCGACGTGGTGGTCGGCAACGACAGCTTCGAGACGGTAACGGATATTCTCACTGTTGCCCGCCAGGTGCATCTGAACGTAAAACGCTGCGTGTCGGCTGCGCTGACAGCTCTGCTGGTGCTTATCGCGTTTGCGGCGTTCAACCTGATAATCGGAACAGAGCCATCATCATTCGTGATCTCGCCCGTGATAGGGTCGCTCATATCGGTGCTTATCGTTCCCGCGGCGGCATATATGTTCTGCGATGATACCGCCGATCTGAGAAATATGACCTTCCCGTCCGAATATATCGGAAGAGGAAAGCTTAAACTCAGCTTTTTCCTGCGTCCCGTGCTTCAGGCGGCGGGAATAGCCATAGCCGAGATAATTTATTATCTGATATCAGCCGGACCCGATAAAGAAAACGTGGCAAAAATGGTCGGGCTCTCACGAAGCGGATTCCTGGTGATATTCGTGTTTGGACTGATGATCGCCTGCTTATCCAATATCAGCGAAAGAAGCCTCGGCGACTCGCTGCGCTCCGGCCAGTTACTCCCGTGGACGATAGCGGGCATCACGGTCGCTGTAACGCTCGCGCTCGTGTTCGTACCCGTTGTGAACAGCTTCTTCGGACTCGAAGCTCCCGAAATGCTCTCGCTTATTATCGGTATCGCACTCACCATTGTGCTCCAGATACCGGCAGAGCTGCTCAGAATGACCATGAGAAAGATGAGAGAATAAGATAGCGAGAGAGCGGGGGAAGGAAAATGGAACCCCATTTCCTGCGAGGAAATGAGTTTCCCTCTCCCTTTTCCCCCGCACCCCCTTTTCCCTCACCCTCCTGAAATGCGGCTCATGTACAAATAAGAAAGGCGCTTTAATATGCAGTATCTTCTCGCCGTGATTTACGGCATTGTTTTCGGAATAGCAAATATAATCCCCGGAGTTTCCGGCGGCACAATGCTCGTTGTGTTCGGCTGCTACGATAAGGTATGCGGCGCGCTCACGCTCAACCTTAAAGAAATAAAAAAGAACATCGTGTTCCTTGTGTTTTTCGGGATAGGCTTCGTTACCGGACTGCTCGGCTTCGCTATCGTTATAAAATGGCTTTTCGGAAACTTCCCCATAGAGACATATATGTTCTTTATGGGACTAATCGCGGGCAGCATACCGCTTATTATCCGCAACGCCACCGCTAAGGATAAGTTCAGACCGATCTGCGCGATACCGTTCGTGCTTTCGCTCGGACTTGTAGTATGGCTCGCAATGCTCGAACAGTCGGGAACTGTGAACTCCGCCGCAAACGCTGAGGGAATTGCAGCGTTCGGACTGTTCCTCTTTGCGGGATTTGTTGCAGCCGTGGCAATGATAATCCCCGGAGTTTCCGGCTCGTTCATCATGGTGCTGCTCGGGACCTACGAGACAGTCATCGCCTCGATACACATTCATTCGCTGAACTTCGAGGTAATAATACCCACAGCGATAGGAGTTCTGGCGGGACTTGTCCTCGGAGCTAGACTTATAACGTTCCTGCTGAAAAAGTTCCGGCTTATGGTATTTTCCGCAATACTCGGACTTGTCGTCGGCTCGCTTTACGCAATATTCCCTTCGGGCTTCGGTCTGAATTCGGATACTATGATCGGCGGCGCGGCGCTTATCGCAGGATTCGCGATAGCTTATATCGTCGGAAAGCACACAAAAGTTGAGGAAACCTAATTGTGGGGGTGTAACCCTCACAAAAAACGGGAGGAACGCTTATGTACATCTACCACACCGGAGTGATCTCCGAAGCCATACAGCGGAAAATAGAAAGCACGAGAAATTCCGTGTTGAACGGGGCTGAAAAGCCCGAAAGCTTTCGCAATATACTCTATTCGCTCATGGAAAATACGGACAGCGAAACAAAAGTCGTAGGAGTTGCAGGCGCCCGCAGCTCCGAAAGCGTGTCGGGCGTTAAAAGCGCTGACGGCAGCGCACTGATGTACGCGATAAACAATGCGGAGACCGATTCTACCGCATCCGCGGTCGCAAGCAGGTTCGGAGTTGATACGGATACAGGAAATACGATGAAAACGAGCTCAGACAGTTTGAAATCATCGCTGACGCTGCTGAAAAATCTTAACGGAATGAGCGATCAGTCTGTCATTCCACAGCTCAGCGATTTTGTAGAAAAGTTCAACTCGCTTCTGTCGGGGCTCCGTACAGATACGACAGCTTCGGGTGTGATGTACGCGGGACTTCTCAAAACTGCCGCGACGACAGCCGCTGATGCTCTCGCAAAAGCAGGAGTGACTGTATCGGACGACGGAAAGCTCACTCTCGACAACGAGAAGTTCTCAGAGCTCGGACTTGAGGGATTCTTAGCTACCATATCAGCCGCGGCGGATTCCATATCGACCTATTCCGCGTCGGCAAAGAATAAGGGAACCGGCCTGCTCGATTTCCTTACCGACAGTGAATATTCCGACGGCGGATATGTCTCGACCGGAAATTATTACGACAAGCTTATGGATTATTATACATGATGACCCTACCCCCCACCCCCTCCCATTGGGAGAGGGCTTCTCTTTTGGTGGGGCTTCGTGCATAAACTTGTAAATTTAAATGCGGAGCAAGTCGCTTTTGCACTTACTTTTCGCTGATGCTTATATGCGCGCATCCATGCGCTCTTCTGGCATCAGCTACCGCAGCATCATGCTGCGTCGAGTCCGAAAAGTAGCGGGGTTTGGGGCGGAGCCCCAAGTCTCAATAAAATAGCCCATCCCTGAGGAGGGAGAAGGGGGTGGGGGCGCCCTTTTCTATTAGTCATTAATTCTAAAAAACCTGACCGAAAAAAGACAATTCCTACAAATATAATTGCAGATTATTGACATAAAAGAAATTATCATATATAATAATACTGTATCGTTATCTCATTTCTGACCGCACACCGCGGCCGGAATACATATATTCTCTTTACGGAGGCGAAACAAATGTTTGACAACGAATTGGTCTGCAGTATATGCGGCGGAATAATAAAGCCCGATGAAACCAAAACAACAGGCTCCTGCCTTGGCTGCGGACATTCATCCGCATACCCGACGGCGGATATAAAGGTGCTCAACAGGATCACATATTTAAGAAATACATTCAGATTTGATGAAGCACAGAAGTTTGCTGAAGATCTGACCGTTAAACACCCCGATGACAGTGAATCATTCTGGGCACTGCTTCTTTGCGAATACGGCATACAGTATGTCCGTGAAGGAAACGTACGCTATCCCGTATGCAGAAAAGATGTCTCCGAAATGGCTCCACTCAAGGAGAACAACAGCTATAAGAAGGCTCTCAGCTATGCTACCGAGGAAAACATCACGGCTTATGAAGATCTTGCCACAGCGCTCGAAGACAGCATAAACGTTTCCGTAAATATTATGAAACAGCAGAAGGAATACGACGTATTCGTTCTTTCTCCCGAAAATTCGACAGTCGATTCTGATTTCGAGGGCGACAAGATATACCTGAGACTTACCGCGAACCTCGGTTTTACGTCTTTCTTCGGACCCGAATGCCTCAAGGATATGGATCCTGTTGAAAAAGCGGCGCAGGTGCTGTTTGCTCTTAAACACTCGAAGCTCATGCTCGCTCCGTTCAGAACGGTTGCGGATACTTACAACGGATATTTTGAATACAGCGTGAATGTCTTCTGCGCAGAAAGCGAAAACGCGAAAGACAACAAGAAGAAAATATTCCCTTCGTTCGATTCACACGTGATTAACTTCCAGCAGCTCCCCGAAAAGCTCGTATGGTGCGATGATATTTTCGATCTTTCGCAGGACGACTTTATGAGAGAGCTCTCCGAAAAGATAGAGACTATCTTAAAGCCGGAAGTTGCAGCTATCGTTCCCGAAGATATTGTTACCGCAACAGCTGCCAATAAAGAGAATCTCATCAAGCGCGCATATATGTTCCTTGAGGACGGAGAATTCGACACAGCGGATTCGTACTTCGATAAGATACTCGATATAGATATCGAGGAATCGAGAGCATACATCGGAAAGCTCCTCGCCGAGTGCAGAATACGCAGCGAAGATGAAATAAGAACGCTCCCGCAGACAGTCACCGACGACAAGAACTTCAAAAAAGCGCTTCGTTTCGCTAATCCCGAACAGAAAGCACATTATGAGGAACTCAACAACGCGATCGTACGCCGCATAGAGGAAGAAAGACGCGAAGTTGCCGAGCAGCGTGCAAGGCTCCAGGCAGAGCGCGAGGAAAAAGAGGCTATCGAGCGTGCCCGCCGTGCACGTCAGGAAAAGGAAGAGCGCAAGATGCTTTTCCAGCGCAGACGCGATCCGCTGAGAAATACGCTTCTTGAAGTTCAGGCTGAACTGAACAAGACGTTCGTTACTCCGAAGCGCAGAGCAGAACTCAAAGAACAGGAAGAGACCCTTAAGAAGAACATCAAGGATCTTGAAGAACAGTTCAAGGACATTTTCGATTGATGACAGAACTGCTGAAATAAAAAATCCCGAAGCGATCATCAGATTGCTTCGGGATTTTTGTTTTTCATTACTTGATTATCTTTATCTTTCCTACCAGCGGGAGCTCAACTACCTTGTTGTTAATTATGTTTACAAGCTCGAATATGAACGCTGCAAAGAAAACAAGACCGGTTATGCTTCCGAGTGCCGACGAAAGAACTACGAACGGCCAGCCGAGACCTACCGCAAAGGCAAGTGTTGCAGATACCGATGTAAATACCGAGAGTATCGCCGAAAGTATCAGCATTATAAGCGCCTGGTTCGCATGGAATTTTCCGACTCTCGAATTCGGATAAACTACCAGCGGCAGGAAGAACAGTATTGAAAGATACGCGAGTATGTTCACTACCTTTGTTTCGTTGATGTCAGCCGGATCGTACTCCGCTGTGCGGTCAAGTCCGTTCACAAAGTTCTGCGCGTTCTGGTTGAACTGCTGTGCACCCTGATTGAACTGCTGCTGTGCACCCTGATTGAACTGCTGCTGAGCACCCTGACTGTACTGCTGCTGAGCACCCTGACTGTACTGCTGACCTGCTCCCGCGGCTGCTCCAAGATTTGCTCCGCACTTCGGGCAGAATGCTACATCATCTTCGACCTGTGCGCCGCAAACATTGCATGTTTTCATTGTTTTATCCTCCTTAAATCTGTTCGTTTTCCCCGCTGTCTATTTCCTCTTTTATAATATACAGCGCGGATTTTATATCATTATAGCTGTAGCCTCTTCTTGCGAGAGCCGCTATAATTTTCTGCATCTCTTTTTTACCCTCGATACCGCTCTGAAACAGCCTGTCTGCGTATTTTTTCCGCAGTATCCCGGCGATCTCCGACGTTATATCGTCTGTCGAGAATTCACTGAGCGCCGCGTCAACGGTTTCTCTGTCGAGTCCTTTCTGCTGCATCATAAGCGCAGCGCGTGACTTTCCGTACTTTTTCACAGTAAGATAGTGCTTTGCGAGCTTTCCGGCGTAGCGTTCATCATTGACGTAGCCGTATTCGCACATCTGTTCGGCAACGGTGACGGCGGTCTTTTCGCTGTAGTTATTTTTAAGTTTCTCTATCAGCTCATTTTTGCCGTAATCCCTGTTAGCGAGGAGATGCATCGCGCGTCTTCTGGCAATATCGAGTTCTTCCATTTGTTATTCGTTTATCTCGTCGATCGAGAATTCCTCAAAATCATCGTCCGCCGCAACTACGACGCTGCTCTTCTTGGCCTTGCCGCGTTTCGGCTTCTCTGCGGGAGCTTCCTCATCTGCGGGTACTGCTGAGGGGGCTTCTGGCGCTTCCTCACCGGGGATATCGTCTTCTTCGCCCATATCCGAGTTGTCGAGCTGCTCGGCACTTGCCCAGATCTTATCCTCGATCTCCTTCATCACGTCCGGGTTATCATCAAGGAACTTCTTGGTGTTCTCGCGGCCCTGGCCGATACGCATATCTGAGTAGCTGAACCATGCTCCGGACTTTTTGATTATTCCGAGCTCGATAGCATAGTCAAGCACCTCGCCCGTTCTGGAGATACCGTGACCGAAGATCATATCAAATTCGCAGCTCTTGAAAGGCGGTGCGACCTTATTCTTTATGACCTTGCATTTTGTGCGGTTTCCGATAGTTTCGGCACCGTCCTTGATAGGCTCGCCCTTACGCACTTCAATTCTTACCGATGCGTAGAACTTGAGCGCGCGGCCGCCGGGTGTTGTCTCGGGATTTCCGAACATAACTCCGATCTTCTCGCGTACCTGGTTGATGAAGATAGCTACTGTGTTGGATTTCGCGATCACTGCGGTGAGCTTCTTCATAGCGCCGGACATAAGTCTTGCCTGAACGCCGACGAATGTGTCGCCCATATCGCCGTCGATCTCCGCTTTGGTGACCATTGCGGCAACCGAGTCGAGTACTATTATATCAATTGCGCCGGAACGTACAAGCGCCTCCATAATATCGAGCGCCTGCTCACCGGTATCGGGCTGAGACACGATAAGCTGATCGACATCAACCCCGAGGCGCTTCGCATAAACGGGGTCGAGAGCGTGCTCAACATCGACGAATGCAGCGATGCCGCCGCGCTTCTGTGCTTCCGCGATCGCGTGGAGCGTAACTGTGGTCTTACCACCGGATTCCGGTCCAAATATCTCGATAATACGGCCTTTGGGGAGTCCGCCTATACCGAGCGCCATATCAAGACCGATCGAGCCTGTGGGCAGGGATTCGACATCAAGAGCCGCCTTTTCGCCCATTCTCATTACCGAGCCTGCACCGAACTGTTTTTCTATCTGTGCTATCGCCGCGTCGAGCGCTTTTTTCTTTTCTTCCGCTGTTATCGGTTTTTCGAGTACTTTTTTTGCTGCCTGTGCTTTTGCCATTTCTGTATCCTTTCCGCTGCGGGCGTAGCCCGTTTATGTGCCTGATATATTACCACTTTCAGTAACATGGTTTATTTGTCTCACCCGCCTTCGTCAGGTGAGACAAAACCGCTTAACGTTATTATACTGTGAGCAGTGGCTTCTACAATTGGATTATAGCACACAACTGTCCCGTTTGCAACACATTTAAAATCAAATGTCCGCTTTCCGGAACACTTTAATTTTGCCGGATCGCTTTACGGAGCGCTTTTAGCGACCCGCATACGAGATTTGTGATATTATGACGGAACGTCCGCGAATGCAGACAGCATTTATGATATCTGTGCCAGACATTTCCGGCCCGGGCAAAATTTATAAATTATATTATATCATACTTTTTTCTAAAATACAACCATTTGTATAAAAAACTTAAAGCGGCATGGTAGCCTGCGCGTTGAGAGAGCCGTCGGCTGTGATACCGGCTTCGGTGTATTCGTAATACGCCTGGCTTCCGATCATGGCGGCGTTATCTCCGCACAAAGCTATCGGCGGAACATACAGTTTTATGCCGCTTTCGGCACAGCGCTCCTCAAGCATGGAGCGAAGGCCGGAGTTTGCAGCGACTCCGCCTGCCATTGCGGCGACTTTGTATCCGTATTCATTCGCGGCTGCTACAAACTTTGATGTTAAAATGTCCGCGACTGTATATTGGAACGACGCCGCAAGCGAATCAACGTCGATCTCTTCGCCGCGCTGTCCCGCATTGTGAACGAGATTCATCACATTCGTTTTGAGTCCCGAAAAGCTGAAATCATAGGGTTCGGCCGTATGAGGACGCGGGAGCTTATACTTCGTTTTGTCGCCGCGCTGTGAGGCTTTGTCGATATATATGCCGCCGGGATATGGGAATCCCATAGCGCGCGCTGCCTTGTCGAAGGCTTCTCCTGCCGCGTCGTCGAGCGTCCTGCCTATCGTCGAGAATTTTGTATAGCTCTCAACGCGCATTATCTGGGAATGTCCCCCGGATGCGGCAAGGCAGATATACGGCGGTTCAAGGTCGGGATGCGCGATATAGTTCGCGGCGATGTGTCCCTTGATATGATGCACAGGGATCAAGGGCTTGTTTGCGGCATAAGCGAGTCCCTTTGCAAAATTTACTCCGACGAGCAGAGCGCCGATAAGTCCCGGCGCACAGGTGACTGCTACCGCGTCAACTGCGTCGAGAGTGAGCACCGCGGCTTCGAGAGCCTCGTTCACCACGCCGACTATGCTTTCGCAGTGACGACGGGAAGCGATCTCGGGGACTACTCCGCCATAGAGTTTATGTTCCTCGACCTGAGTAGCTATTATGTTGGATAGGATTTTTCGTCCGTCCTCGACAACGGCGGCTGCCGTTTCGTCGCAGGAGCTTTCGATTGCAAGTATTTTCATTATTTTTTCCTTTTATATTTGCTGTATCAACAGCTTATTCTATATATAAATCATAATTTGCAGAGCCCTACCCCCGGCCCCTCCCCTAAAGGGGAGGGGGGAATTATTCCTATATGTGGGGAGCAGAGCTCCCCACACCCCACCTGTTTTCGGAGTATTCAGTTACACCCCACCTGTTTTCGGCGGGCAACCCGAAGGGGGTTTTAGGGGGGCGATCGGAAAGCCCCCCTAACAGGGGTGTGGGGACGGAGTCCCCACCCGAAGGAGGTGCGGAGGGCGATCGGAAAGCCCTCCGCAAATTCCCCCACAAATTTTGATTTATCAGATCTTCTGTTCGTTGAGCCAATCGAGCAGGCTCAGCGCGAGAAGCTGTTTTTCCCGCGGCATATTCTCCATTTTCATCGCGGCGATGCGTCCGACATTTCCGATACTGCCGGAACTCTCCGTTCCGAGCAGGAGTGTGTCCGGCGTGGTTTTCAGCACGGCGCACAGCTTCATCAGCACGTCGATGCTCGGTATCGAGACCGCACGCTCGATGCTGGACAGATATTTGTCGCTGAGTCCCGCCATTTCGTTGACTTTAGACTGCGTGAGCCCGAGCTCCTTTCGCCGCTTTGCTATTCTTTTTCCGAGCAGTTTGTAATCTGTAAACATAGATATTCTCCGGGAAATTATCGCATTATAAATAGGAATACGACTTATAATATGACATTATTCGACTTTAAATGATACAATTTCGATTTATAGTATTATTTTATTCATCCTAAACTCCTCCCACAGGGAGGGGCTGTTTTTCTTTATGTGGGCTGCCGCTCCCATGTCCCCAAATATTATTCTATATTCTGTATCTGCTCTCTTATCTTTTCGATCTCGCTCTTCATATCCACCACAAGACGCGTTACGCGAATGTCCTGCGCTTTCGAGCCCGTGGTATTCACCTCGCGGTTGATCTCCTGCACAAGGAAGTCCAGCTTCCTGCCTATCGGCTCGTCAGCGTTCATCATATCGCGGAACTGCACAAAGTGGCTCCTGAGTCTTACGGTCTCTTCATCGACTGCGATCTTTTCGGCGTAGATGCCTGCTTCGAGCAATATCCTCTGCTCGTCGATCTGCTTGTTGTCGAGTATCTCCTGCATTTTCGCAAAGAGCTTCTCGCGATACGCGGTCACAGTCTCCGGAGCATATTCTATAACCTTTGCTGTCATCGCCTCGACGTTACCGAGCTTTTCAAGGATATCGTCCTTCATCTTTGCTCCCTCTGCTTCGCGCATCTGAACAAACTTGTCGAGCGCTGTCTCCGCGGTGAGCTTCACATTCTCCCAGATCTTGTCCTCGTCGGCTTCCGCACGCACTATGTTGAACGCGTCGGTCATTCTGAATATCGTCGAAACACTTATGTCGTCAGTAAGTCCGAACTTCTCGCCGGCAGCTCTGAGCACGTTGACATAATTCTCTACCACGCCGTCATTTATCGAAACGGCTGTGTCATTTGAGGTGATATTGTATATCGAAAGCGAGACTTCGACTTTTCCTCTGCTCATTTTCGATTTCACGAGCGATTTTAACTTCTCTTCAAGGAACATATACTGCCGCGGGAGCTTCGCGTTGAACTCGTAATATCTCGAATTAACCGAGCGTATCTCGACAAGATACTCCTTTCCGTCGATTATCCTGTGGTCTCTTCCGAAACCGGTCATGCTTCTTATCATTTTATTTCTTTCCTTTCTGTTTTTCCGGATATTATGCTCATCTTCCGAGATAGTCTATCTCGTTGTCCATATCTATCAGTTCGCCGATAACGGGGATATCATACTGCTCGGTAATGTTATCTGCGGAAGTTATCGTGTTGTCAAGCCGCCAGATTATGAATATTCCGAGCAGGGATATCAGAAGTCCCTCCGAACCCCCTATCAGCGTGAACAGCCTGTCGTCCGGGAATTCCGGGCGCAGCGGTTCCTGCGGATGTTCTATAATAACTACCGAGGCGTTTTCCTCGTAATCGTCGAGAACTTTCTGCATCAGCGAAACGAAAAGCTCTGCAAGCTTATATGATACCGACGATCTCTGATAGTCGAACTTTGCGGTGATCACCTGTGTGCCGTTCTCCTGTTCTATCGAGATGATCTCGCCAAGCTCCGTATATGAAAATTTCGTTTCAAGATTCTCGTTTATCGCGTCATACATACGCGGACTACGGAACAGAAGCGCCGCCATATTCGCTTTTTCCGACGACGGGGTTTCGTCCGTGCTCGTGACGGATACCACAGCGGATGTGACAAAATGCTTCTTCATACCATAGTTTGCGAGGATATATCCCGATATCGAAAGCATTATTATCAGTACGAGCGCTATACGCCAATTGTTTTTCAGCGTGTTGACGAGTCTTTTCAGCTCATTTCTTTTCAATTTTCTATCATCACCTTGCGGTGTGTCTCCTTTTACACTTTTTGTTGAGATAAATCATAATTTGTGGGGCTATCGCCCCACACCCCATTTTCTGGGGGGCTT
>CAMVEM010000021.1 GCA_947166515.1 uncultured Clostridia bacterium | reverse complement strand
TTGTTTCAGCTGTCCTTCAAACAGCACTCTGATGCGCTCAAGATAGTTCATCATGTCGTCCCGGTCATCAAAACTCCGGTCGCGAAGCCATCGCAGAAGGATCCCGAGCATTGCCTCTTCATAGAAGACGCAGATGATCTCAAGGTCGAGCTTGGAGATCTTGTTTATATCGTACTCTTTTTCGATGGACAGTATAATGAACTGTTCAAGCTTTGCCATAGCGAACTTTGAAAAAGCCTCGTGTCCCACGGATCTGTAAAGGTTCAGGAACACTTTTTTATGCTGTGCGCATAACTCCATGAAAGCAAACATACCGGATTCGACGTTCTGACCCGCTTGTCTGATGAGCTCTTCCGTTTTGTCGTCGATGTAGCACTTGAAAACGTCGTAGATATCATGAAAATGGTAATAAAAAGTATTGCGGGTCATTTCACATTCTGCTACTATCTCCCGCACTGTTATCTTGTTTATGGGCTTTTTTTCCGCCAGTCTCATGGCACATTCGGTGAGTATCCTTTTGGTGTGCTGTGACATCTGAACCTTCCTTGCATCTGGTAAATATCCTACTGTAATTTATTATATCACAAAACCAATGATTAGTCAATGCCCAAAAATGAAGCGGATGAACAGAGCGAAAAATGTGTTTTATAGAGCTGAAAACCTTTACAAATATAGAAAAGTATGATATAATAATCAATCATAGTAAAATGAAAGGCACCTCTCAGATGTTTACATGGAATTTTCAGTATGTCTCCAAGGCAAGACTTGCCGAGACATTGGGTCAGCTGATGCTCGGAAATCAGCCCAATAACATATTAGTACGCATACACACCGCTATACATACCGAAGACGAGGCGGTCGATCTCGCAAGATTCATGAAGCAGATCGTCCCCGGCGCTCATATTTTCGGGACAAGCACTTCCGCCGTGATCTGCAACGGAAAGCTGATGCAGAACCGCTGCGTCATTTCTGTTACCCAGATGAAAAAAGCCAGCGTCAAGGCTGTTTTGCAGTCAACCTTCGACAGCGACACAGGAAAGCCGCTTCCGGCCGACGAAATATGCCAGAACATCAGAGATGCCGTGGTAAATGATGAGACGAAGCTTCTGCTTACATTCCTCACAAAGAAGTACCATGATGTTTACAGCTTTGTAGACGGGTGCAACTCATTGTTCCCCGGTGTGCAGATGATCGGCGGTATCGCGAACATCTCCGGCATGAACATGCACAAAAATCTGGAATCCGGATTTGTTTTCAATGAAAAGGGCTGGTCAAACAAGGGCGTTATCGTTGCTGCGATAGGAGGCCGCGAGGTCGAATGCTGCAGTTCCTACGCCACGGGAGCCCAGATGATAGGCGATGATATGGAGGTCACCGACGCGTTCGGTTCCTGCATACTTTCAATAGACGGAAAAGACGCTGCCGGAGAATATCTCGCAGCAGTCGGCGATGATCTGAAGGACAGACAGGAGCTCACGAACCTTTTCCCGTATGTTTATTCCGACGCTGCGGATATCCCGATATTTGTGAAATATTCGGATAATACCAGCATATCCGAGGAATTCCCGGAAAACAGCTATCTTTATGAGGACCTTTATGCAGCGAGAAAGGATCTTGACAGATATAAGAAGTGCGCTATGATAAAAGCCGACCATAATGTTATCGTCGGCAAGAAGATCCGCAGAGCCTTCGTTTACGACCGTAAGATAATATCTGATAACCGCGCGCTTTTCAGACGTATCGAGAATTTTGACAAGGCGGAGACGATATTCGGCTATTCCGGTGGCGGACGTTCGATGATATATTCCAACTGCGTCAAGTGGGAGATCTCGGCATACGAGAATTCCAATATGTGCGGCTGCATAACCGACGGAGAGATAGCTAATGTCGGCGGACGCAATACCTATGCGAACTGCTCGTTTGTCATATCCGCCGCAGGTGAGGAGAAAACTGTACAGCAATATAACCCCTATGCATTTTCTTATACGGATACCCTTGCGGCAGACAACACAGAGCTTCTCAGATACCTTATGTATATGGAGCAGCGCTTTGAGAAGAGCGATGATTACGTTGCCGCAGATGAGCTTAAAGAGTTCGTTAAGGACTGCGAACAGAAGCTCCTGTATTCCGAGAGCGGGGAGATGCCGAACAGCGCTGCTATGAACATGGACATCAGCATCCGCGGATATGACCGTATCTGTATGATAAATGTGTTCGATACCGCAAGTATAAGGACGGTATTCCCTGAGAAGCTCATTCAGCTCACCTACAGCAATTATATCTCCAAGTGCCACACCTTCGCGAAGGAACATAACTATACTATATATATGATAAGCCAGTGGCATCTCGCGATAGGTGCGCCTTCATATATGGTAAAGCTGTCCGATTTCGTTTATGATATGCAGACTCTCCAGAGGATACTGTTCGAGTCTTCGAGCGAGCATATCGCGATAGTTCCCATGTTCTGTGTGATAGACGGCTGTACGGTGGATAACATTGATACCGCTTACAGCTCGGGCAGAATAGACATGATGAAGAGGAACGTTCAGTTCTATATCCGCGATACGCGATTTGAACAGCTCGACGAAGAGAGCATCAGAGAACGCTATCGCATGGTGAACGTCATAAACTACGCTATCTCGCATGATAAGGTGATACCTTTCTATCAGGGAATTTATGACAACAGTACACATTCCATACATCACTTCGAATCGCTCATGAGACTTGAAGACGAGAACGGGAAGATATATTATCCTGCAAGCTTCCTTGATGTTGCGCGTTCATACGGACTGTTGTATGACGAGATATCCGTTGCTATGATAAAAAAGGTGTTTGATACTTTTGCAGATTCTGAAGACCTTAGCGTCAGCATAAATCTCGGAGTCAGGGATATTGAGAACGGCACTGTGGTCGAGTTCATATATGACAGGCTTTCGTCTGCGAAATATCCGGAGAACTTTGTGTTCGAGATCCTTGAAAACGAGGATATTGAAGATTATGACAATATCATAATGTTCGTTGATATGATACACAGTCTCGGCGGAAAGATCTCTATAGATGATTTCGGAAGCGGATATTCAAACCTCCAGCATGTTGCGAATATCCACTGCGATTTTATAAAGATAGACGGCTCTATCATAAGAAACTGCTGCAATGACGAACAGTCCGCAAATCTCATCGCCGTGATAGCCGGCTGGAAGAAAATGAGCGGAAATCAGTTCAAGGTCATAGCTGAATATGTTGAGAACCAGGATATCCAGGAGCTTCTGCTTGATTTCAATATAGACTATTCGCAGGGGTATCTGTTTTCAAAACCGTCTCCGGAAGTTATAACAAAACCGCTGACGACGGAGGGTTGAGTGATGCCTAAAAAGGATAAAGTCATCGGACTTGTGATCGAGGATCTTTTTACGGATTTTGCAAAAGAACTCACCGAGAGCGTGAGAAAAGCCATTCCTGACAAAAAGAATACGCGCCTTATCGTTATCTCCGGAAAGTATGACAACGGAAGCGATGTCGGAAGCCTGGGACTTTATAAATCCGTCTATAATACCGTATATAATCTCGGCGCGATTTGTGAGATTGACGGCCTTATAATACATCTCGGAAGTCTGGACGACAGCAAGAGGGATATTCTTGAGACCGGATTCTTTGAAAGATACCGCAGTGTTCCGAAGGTGCTCGTTGCCGCAAGGCTGGAAGGCTATACCACTATCGGATATGACAACCGGACAGGTATCCGCGAAGCTATAGACTGCATCGTGAACGTGAACGGAATCACCGAGATATGTATGCTCGGCGGAAGAAAAGACAACTATGACGCCTGCGTCAGAAAGCAGATATTCATAGATTGTCTTGCCGAGCACGGAATAGCTTTTCATGAGGATATGTTTGAAAATTCGAGTATGTCGGTCGATACCGAAGAGACTGCGGCAAGGCTTCTTGACCGGAATCCCGGAGTCCGCGCGATATTCTGTGTCAATGACAGTTCGGCGGTAGGGCTCTATAACGTGATGAAGAAAAGGCGTCTTGTTCCGGGACGCGATATACTTGTTTTCGGATTTGACAATACGAGAATGTCGAGCGAGATGAAACCGTCGCTTGCAACGATCGGTGCCGATTCGGTATCTATCGGTCAGAGGGCGGTCGAAATGCTGCTTGCGAAGATCGACGGGGAAGACGTACATTCTGAACTTGTTCCCACGAGGTTTTACGGCAGAGGATCGTTCGAGTATTCGATGTATGACTTCTCGATAAAGGAGCTTGTCAGTGCGGACAAGTGCTCTATATACAGGCTGTTCGATGATTGCTTCTATCGCTACGGCGCGGGCTATACCGACAGGGAATCGGTCGATCTGCGAAGACTTTATTATGAGATCACCTCGCGTATGATAAAGGCCATGAACGACAGGTATCTCGGAATAGAGGAATTCGGTGAGATCGGAAGGCTCATAGATAAATTCTTCGATGAAGGAGCTATGGAATATACCGATACCGAAAAGTTCCTGTCAAGCGTGAAGCGGCTGCAGGAGGGAATGGCGATAGTGCAGAAAATGCGCGCCGTGAATATCAACAGCTACATCAACCGTTTGTTCCTGCGCATGAAGGACCGAGCGATCAGCGTTCTGGCGGAAAAGAACGTGAATGAGATCAGAAAACATACGGAAGGTGAAGATCGTCTGCGCGATTTTCTGATAGAAGCTTCACATCCTGATCTTTCGGGCGGAGGAAAAAAGCATGTGCTTGGAAATATCGGGATGCTCGGAATAGACAATGCCGCAGTATATATGTTTGAAGAACCTGTCATTTTTAAACAGGGGCAAGCCGATATTTTCCCGGATCATATACGTCTGGTTTGCGCTATGAAGAACGGTGAGCTTTATATGCTGCCGGAAGAGCGGAGCGACTGCAGACTGAGCGAGATAATAAACCGCGACGAGCTGTCCTCAAAATGCAGATCCTACGCAGTGTTCCCGGTGTTTTTCCGCCGGACGATCTACGGATTTTTCATGTCGGAGATCAGAGACGATATATATACCCGCGGCGAGTATATTGCCATGCAGCTCGCAAGAGCGATCTTCCTGAGCGGGAGCTGGTCGTCGGAAGAATTCCGCTCAAAATGACAGCGTGTTACTCCGCTTTTCCTGACTGGGAGGCGGAGTTTTATTGTACAGAAACGCTGTTTGTGACGGAAATGTGTTGTTTGTGAAAAGTTTGTTAAATTTAGCACTCTCCTATTGACACTGCTAAAAATCGTGATATAATATAGTCAGAACAAAGGAACAGAGCCGATGAAGGGGAGACATCCCGGGTAATATCCCCGCTCCGGTAACGCCGTCCCGATGCTCGTGAACATTAGGCAATAATGTAAATGAGTAAAAGGAGGAATGACCTATGTTACTGCCTGCAATTTTTGGTGAAAATCTGTTTGATGATTTTATGGATCTCGATTTCCCGAGGTTTGATGCTTTCGGGGATGTGGACAGAAAGCTGTACGGAAAGAAAGCGTCCCGCATGATGCAGACCGACGTGCATGAGCATGACGATCATTTTGAAGCGGATATCGATCTTCCGGGATTCAAGAAAGACCAGATAAAGGTCGCGCTGGAAGACGGCTATCTTACCGTAAGCACTGAGAAAGGTCTCGACAAGGAAGAGAAAGATAAGAAAGGAAAGCTTATCCGTCAGGAACGCTATTCCGGCTCAATGTCCAGGAGCTTCTATGTAGGAGATACTGTAAAACAGGAGGATATAAAGGCAAAGTTCGAGAACGGTGTTCTGAAGCTTGAGATCCCGAAGAAGGAGCCAAAGCCTCAGGTACCCGCAACCAAATATATCTCGATCGCATAATTAATGAAACGGAGCGGACGCATAAGCGTCTGCTCCGTTTTTTATGCTGCATTATTCATTGCCTTCGGGCTTCTGCTGACTTTCGTCCGGTCCGCAGTATGTGAGGCAGAGCATTGTAAGATCGTCGAACTGAGGTGCTTCTTTCACGAAGCTGTTCACAGAAGTGTGCACGTTGGTCAGTATTTCTTTCGGCGAGGCATCCGGTGATATATTAAGAGCATCAACTGTGCGCTCCGTGCCAAACAGTTCTTCATTTGCATTTGTTGCTTCCGCGACGCCGTCGGTATATACGAATATACTGTCGCCCTTCTGGAGCTGGAGCTCATATTCGGTGTACTTCACTTTATTGGACGCACCGACTGCAATACCGTGCTTATCGTGTATAAGCTCGAATTTTCCGTTTTGTTTTACGGCCGGGTATTCATGACCGGCGTCGGAGCAGCCAAGCTTTCCTGTGTCAACATCGAGAATCCCGAGCCAGACCGTAACGAACATATTGGATACATTGTTCATGCATATCTGCTCGTTCACGCGTTCGAGGGTCCTGGCGGGAGAATGTATCATCATAGTTAGAGTGTTTATCAGGATCTTTGAAGACATCATGAACAGCGCTGCGGGAACTCCCTTTCCGGAAACGTCCGCGATAACAAGAGCAAGATGCTTTTCGTCAATAAAGAAGAAGTCGTAAAAATCGCCGCCAACTTCCTTTGCAGGTTTCATCGAAGCGTAAATGTCAAATTCCGGGCGGTTTGGAAAAGCCGGGAAGATATTCGGCAGCATACTTGTCTGTATGTTTGTTGCGAGTGAGAGCTCCGCGACGACGCGCTCACGCTCCGCTGTCATTGAGGCAAGTCGTTTAAGAAACTCACGGACTTCGAGATCCATCTGGTTGAACGAGCCGGCAAGCTCTTCAAGTTCGTCTCCGGTATGCATCTCTATATGCGTGGACTCATTGGATTCAAGGTTGTCCACCATTTTCTTGGCCGAATTGTTAATGACCTCTATCGGCCTTATTATGCTGCGGCGCATCACGAAATAAAGAACAAACAGTGATAAAACGCTTATTATGATAACGATCGAAACAACAGATAATATGTAGTTCACGAGGGTATTCGTGAAGCGCTCCATTTCCATATCGACCGCGACAAGGGCGATAGGTTCTCCGGTGCTGTCAAATATCGGCGAGCAGGCGGAAGCTGTAAATCCATATACGTCGTTGTTTGTTATGACGATCTCCTCGACAGGGTCTTTTCTGAAAGCCTGCTTGAGGACCTGAAGACCGTATTCGTTGTGCGGTTCGCGGTATCCGAGATCGCACGTGTTTACACTGTTGTCGGCGTCCCAGATATATACGATCTCATCTTCGAGCGGAACGTAAACATAGAAATACTTCAGATCGCTCTGCTCTTTAGCTGCTCTGAGATATTTGAGTATCGTGTAGTAATAGTCGTCCTTCTCGTTCGTCTCATAATAACGCTTTATTGCGTCACCGTCTATATATTCCGCCGCCGTATGGGTGTGGGAGAACGTCATTATCCGGTAGTTTTCCTTGACTTCTCCGTAGCAGTTCAGAATAATACCTAATCCGGAAAAAACAACTATCAGGACAACGAACAACAAAAGCGAGAGCAATGCTTTGGCTGTAAGAGTCATTTTTTTCTTTTTCGTTTTCATTCTTGTTCTCGCCTTTCAGTAAGTGAAAAAATTATTCTTTTACGATATGACTAGTTATACCGTTGTCTTTGAGTTCTTTTTTGTTTGTGTACATAAGGCTGTCCGCACGGGCGTAGAGCTCCTCATAGTCGTAGTCGCCGCTTCCGTGAGAAAGCCCGCATGCCATTGAGCAGAAAAGCGATCTGTCCTCTTCGTTCAGCTTGTCGAGCGATGCTTTCCACTTTGCGCGGAGATCTTCGGCTTCTTCTGCCGACAGATCGACCGCGACCATGACATATTCGTCGCCGCCCATTCTGAATCCGTAAACCTTATCGGATACTACAGCCGCGATGCTTTTTGCTGCCTTGATTATCAGCGCGTCGCCGTATTCGTGGCCGTAGTTGTCGTTGATATGCTTAAGATTGTTAACATCGAAATTGTATATCGCGATAGTGGAGGGTCGGCCGAATGTGATCTTTTTAAGAGCCATATATTTGCCCTTGTTGTAAAGGCCGGTAAGCTTGTCATGTTCGCTCTCATACACTATCTTGTCGCGCAGTATGCTGTTTTCTATGAAAAGGCTTATAACGTTATGTATCGTCGCTTCCATCATTTTTTTGGAATCGCTGTTCGGCGCTTTTCTGACAAAGACCGCACATCGGTGCTCCTGGATCTCTGAGTCGAGTATGCAGAGAAGGCCGTCCGATTCTTCGCCGCGCTTCATGGAAAGATACCGCTCATATTCTTCCGTCGGTTCAGAGCGTTCTCTTATGAGCTCTTTAATGTATGTGCTCTTCTTAATAATGCCGTCCTTTTTTACAAGCATCATTATTTCTTCGGCCTTGCAGTAATCTGCGAGACCTGGGAGAAAAGCGTCATATTCCTGAGATAGCCTGCTCATTATGGCCCGCTGGAATTTCGACATATCTGAGATCCTTTTTGAATAATTTGCTACCTCTCTGACGAGCTGTGTATATTCGCTCTCATCACTGACGCGGAAGCAATAAAATTTCTCGCCGTTCTGCTCTATGACAGTATTATTTACCTTGAAATTACGGCCGCTTGCTCTGTCATAGAATTCCTGCTCGTCGAAGTCGGAACCGGTTATCCTGATCTTTCCAAGCATCAGTTCTGCCGGGATATCAGTTTTTTCGCTGCTGTAGATCAGTTCTAAATTTTCGTTTGTGATTATGATGTTGCTTTCTTCCGCTTTCAGATATGCTTCCAGGACATTTTTGCTGTTCATAAGCCGGTATTTCCTTTACTTTTCTATGTTCAGCATACTTTCGAAACCTGTCACATCGAATACTTCGAGCACCATTTCGGTGGGATTTCTGATAATAAGCTCGCCGTCGATCTCGCTCATTTCCTTGTGATAGTTGAGCAGTACGCGCAGGCCGGAGGATGATATGTAGCTGACCTTGCTGAAATCGAGAACAAGCTTTGTTATTCCGTTTATGGAATTTCTTATCTCCGTATCAAGCTCGGGAGATGTCGCGGTATCTATCCTTCCCTCCGCAAATACTGTCAATACATTGTTTTCCTGGTTTTTGGTAATAGTAAGATTGCTCATGGTTTTACTCCTTTGGCTTTAGAGGTTTCCTTTATTTATGGGTTGTAATACCCGGTTTTCTGTGTTACTGTGCAAGGCGTTTCTTCATGGTGAGAATGTTGCACTCGTCGCGGTATTCATAAGAGACGTCGTCCATTGTCTTTTTGGTGATCAATATCCCGAGACCGCCGATCTTTCTTTCGCTTGCGGGAAGAGTGATATCCGGGTCTTCGTGTTCGAGTGGATCATAACGTACGCCGTGATCTGTGAAAGCTATTTCCGCAACGGGCGGTTCTCCGGATATCCGGACAGACACCCTGGTGTTCCCGGGCTGGCCTGCGTATGCGTAATTGGCAATATTGATAAATATCTCCTCGACCGCGAGTTCGATCTGAAGCTGCGTTTTCATCGGACATTCCGCAGCCTCAAGCTGTTCGTCGATAAACGTGATGACTGATGTCAGATTATCCGGAACGGCGGTTATCTCAAGTTCTTTTTTTGTGATATCCATAAATGATCCTCTGAAGTTCAGACTTTGTGCCTGATATATATATCATCTCTGTCATTTCCGGGGAAAAGTACTTAATCATATCCCGATGCGGCATAAAACTGTGTGCCGCATATTATCGTTTGGAATATTATCTTTAATGTGACTAATTATACCATTTTTACAGAAAAAAATCAACGGCGCAGACTATCAATTGAGCATATCTGTATGTTTGCACAAATTGTTGCTGACTTTGCTGTGAAATATATACAAGCAGGGGGTAGAGCGGCCGCAACAGTGCTACGGAATGTCAAGGACGCTTATATATGAATTTTTTATATGTTTTTCGGGAAAAAATGATACGCAGTAAAAAACTATGCAATGATAAACAGGAAAAATCTGCCGTTTTAGTGCTTTTTTTAGACAATACGCCTTGTGCTTCGTTGTGCAGATTGTACAAATTATTTACAAAAAGTCTGTGAAAGAATAATATACAGTTGACATTTTTGTTGGATTGAGATATAATATCTATAATTGTGATGTAACTATAATAATTTATATCATTATTGTTTTGAATCAAAGACAATAAAGACAGCAGAAGATAAGAAAAAAGAGAAAAATGAAGTATAAGTCTTGGAGGCCATCTTGAACGAAAAGGAAGAAACAATTGATCTGCGGGTACTGATAAAGGTACTTACGGATCATATCATACCGATAATCATTGTAACGATACTTGCAGCGGGAATAGGTTTCTCGCTTGCAAAATTCGTAATACCGAAACAGTACACGTCTGAGGCTTTGATGTATGTCGAGAACTCAGCAAGCAAGCAGGAAGATTCCGCGATAAACGTCAATGATATCAACGCTGCCCAGAAGCTCGTTAATACTTGTCAGATACTTTTCACAAGTAATTATGTGTTTGATGAACTGAGTTCATACTTTGATAATGCGTATTCGAGGGGTCAGCTCAAAGGAATGGTAAAGATCGAGTCCGTGAACAGCACCGAGGTGCTGAGGATATCGGTAAAGTCTAAAAGCCCGCAGGAATCGTATGATATCGCAAAAGAGCTTATAGTGCTTTCCACGAGTGAGTTTCAGCGTATAATCAAGAATGGCTCTATCGAAACGGTTTCACAGCCGACATTGCCGACTACTCATACCTATCCGAGTACGACACAGTTTGCTGTTATTGGGGCTCTGATCGGGGCTGCGGTGACTTATGCCACTTTCCTGATAAAGGAAATGCTCGACACCAAGCTCAAACCGGACGATGATATTGCCCGTATGTATGATCTGCCTGTTTTTGCTGAAATACTTGACTTCGAGAATGCCGGAAGATCGGGGTATAAATACTCCAAATACGGCGGTTACGGCAAATACGGTTACTACGAAAGCGAAAGCAAAGAAGAAGCAAAGATCCGTCATGAAGAAAAACAGTATTCTGATGAATATGAAGCCGATCTTGATGCTATCGGAGCTGAAGCGGCTGTAAAGAAACAAAAAGGTTGAACCCAGGATAAGGAAGAGAAGGTAATCGAAAAAAATGGCAAGAAAGAGCGACAGACTTCCGATAAGTAAATCAAGACAGTTCATATTATCGGATAATACGCAGTTTGCTATAAAAGAAGCATATAAAGCCGCACGAACAAACCTTGTTTTCTCGCTTGCTGAGAATGAAGAAAAGATCGTGGTGATAACGAGCTGCTCGCCGTCAGAGGGTAAGAGCACAAACTGCCTGAATATGGCTATAACAATGGCTGAAACCGGCGCAAAGGTGCTGCTTATGGACTGCGATATGAGAAAGCCTGTGCAGCATTCACTGCTGCGCCTTGATAACAAAGTCGGCCTCTCATCAGTGCTCGGCGGTATTGTAAAAGATGTTTCAAAAGCTATCGAACGCAACGTGCGCATAAATCTTGATATTCTTACGGCAGGACCTATTCCTCCGAATCCGGCCGAGCTTATCTCAGGATCGAGAATGGACGATCTGCTTCAGTTGGTGGGCAATCATTACGATTATGTGTTTATAGATACTCCACCCGCAAACGTTGTTACCGACGCGTTCCTGCTCAACAACAGAACAGCCGGAGTGATACTGGTCGTCAAAGAAGGCCATACACGACATGAGGATATCCGCGAGGTGCTTTCCAAAGCAAGACTGACGAACGGAAGGATACTTGGATTCATAAGGGCTAACTGTGCAGCAAAGGGCTCCAAGGGTGGATCGCGTTCGTATAAATACAAATATAAGTACAAAGACTATGACTACGGTTCCTATAGCTGATAGGAGAGTTTTGACGTGATGATCGATTTTCACTCACACATTCTGCCAGGTATCGACGACGGCTCAAAAGATATTGAGATGTCCCGGAAAATGCTTGAAATGGAAAAGAACAGCGGGGTAAAGAAGATCGTTCTGACGCCGCATTTCTATCTCCATGAACAGTCGGTCGCAGATTTTCTTTCCAGGCGCGATGCCGCTGTTGAACTCTTTTCTCCGGCAGCGGACAAAGCAGGCATAGAAGTAAAATATGGCGCAGAGGTTCTGTATACAAAATCTCTTGCAGATCAGGATCTCACCAAGCTGTGTATCGGTGATACTGATTATATGATGATCGAATTGCCGTATGAACGGCTTACTGACAGATTCATTAAGGAATTCCGCAGTTTTGTCGGGAGCCTGACTCCCGATATCATACCGATACTTGCTCATGCGGAGCGGTATCTGAGCTTCACGAGTGAAGAAAGCATATACCAGATAATGGACTGCGATATGCTTGTTCAGCTGAACTGCGGTGATTTCAGACCGTTCTACAAGCATTCGAAATTCATGTACGAACTGCTTAAGAATGACCTTGCTCATCTGCTCGGTACTGATTGTCACAACACAACGTCACGCCCGCCGAATATGGAAACGGCAAGAAAGGCTGTTAGTAAGAAGATATCGCCAAGGTGTTTTGAACATCTGATGTATAATGCGGAAATTGTCTTTTCTGGAGATGAATTATGATAATTTATTTCTTGCTTCTTGCAGGAACGGTAGCAGTCGGGATACCGATGTGCAGAAATAAAGCCGGAAAAATTACATACTGCGCGCTTATGGGCATAGCGCTGTTTCTTGTAGCCGCATTCAGAAGAAGCGTAGGTTATGATTACAACAACTATGCGGTGATGTATAACAGATATATCATCAAGCCGATCGAGGATATTATGATAGAGCGTACTGAAAAAGGATATTCGCTCATAAATAAGATCCTCGCGGAATATGTAGTCGATTATCAGATAATTTTCGTAGTATGCGCTTTGTTTTTTGCGGTAGCGGTGGTCCTCTGCGTATATAAATACTGTAAGATCCCGTGGATCGGGTTCGCATGCTTCCTTACATTCGGAGTATATTTCAATTCTCTGTGTTTCATTCGTCAGATGATGGCAGGATTCATTGTAATGTATGCGTTCAGGTTTATTGAAAAGAACCAGTTCTGGCGTTATCTGATGATAGTCATATTCGCATCATGTTTCCATTTTTCTGCGCTGATAATGATACCGTTCTTCTTTATACTGAAGATAAAGATGACGCCGATCACTCTTGGAGTTTATGCGGGAATTACAGCGCTGATGCTGATATTCTCTTGGAATATCATCGATTTTGTTACTGATTTTGTTTATAAGTCATACGATCCGAGGTCAAGCGTTCATGTGACAGATGGCGTAGAACCCACATATATGATATTCTTCGGTTTGTTCCTCGCTGCGGCTTTCATAGTACGCAAGCGGCTGGTCGATTCGGATAAATTCAACAACGTGCTGCTGAACTGCTGTTTCTTCACATTTTTCTTTGAGTTACTCGGCGTGAAGCACTCTATACTGTCGAGACTCGGAGTTTATTTCATTATACCGGCGGCAATCATACTTATGCCGAGAGTGATAATGGCACTGGTCGAGTTATGCAAAGAAAAAACAAAAGGAGATATCAAAAAGCGCACATTGGTGTGCGCGGCAGCTGTGGCTGCGTTCTCGATCGTGAACATCACGATGTATGTACTGATGCTTGCAGGCAATTATAACGGCGTTGTGCCGTACCGTACAGTTTATGATGATTTCGGAACGGAGGCGGCTGAAAAGAAATGAAAGTCGGACTCCTCGATAAATTTATAAACGGCAAGAAGAACAGTCTTCCTGAAAACATACTGATATGTGTAGCGGTGGCGCTTGCGGGAACATTCTATTTCTATGAGTATTTCTACGGCGAAAAGATCCACTCTGTCGCATGTCTGTTTATTACCGCAGCAATTGCAGTGACATGGATCATCTGCTCTGTGTGCAGCGGAAGAGACGGAAAGATCGGATTCATGATATTCGCGTTCCTGTACTGGAGCGTACCTTATGTTTACATTCTCTGGTACGATACGCGGGACAACCTTCATGATTATAACAAGTGGCTCGCAATGAGCAACAAGATCGCAAAAGCGCTGATCATCAATCCGTTTGACGAAGCAGCAAAAAGGACAGGCACTTCTGCGTTCACTCTCGCATCTGTACTGTTGCTGTCGGTCATGGTGACATATATCGGCGGAGTTATGATAAAAAGGTATTACGACTCCAAAAAGGCTTCCGCAAATGAAGACGGATATGATGAATACGACGGCGAATATGTTCTGGACGAAGAATCAGAAGATGAGACGGATAATGAGGATTATTAAGGTAATATCCTGTGAAAACAGGTTATTATAAATATTTGGGAAAGGAGGACGATCACCATGAAGAAGATTAATGGCAAACTTGTTGTCAGCGCGATCATTGCTGCTGCAATGATGTCTATGACAGCTGTTTCGGCTGGAGCTATCAATTACTCCGGTACAGGAACACCTACGACACCTACACCTGTAGTTTCTCCGACAGTTTCTGATAATGACGTTTCCGACGCAAACAAGGACAATGACGAGAAGGACATTGATGTTAAGGAAGATGCTGACGGTAATGTTCCGGTACAGGAAGCCGCTATAGCTGAGATAGCTAACGGAGATGCACCTGTAACCTTTGATATTGAGTCGGATGATGGAATTGATTATTCAATTACAATCGATCCCGCTCTGGTCAAAGAAGCAAAGGCAATCAACCTTGCTATGGACATCACTGTTGACGCAAAGGTAGGCACAAAGGCTTCCGGAGTAGAAATTCCCGCTGGCTCTATCGTTATTGACCCCAAGCAGAAGGGCGAATTCGGTATGACTCTGCAGGTAAATCTGCCCGCATCGGCTCTTGCTGGTATTGATCAGGCTACAGCAAAGCTGTACTACATCAATGACAAGGGCGAAGTTACACAGATGCCCGACAGCGCTCTCAAGTTTAATGCCGACGGTTCTGCATCTGTGTTTATCGACCACGCTTCTCAGTATGTTATTTCTTCCGTAAGTATCTTACTTGAAGGAGACTCTCAGGTTGACTCAGGCGACGCTACTGTCGTTCCGGACACCGGCGATAACGACGGCACTGTTGTAGACGCAGGTAAGCAGTCCGACACTAATCCGCACACAGGTGTGGCACTCGCACTTGGTGCACTTGCAGCATCCGCTGCAGCTGTTGCAATTACAGCAAAGAAGAGGAAGTAATTCCCGCGCAAATTCTACGAATTCGGATCCGAATTTGACGAAGGGTCGCCGGCATTTTGCCGGCGATCACCTCGCGGGCCGAAAAAACAAAAGAAAGAAAAAACCGGGACGGTGAGAACAGTGAAAAGAACAGGCGTAAGTCTGCTCAGAAATCGCCGAATACAGACGATACTGCTTATTATTTTTGATTATCTGGCAGTAGTTTTTTCGTATTTTCTTGCGCTTTGGTTCAGATTTGACTGTCAGTATTCCGCTATCCCTGAAGAATATATGAATGCGTATGCGGTATTCTGTCCGATATACGCAATTATTTGTGTTGTCATTTTTTACTGTTTCAGATTCTACAATATGATATGGAGCTTTGTCAGCTATAACGAGCTGCTTCAGATATTAACCGTATCTGCAAGCACATCACTGCTCCATATTTTCGGTATTACCATAATTTTCAGGAGAATGCCTGTTTCGTACTACCTTATCGGTATGTGCCTTCAGGCTCTTTTTACGGCAGGCATAAGAATGTCATACCGCCTGATGCTTTTGCTTAAGAACAGACACAGCAATGACGCGTCGACCGGTCGTGTAATGCTTATCGGAGCAGGAGCAGCCGGCCAGTCAATAATAAGAGAAATAAACAATTCAAATGCGATCACCGAAAAGGTGGTCTGTGCGATAGACGATAATCCGAACAAGAACGGTAAATATATAGAAGGCGTTCCGATAATCGGCGGAAGAGATGAAATTCTCGCAGGCGTTGAGAAATACAGTGTTACAAAGATATTCTTTGCTATACCTTCCTGCTCCGCATCGAACAAAAGGGATATCCTGAACATCTGCAATGAAACCGGATGCGAACTTAAGCAGCTTCCCGGCATCTATCAGCTTGTGAACGGTCAAGCGACCATATCCGATATGAAGAACGTTTCGGTCGAGGATCTGCTCGGCAGAGAGCCTATAAATACCGATATGAAGGAAGTTTTTGAATTCATAAACGGTAAAGTTGTTATGGTAACGGGCGGAGGCGGCTCGATCGGCTCGGAGCTTTGCAGACAGATCGCCGCACATGGCCCGAAACAGCTGATAATATTCGAGGTATATGAAAACAGCGCTTATGATATACAGTATGAGCTGCGTGACAGATATCCTTCGCTTGATCTCCGGGTGCTGATCGGATCTGTCCGTGACAGCAGAAGGCTTTTCCAGGTATTTGAAGAATATCACCCCGATATAGTTTATCATGCGGCTGCGCACAAACATGTCCCGCTTATGGAGGACTCGCCGTGTGAAGCTATAAAGAATAACGCGATAGGAACATACAAGACCGCATATGCCGCTATGGTACACGGATGCAGCAGATTTGTACTGATAAGCACAGATAAGGCTGTGAACCCCACTAATATTATGGGTGCCTCCAAGCGTCTCTGCGAGATGATAATACAGTCTTTCGATGAGAAGATCAAAGCTGGCAAAGCAAACGAGCTTCCGCAGCTGTTCACGCATGACGGATTCGAGAATGCGGACAAGGACGGGTCCGGCACAGTTTTCAGAAATATCCGCACGGAATTTGTCGCGGTTCGTTTCGGAAATGTTCTCGGCAGCAACGGATCAGTAATACCTCTGTTTAAGAAGCAGATCGAAAAGGGCGGACCTGTCACGGTAACTCACCCCGATATCATCCGTTATTTCATGACGATCTCCGAGGCGGTCAGCCTTGTAATGCTCGCAGGAACATATGCTCACGGCGGCGAGATATTCGTGCTCGATATGGGAAGCCCGGTCAAAATTGACACACTTGCGAGAAATCTGATCAGGCTCAGCGGCTACAGACCCGATGTTGATATAAAGATCGAGTACTGCGGTCTTCGTCCGGGTGAGAAGCTTTATGAAGAAAAGCTCATGGCGGAGGAGGGCCTTCGCAGGACCGAGAACGATCTGATACATATCGGAAGTCCGATACCATTCGATGTGGACGTATTCCTCGGCGAGCTTGATGAGCTTATGGAAGCCGCTTACAAGAACAAGGAAAACATCTGCGATTATGTTGCAAAGGTCGTAACGACATACAAAAAGTTCGATGAAAACAGTAGCAGGGAAGACGATAAGCTGTATATTTCAGAGAGTGAACCGGTCGGTAAAACAGCCGCTATTCAGATGAATGCCAAGGAAGCAGTAGTATGAACGGCGACGGTGATAAGAATTGCCGGGAAAAGAGTTTTCATCGGTCGAAAAAGTGAATATACAGAAGCCGTGTGCAGAGACGTACACGGCTTTTATATTTGTCTTCGGTTTCTTGTGTGAAAAATATGTAAATCTCTTGCAAACAGGACAATAATGTGATAAAATATAAATATCACAGATGCGGAAAAAAGGTGACTTTATTATGCTTCAGAAAACTTTTCATCTGACGGATATCACGACCGAACGCTTTGAAAGCGTTCTTTCGGAGGTTGCAGCCATACCCGAATATATCAGCTGTTCACAGGCCTTGCTTATCATGCTCGAACAGAACTGGGACAAAAGGATAATCGCCGGAAAGACTGAGGCAATAAAGCGCATACTCCCGAAAGTACAGATGGTCGGCGTGAATCATCACGACGACCTGGATTCGCTCATGGGAGTACATCAGCTAAACAACAGTATTCTCACATTCATGTTCTTCGAGCAGCCGGCATTTTCTGTTATAAGGCTTCCGTTCAGAGGCGCTTCGGAAGGCGAACAGGCTGATATACGCACGGGTGAACAGCTCAACGAACAGCTTAAAGCTATACCTGACCTGAAAGCTGTCGGAATCTTCCCGACCTGCTTATCCGGTCATATAAATATCCTGCTCAGAAATGCGGACAAGGGGCTTGAGGATATCCCGATGTTCGGTGCGACATCAAGTATCAACAACTGTTTCACGGATACGCCGATAAGCTTCATATTCGATGAAAACGGCATTTACGAGCGCTCGGTAAAGGCAGTGGCTTTCCATGGCGGAAATCTTCATGCAAGAGTTTCATACAACTGTGGCTGGACCCCGATAGGAAAGGTCATGACTGTCACCGGCGGTCACTCTGACTTTATCGTTTCGGAGATAGACGGAAAGCCTGCAGCAGAGATATACAGGACTTATCTCGGACTCGACTATAACCGCAACATGGTGAATGTGCCGAATATATGCGAGTTTCCTTTAGCTATTGACGATAATGGACTTGATATAGGGCGCGTGCCGTTCAACAGCCTTGAAGAAGGCAGCCTGCTCTTCGGCTCGCCCGTCGAGCTTGGCTCAAAGATACGCTTCACCTACGGCATACCGGAAAAGATACTCTCCGACACATATAATGACAGTGTCGAGTTCGGTAAGTTCTGCCCGCAGGGATTATTCCTCGTCGTATGCGGAAACCGCCTTATGTTCCTTAAAGAAGAAGAGAATAAGGAGATAGGTTATTACCGTGGTATAAACTCACAGACTGCGTACATACACGGAAATTCCGAGATATACCGTTTCGGCGGCAGAGGCGGTGATCTGAACACTGCGCTGGTAGCTTTCGGGCTCCGGGAGGGTGAAGCGAACAGGACAATATTGCAGTGTGACGTTCCTCCTTATTCAGGCAACAGAAAAGGCGAACAGACTATCCCGCTTGAACACAGAGTCATGACATTTCTGCGTGCTGTGACGAACGATCTCGAAGAAATGACCAGACAGGCGAAAAACGCAAGCAAGGCAAAGAGTGATTTTCTTGCCAATATGTCGCACGAGATACGTACTCCGATTAATGCTATGCTCGGAATGAACGAGATGATACTCCGCGAATGCAATGATAAAAAAATACTCGCATATTCCGAGAAAATAAGAACGGCCGGCAACACCCTTCTCGGTCTCGTGAACGACATACTTGATTTTTCAAAGATCGAAGCCGGAAAGCTCGAAGTGATACCGGTGGATTATGACCTTGCATCGCTTCTAAACGACCTTGTCGGAATGGTGCAGACGCGCGCCGAAGCAAAGGGGCTTGAGCTTAAGCTAAATATTGACAGCACTATGCCAAGGCTTCTGCACGGCGACGAGATCCGAATCAAGCAGATCATCACGAACATTCTTACCAATGCCGTTAAATATACGCCCAAGGGTTCCGTTACCTTTAATATGGAATATGAAAAGAAGAGTGAGTCATTGGTCGCTCTGAAAGTAAGCGTGGCGGATACGGGTGTCGGGATAAAGCAGGAAGATATATCAAAGCTGTTCGATGAATTCGAGCGTTTCGACGAGAACCGCAACCGTACCATAGAAGGTACAGGTCTCGGAATGAACATCACACAGCGGCTGCTTACCATGATGAACAGCCAGATCAACGTCGAGAGCGAATACGGAAAAGGCTCCGTATTTTCGTTCGAGCTGCTTCAGGATGTCGTAAAGTGGGATCCTGTCGGCGACTATGAAGCGGCGTTCATGCGTGCGGTTGCAGAGAGAAAAAAATACCATGAAAAATTCACTGCTCCGGATGCGCGTATTCTTGTGATCGATGATACGCAGATGAACCTTGAAGTTTTCACGAGCCTTCTTTCAAGCACCGAGATGATGATCGACACTGCAGAGAGCGGGGATATTGGTATAACTCTTGCCGAAAAGAATAAATATGATATAATATTCATAGATCATATGATGCCCAATAAGGACGGCATAGAGACGCTGAAAGAAATGCGCACTGACAAAGCAAGTCCCAACACCTCGACGCCTATGATATGTCTGACTGCGAATGCGATATCTGGCGCACGTGAGTTCTATCTGAATAAAGGATTTGACGATTATCTGACAAAGCCGATAGAGCCGGACAAGCTTGAAGAGACTATTCTCGGATTCATGCCACATGAAAAGATCCGCGAACCGAATACGCATACTCATGTGGAAAGCGCACCGTCGATACCCCTGTTTCTCTTTGACATTTCAGAGCTTGATGTTCCCGAAGGCGTAAGACACTGTGGTTCGGAAGACCTTTATCTTGAGACGCTCACAACATACGCTGAAACTGTGATCGCGCAGACTGAGGAGATAGAGCATTACCGCAGTATCGGAGACAATGAAAATGCCGCTATCAAGATACATGCTCTGAAAAGTACGTCAAGAGTCATCGGAGCTTTGAAAATAGGCGATGTTGCAGAAAAGCTTGAGTTTGCCGTTACCGATGATCCCGACAATGTATCGGACGAAGAGATAAGCGATTTTCTTGAACGCTGCCGCGATCTCGGAAGGCTGCTGAACCCGCTTTCGGGGCAGGGAAGTCTGCCGCTGATCTCGGATGAGGATCTGAGCGAAGCATACTCGATAATCCGCGAACAGCTTTCCGCTTCTGATATTGACGGCGCTGTACAGACAGTAAGGGATCTGAGCGAGTACAGCTTCCCCGAATCGGAACGCGGCAGGTGTGAGGCTCTTATACGCGCGGCGGAAGAACATGACGGCGAAGCGATGAGCGAAAAACTCGGTGAATAAATATCAAAGACAATACTGCACAAAGCGTGCGGTATTGCTTTTTTATCATATAAAATTGTGCATTATATACAATATAAATGATTTTTGTTGACATTTTATGCTAAATGTGGTATAATAACTTCGATAATTTAGCTGATATTAACAGTGCAAACCAAACGCGTTTGTGCTGAAAAATAATAATCAGGAGGAGAGTATTACATGAGAACAGAAGTAATGAAAAAGGCGCTCTCATTCATTCTTGCGTTAGCCATAACAGCAAGCATGGCGCTTCCGATCAGTGCAGACTATATGGATACTGCATCTGATGAAGAAGTATCGCAGAGCATTGAAAATCCTGACCCGACCGGGGAGGACGTTCCCGGTGCGCAGGAGGATTCGCCGGAGCAGGAGGATGAGGAAACTCCCGCTGCACTTGAGACGGATGAAAAAGAGCCTGTAAGCGAGAACAAAAATGACCCCGGCAACGGAGAAGAGGAAGAAGATCCCGTAGAGCCCGAAGATCCGTCCAAATTCACGGTTGTAGACGGCGTTATTACTAAGTATAATGGAGATAAACAAATTGTCAAGATCCCGTACATAGAGGGAGTAACCACTATCGGTAACGGTAAAACGGCATTTGGTAATAAAAACATTAAGCGCGTTATTCTGCCTAAAACGATCACTACTATAAAAGCCTATGCATTCGCTTCAATGACAGAACTTACTGAAGTAGTGATGAGCAAGGAAAATGTTTCAAGTATTGGCGCTTCTGCATTTTCCGGATGCACAAAGTTCTCATCTATAAAGGCGGTTGATTATCCTGAGGGTAATAAATATCCTACAGGCTATGATTACGACGTAAATACACTTCCGACTGAGATTACAACTATCTCATCGAAACTGTTTTATAATACTGCGCTTACAAATTTCACGATCCCGGATAATATCACAAATATCGGGTCTGAGGCTTTCAAGAATTGTACATCTCTTTCTTTATTATCTTTCGATAACAGTTCCAGCCTTGAAGAAATCGGAGATGAAGCGTTTTACGGGTGCACTTTGCTGAGCGCGACTCCAATTATGGAAAACTCGATCGAGCTTCCGGATACATTGGAAACATTGGGTTCAAAAGTGTTTGCTTCCTGTACTTCGCTCAAGAACGTCACACTTCCCGAAGGACTTACAAATGCGGGCACAGGACTGTTCAGCAGTTGTAGTAAGCTTGAGAATGTAACGCTTCCGACTACCCTTTTATATTTACCGGATAGCATGTTCTCAAGTTGTACTGCATTGAAAACCATAGAGCTTAAAGCCACACTTGAGAGTATTGGTGCTTCTACATTCAAAGGCTGTACTTCGCTCAGCGGGATAGATATTCCTGATTCAGTGACCACTGTCGGGAAAGAAGCATTCAGCGGCTGCAAGGCATTAAAGACTGCAAAGCTGTCGTCCGCGCTTAAAACTGTCGGAAACGAAGTTTTTTTCAGCTGTGCTGCACTCAATAATATCGTAGTGCCCGAATCGCTTACATATATAAGCGATGAAATGTTCTCAGGATGTACTTCTCTGGATACTATTACCTTAAACGATACTCTGACGAAAATTGGTGCAAGTTCATTTAAGAACACTGGTTTTACGGAGTTCGTCATTCCGATAAATGTTGATACTGCCGGAGCGGGAATTTTTGAGAACTGTACAAAACTTACATCGGTAAATATAATAAGCGAAAATCTTACATATATAAGCAATAGTATGTTCTCAGGATGTACATCTCTGAACAGTATCACCTTCAAGGATACCCTGACGACTATTGGTGCAAGTTCATTTAAGAGCACCGGTTTTACGGAGTTCATATTTTCGAGTAGTATTGAAAGCGTCGGCGCAGGTGCTTTCGAGAGCTGCACAAAACTTTCATCTATCAGAATATTGAGCAAAAAGCTTACTGTTATAGATAGTAAAACCTTCTACGGCTGCACAAAGCTCAAAGATATTTATTTTTTACAAGAAGGAATCAGTATTGCCGGAATTGGCGGTAGTGCTTTCATGAATTGTACAAGTATCGAAGGAATAGCACTTCCGGATTCTTTAAAAACTATAGGTGCTGAAGCATTTAAAGGGTGCACTTCGCTCAGCCAGATAAATATTCCCAATCAGGTATGGTCTGTCGGTAAGGAAGCATTCAGCGGCTGCACCGCCTTGAGCACGGCAAAACTGTCAACTGCGCTTGTTACTGTCGGCAGCAGTGCTTTCAGTAGCTGTGTCGCTCTCAGTAATGTAACGCTGCCCGAATCGCTTACGTATATTAGCGAGAGTATGTTCTCGGGATGTACAGCTCTCGAAAATATAACCTTCAAGAATACCTTGACAGAGATAGGCAAGAATTCATTTAAAAATGCCGGTCTCGTGGCGCTTGTCATTCCGAAGAATGTTGACACCGTTGGAGAGTCAGCTTTCGAGAATTGCTCAAAACTTTCATCTGTCAATAATCTGAGCGAAAAACTTGAATATATAAGCGTAAGTATGTTCGCCGGATGTACTTCTCTCAGTGCATTCACCTTCAATAGTCCTCTGAAAGAAATAGGTAAAAGTTCATTTAAAAAATCCGGCCTGAAGGCTCTTGTCATCCCGGAGAATATTGAATTCATAAGAGAGAGCGCTTTTGAGAGCTGCTCAAGACTTTCGTCTATCGATATACTCAGCAATAAGCTTACCACTATAGAAAAGAATACCTTCAAAAGCTGCATCTCACTTATAAGAATGGAGATACCTTCTGTTGTTGATATCGGTGAGAGTGCGTTTGAGGGATGCACCTGCCTTACAAACTTAGCTATAGAAGAGAACGTTACTGCTATAAGAAAACATGCATTCAGATCGTGTACTAACCTTAACAGAGTAGTAATTCCACAGAGTGCAAGAGGTGCATACGAGGATATATTCGACGAATGCAGTAATTTGAAGGTCATCTATTTCGGCGGAACTGAGGAGCAATGGAAAACGGCCTTCAATAGTCCTTCATACATTGGCCTTTCAGATGACTTCGAGGTCATATATAATTTGCCGGATATAAAGAATATTGAAGTAACCAAGCTTCCCGATAAAACAGAGTACGCAGCGGGAGAAACTGTCCTTGATATCACCGGTCTCGAGATCACCGTAACATACACAGACGGCACGCAAATAGTATTAAAACAGAAAGATGGCGATATAACCGAAGATGATATCGTAGGCATAACATCGGTTAAGAACGAAGCGATGAGCTATGTGTTCGTAAGTTACGAGGGCTGCATCACGGCGTTCCCGATCTACACCGAAGGACAGAACATAACATATAGCAAACATAAGGTCGAGAAGATCGAAGTTAAATCAAAGCCTAAAAATACCAAGTATTATCTTGATGATAAGTTGAATGTTGCGGGCTTGGAGTTAACGGTGACATACAATGACCAATCGACCAAAACAATTGCTGTGACCGAGGAATTGGTTAAAAATAATGTTGTCACATTAGAGTATGACTTTACTAAGTCAGGAACTGTTAAAGTCACATACGAGGGCAAATCTGCGAATTTCACAGTAACAGTAACCCAGGCAAGAGTTAAAAGCTTTACAATAAATTCTCCAAACCCTGCGCCCAAGGTCTACACAGGAGACGATTTCCCGACAGGCTATACTATGACTGTCACATACGATAACGGCACAACAGTCAAAGGCGTAGCGATCACAGCTGATATGGTCACCGGCTATGATAAAAACAAAGCCGGCACACAGAAGCTTACTGTTACATACGGCAGCGTAGTGAAGGAAAACGCTATAACATTAACTGTTATTCAGCTTGAGGCAACCGCTCTCTTTATTAAGACCAAACCTACTAAATTGGCGTATTACCTCGGAGACGATATCGACCTCACCGGCGGTGAGCTTAGAGTTGTTTATAACAAAGACCCCAGTTCATCAGTAACAGTACCTATGACTGATGAACGCGTTACTACCGACTTTGACAGCGGAACAACGGGAACAAAGAAGGTAACTATAAAGTTCCTTGGCAAGTCTGTAAATTTCGATGTAACGGTGTCCGTTGATCCGCAGAACGCACCTGTTGAAGTAAACGGAGCGGGCTATGAGACGCTTGCTGAGGCTCTTGCTCAGAATAAGAGCGGCGAGCTTGATATCACAATTAAAGCAAATATTAAGGAAAAGACTATTACTATCCCCAAGACAGTAACTTTTACCAAGATTACTACCGCTCCCGGTAAGACCCTCACTCTCTCGACTCCTACTATAACCGCAAACTGCGACCTGACGCTTGACGCTGCTGTTGCAGCTGAAAAGGCAACTGCAAAGACACTCACGATCAAGGCAGCAGCGGGCAAGAAAGTAACGATAACAAGACTTGAATCAACAATTCCGATCACACTTTCGGGAACGAACACAACAGATTTCTTACTCGACACAAATTCCGAGCTGAAAG
>CAMVEM010000020.1 GCA_947166515.1 uncultured Clostridia bacterium | reverse complement strand
AGCTCTGACTTCCTATACTATGGGAGCTTCGAATGTAGTATTCTACGCTGTATGGACACAAGATAATAACGATGATGATGAATACACAGTAACCTACAACGGTAATGGCAGCACAGGTGGTGAAGCTCCGGTAGATGAGAATGTCTATACTTCCGGAAATGAAGTTACCGTACTCGGAAAAGGAACGCTCGTTAAGAAAGGATACACCTTCAAAAACTGGAACACCGAGGCTAACGGCAGCGGAACATCTTATAAACCCGGAAATACATTTATAATAGCCGCTGATACAACACTCTATGCACAGTGGACGAAAAATGCAGCTCCCGTAACATCACCTTCTTATCCTGATCCCAGTGATTACACAACCCCTGCTACCACCACCACACCGGCAGCAATAATTACTACGACTTCGGATACAACAAAGACGCCTGCAATCACTCCTGTTCCTGATGACACCACGGTTCCTCCTGATACGCCGGATGATACAACACGTCCTCCGCAGTCTGGAGACACCATAGTACTTCCTGACACTATAGTTCCACAGGAATTACTGGAGCAGATACAGGGTCAGGATATTGATGTTATCATTGATCTCGGAAACGGTATGCAGTGGAAGATAAACGGAAAATCTATCAAAGGCGATCTTAAGACTATAGATCTGAGCATCTCTACAGACAGCGGGATCCCGGTTGATGTTATCAACAGAGTCACCGGCGAACGTTTCTCTATCACAATACATCTTAACTATGACGGACCGCTTCCGTTCGATGCTATTCTGACAGTTAATCTGTTTGCAAGAAATGCAGGTTATTTTGCAAATCTGTTCTACTACAACCCCGAGACGAAGCAGCTTGAATTTGTGTCGTCTTCAATAATAGATGAAAACGGAGACGCAAGGCTCAATTTCCATCATGCTTCTGACTATATTATCATCATTGATGATAAACCTATGGACGAAAATCCCATGACAGGAGCTGCAGCGCCCGCAGGTATCGCTTTACTTGCTGTATCGGCAGCGGCAGTGTTGATCTTCGGACGCTCACGCAAAAAAAATAAATCTGACAATAAATAATAGTTAGCCCCACCCCCTCCCCTAAAGGGGAGGGGGTTCTTCTTTTCTATGTAGGGACTCCGTCCCCACGCCCCCGAAAAAGGGTTATATGGGCAGGGCCCCTATAAAAAAATAGCCCCCTCCCATTTGGGAGGGGGCTGGGAGCGGGGATTATCAATACATTCCACCCATGCCGCCCATGCCGGCAGCAGGTGCAGCGGGTGTCTCTTCCTTGATGTCTGTAACAAGGCTCTCAGTAGTGAGTACCATTGCCGCAACTGAAGCCGCATTCTGGAGTGCGGAGCGTGTTACCTTTGCAGGATCAACGATACCTGCCTGTATCATATCAACATATTCGCCCTTGAGAGCGTCGAAGCCATAGGTCTTCTTGTTCTTGTTGTTTCTGATGTTCTCGATTATTACCGAGCCCTCAAGACCCGCGTTCTCAGCTATCTGACGGATAGGATATTCAAGTGCGCGGAGAACTATCTTTGCACCGGTCTTCTCGTCGCCTTCAAGCTTTGTGATAAGCTTCTCAACATCGCTCATAGCATTGATGAGAGCAGTTCCGCCGCCTGCAACGATGCCCTCTTCAACTGCAGCCTTTGTAGCCGCGAGAGCGTCCTCTATACGCATCTTCTTTTCCTTCATCTCGATCTCGGTAGCAGCGCCGACCTTGATGACAGCAACACCGCCTGCGAGCTTTGCCAGTCTTTCCTGGAGCTTCTCTTTATCGAAATCGCTTGTTGTGTTCTCAATAGCGTTTCTGATCTGATTTACTCTGTCCTTGATGTCAGCCTTCCTGCCTGCGCCGTCAACAATAGTTGTATTCTCCTTTGTTACAGTTACCTGCTTAGCCTTGCCGAGCATATCTACTGTAGCGTCTGCAAGCTCGATGCCTAGGTCGCTTGTTATTACCTGACCGCCTGTGAGTACTGCTATATCCTGGAGCATTTCCTTTCTTCTGTCGCCGAAGCCTGGAGCCTTAACAGCCACGCAGTTGAATGTGCCTCTGAGCTTGTTGAGGATAAGTGTTGTGAGAGCCTCGCCCTCGATATCCTCAGCGATTATGAGGAGCTTCTTGCCGGTCTTTACGATCTGCTCAAGAAGCGGGAGAAGATCCTGTATAGCGGAGATCTTCTTGTCTGTGATAAGGATATAAGCATCGTCGAGCTCAGCGATCATCTTGTCGCTGTCTGTTACCATGTAGGGCGAGATGTAGCCTCTGTCGAACTGCATACCCTCGACTACATCGCAGTATGTCTCGGCTGTCTTGCTTTCTTCTATTGTGATAACGCCGTCGTCGGAAACCTTCTCCATTGCTTCGGAGATGAGCTTACCGATAAAGTCGCTTCCGCTGGAAATTGTAGCGACTCTTGCCTTGTCTTCGGCATTCTTGATTTTCTGAGCGCTCTTCTTGATCTCATCGACACAAACATCTACAGCCTGCTCTATACCCTTCTTGACGATCATCGGGTTAGCGCCTGCAGCAACGTTCTTCATACCCTCACGTACGATAGCCTGTGCGAGAAGAGTAGCTGTTGTTGTACCGTCACCGGCAGCGTCGTTTGTCTTTGTGGAGACTTCCTTTACGAGCTGTGCGCCCATATTCTCAAAGGGATCTTCGAGATCGATTTCCTTGGCGATAGTAACACCGTCGTTTGTGATGAGCGGAGCGCCGAACTTCTTATCGAGAACAACGTTTCTGCCCTTCGGCCCGAGTGTGATCTTTACTGTATCGGCAAGCTTGTCGATACCTGCCTGTAAAGCCTTGCGTGCTTCTTCGCCGTATATGATCTGTTTAGCCATGATTATTCATTTCCTTTCTTTCGTGTGAGCATCTGAGTGCCATTTACTTTACTATAGCGAGAATATCGCCCTGACGTACTATTGTGTACTTTTCGCCGTCAACCTTGACTTCGGTGCCGGAATATTTGCTTGTGAGCACCTTATCGCCTACCTTGACTTCCATTTTAACTTCCTTACCGTCAACGATTCCGCCGGGTCCCACAGCGCATATTTCAGCTATCTGCGGCTTTTCCTGTGCCGAACTTGTGAGGATTATTCCTCCCTTTGTCGTTTCCTCTGCTTCGAGGAACTTGATGACAACTCTGTCAGCTAATGGCTTGATCTTCATTTTGGATGACCTCCTATTTAAATAAAAAATAAACTGTTTTATCGGAAAGCTGAGTGTGATTTTAGCACTTGACGCTTTCGAGTGTTAGCACTCATTTGTTCTGAGTGCTAACCGATAATCATATTATAGTCTTTTGATATCAAAAAATCAAGTATTTTTTTACGATTTCTATATTTTTGTGCATTTTGCACTACGTGCAGCAAGATTTTCTGCGCTATTTGTGCATATTTAACATTTTCTTTTTTATTGCCCTCCCCCCTGCCCGCTCCCCTTTAGGGGAGGTGGTTCTTTTTCTTCCGCGGTGAGCAGAGCTCCCCGCACCCACCTGGTTTATGGGGGCGAAAACCATCTTTTTGTGGCGGGCAACCCGAAGGGGGTTTTAGGGAGGCAATCGGAAAGCCCACCTAAACAGGGGCGTGGGTGCGGAGCCCCCACAAACTATCACACTTTACTTCCTTTAGAACCTTTGCTTCCACCGAAGCTTGCATTCTCAAGTATATTCGTATCGAATGAGAACGTGATCGACTTATTCTCACGCGCACGTTTGAGCGCAAGCTCAACGAGCTTATCGAGCATAGCCGTGTACTTCACGCCAACGGGCTCCCACAGATAGAACGCTAAGCTTCCGGGAATTGTGTTTATCTCGTTTAAGTATATCTTCCCTGTTGATTTATCAAGCATGAAATCAATTCGTGCAACGCCGGAGCAACCGAGCGCCTGGAATGCCTTCACCGCCATAGTACGGACTTCTTCACGCTGTTCCTTCGTTATATCCGCGGGGATCTTGCGCTTAAGAGAAGCCATGCCGCTTTTTCCGCCGGACGACTTGGTTCCGCCAACATATTTATCCTGATATGAAAGTATCTCGTCCTGCGCAACGGGCTCTTCACATTCGCTCGCCTCGGCTTCCTCATAATCGCCGAGCACCGAGCAGTTTATTTCCTTAAGCTCGGTTATGGCATTCTCGACAAGCACTTTCATAGCGAATGTGAACGCATAGTCGAGAGCTTCGAGCAGCTCGTCGCGATCCTTCGCCTTGCGTATTCCGACGCTCGAACCTAAGTTCACCGGCTTTACGATCACGGGGTACTGTGTTTTGCTTTCGATAAGAGAGATCATGCCGGACTGATCCTTTGTGTACTGCTTTATATTCACTACCGATGCGGGAAGAACGGGTATTCCGCTGTCCGCGAAGACGCACTTCATGGCGTACTTATCCATCCCGAGAGCGCTTGAAAGCACATCGCAGCCGGCATAAGGAACTCCGAGAGTCTGGAGATAGCCCTGCAGAGCTCCGTCCTCGACGTTTGTTCCGTGAACTATCGGAAGTGCGCAGTCAATGACCGCTGCGACGTTATTTCCGAACTTTTTCATCGGGAAATGTAGAAGCTCGACAGTTCCGTTATTTGCAACGGGGATAACTCTGCTACTTTCTTTGAGAAGAGCAGGGATATTGCGGTACGCTTCGATCTTTCCGATGTTCTCGCCTATGTAGAACTCGGTGCTTTTGGTGATGTAGATCGGGATAATGTCGTATTTTTCGGTATTGAGCGATCTGCACGCCTGGAGAGCGGAGATGACGGAGACTTCATGCTCGACGCTTTTTCCGCCGAAAAACACGCCTAATCTGATCTTCATAGAGATTCCTTCTTTCGTTCGTATTTATTCTTTATTATATGATGAATTAGGGGTACATTGAGCGAAGCCATGCTCACTGACGCATAGTCTTATCCGTGCATGCGCGAAGCGCTACTCGCCGCCGATGCGCTCGCGGCAGGCAGGAGTCCAGAGGGGCTTGGGAGCGAATCCCCAATATTATTACGACGCCGATATCATATCAGAGGATATTTCAAGATTTATTGTGTTGTCATATACAAACGTGAATTTTTTCCAGTCTTTGGGAACCTCAAAGTAGAAATACCCTTCAGCTTTTGCTCCCGCAGGAACCGGATCATACGAGAAAGGTTTCTTGGTATTGTTATATATACGGCTGCATACATATCCGTCACAGAGACACGACAGCGTGTTCAGCGGATAAACCTTCTTCTCGCCGGTGTTCTCAATCACAAACCTGCACAGTACGCAGATGTTACCTTCCGAAGTTTTGCGAACGGCAGGATCGGCTTCCACGATACTCTCACAGGTAAGAGTGAATCCGTTGCATATTACCGTATTTCCGGACTGTACCGGCGCCGCAGCTGTTGTCTCTGCGGAACCCACAGTGATCTCCGGGATATTGATATCCGGCATGTCGATCTTTGAGAGCGAGTATGTAATGTTCGCGATTTTCTTTGTCTGTTCGGAATCTTTCTTATCCGAATTGCTCTGAGTGTCAAGCCCTATGCAGAATAGCATAAGAACAAAGAAGAATCCGAAGATTGAAAATACTACCATCGGAATAAGACAGCCTCTGTTTATCTGCATATTCTTTCCGTTATTCACAGTCTGCGGCTGCTCGTTTATATTGCGTAGCGCGTCGTTTTCGAGCTCCATTCTGTCGATCTCAAGCTCTTTCTGACGGACGCTCAGATCGTCAAGCTTGTTCTGGCGCTCTCTGTACGCTTTCAGCTCTTCATCGTTCGCGTATGAACTTCCGCAGCTCGGACAAGTCCGGTGTTTTTCTGTATCTATCTGAGCACCGCAGTAATCACAGTAAATTATCATTTTTACACTCCGTTTTGAGATTATCTAAGAGATCGCTTCGCTTGAGAGCAGGGCTCTGCCCTGCACCCGCTTCTTTTCGAACGCGAAAAGAAGCAAAAGCGACTTCGATTCGCGCATTTTCCAGACAGTATGATCAGAAATTGTCGGGCAGGTCGTTTTCAAGCAGTATCACGCGCTTTCTGCCGACTTCCACGGAATATGCATATCTCATCGCATCGTTAAGATCCTTCGCAACGTATATCTTATCCTCCGGGAATCCCTTTTCCAGTAAACCCTCTTTTAACGGCGGCGCCTGACGTTCTCCGACGAGTATCGCGATATCACAGCATGAAGCCGCGTCCGCACCGAGTTCTTTATTGAGCTGATATTCACGTTCACCGAGCTCTATCATTCCCGGAGTCGCAACTATCCTCAGCGCATCAAACATCGACAGCGTTTTCAGCGCGGCTCTCGCGCCCGCAGGATTTGAATTGAACGCATCGTCTATCACCGTAACGCCGTTGCCCTTGTCGAGTATCTCCATTCTGTGCGGCACACATTCAAGGCGCTTGACCGGATATACGAGCTCGTCGAAAGATATCCCGAGCTCGTGCGATACCGCTATCGCGCCGAGTATGTTCTGCACGTTATGCTCACCGAGCAGCTTCGTTCTGAACTGCTTTGTCTCGTCCCCGTGATGAACGGTGAAATCTGTTCCCTTTTCCGTAACGGAAATATCGGTCGCGGTGTAATCCCACGCTCCGCCATTTATTCCGTAGGTAATGTGTTTTTTGTCTATGGGCTTATTTCTGATGAACTCGTTGTCGTAATTGAGGAAGACCGTTCCGTCCGTGACCGCATCGGCTATCTCGAACTTCGTCTTTATGATGTTCTCAACAGAGCCGAAGGTCTCAAGATGCTGCTCGCCTATCGAGGTTATTATCGAGTGCTTCGGGTGGACTATGTCGCAGATCTCCTTTATCTCGCCAACGCCTTTTGCTCCCATTTCGCAGAGGAATATCTCATGCGTCGCGTTGAGCATTCCACGGACCACTTTCACAACTCCCATTGTGGTATTGAAGCTTCCCGGAGTCATCAGAACGTTATATTTCGCGGAAAGCAGCTTTTCAAGATAGAACTTTGTCGAGGTCTTGCCGTAGCTTCCGGTAATGCCTATAACCGTCGTATTCGGGAGCTCCGATATGATGCGCTTTGCATCGTTGATGTAATAATTTCCGACTGCCTTTTCTATCGGCTTATTGATGAAATTCGCAACGACCGGCATGAATATGCAGAAAATCGGAAGCAACGCACCAACCGCGAAATAAAGCCTTATGCCGTGCAGGAAAACGTACGAGCAAGCACATACAGCGCCGTAAACTATCGAAGTTGTAACGCACATCCGTATAACACGCGGCGTAAATACGAGTTTCTTCTTTGCGGGCTTCCTGTCGAGAACCGCAGAAACTATTACTCCCGCGAGCATGAGCACTGTTCCGATATACGGGAGCAAATCGCGCAGTGTCCACAGAAATTCATCTCCGTCAAAATAACAGTGCAGCGAAATATATATCGCAGCTAAGCAGTAAATCTCAGGAAAGATCGTTCGTTTCTGATAATCTCCCGGATTTTTCTTATGCCATTCAAGATGCTCATGCGCGCTGTACGAATTCAGCTGGAACATATGCATATAATGTACGAAGTTTATTGTAAAGTTCGCGAGCATGGCCGCATAAAACAAGATGTGAGCAATAGCTGTCATAAATCAGGTTTCCTTTGTCAGTATTCTATTCCGAGGAATGATGAAACAACGCGCAGGAATGTAAACTGCTGTTCTATGAATGCGAAGTGTCCCGCGTTGTCGAGAGTGACGAGTCCTGCGTCCGGCATTTCCTTTTCCATGCGTTCGCCGTCACAGAGAGGCGCAGCATCGTCGTTCCTGCCCCAGATAAGAAGCGTTTCGGGCTTGCATTCCGGAAGCAGCGCGGATAAGTCCTCGTTGACGGTATTCACGAGCACCTGCCTCATCATCGGAGAAGCTGCTTTATAATCTGCGGAGCCGTGTTTATTCCGAAGATTTTCGAGCGCATTCGGGAAAAGCGCTTTCATCGGTTTTGTCGAGAGAAACTTTTTACCGCGCTGATAAGCTGCGGCTTTTTTCTTTGCCTGTTCGGAAGGCTCGTGGCGTATCCCCGCAGCGCCGGTAAGTATTATCTTTGTGACTTTTACCGAAAGGTCTTTGCGCGCCATAAGTTTGAGGGTAACGCGACCGCCGAAGCTGTGCGCGAAGATGATGCATTCCGAAATGCCGAGCTTTTCGAGAAAAGCGAGAATGAAGTCGGCGTAGTCGTCAACGTGCCATGCCGAGGGTGGTTCGGGGGTTGCTCCGAATCCCGGCATATCCGGCGCAAGAACGCGGTATTTCTTTGCCATAGTATCAATGACAGCGTTATAGAGCTCTATGCTTGTTCCCCAGCCCTGGAGAACGAGCACAGTGCTGCCTTCGCCTTTGTCGATGTAATTTGTGTTGATTCCGTCTATCTCAATGTTCATGATAATCTTCCGTCATAAAAAAGTCGCTGTGTTCCGGAACATTCGGGAGTATTCCCATATATTTCCGGGAACAAACATACATAATATTATACACCTTAATATACCTGTTTGTCAAGAAAAAACGCCCTCTCCCCACAAAATAAGGAGAAGGCGTTCTTGCCGTCTGTCAGCAGCTTTCTTTCCTGCCGTTTTCCTTGTCAATCATATTTCCGTTCTGCTGCTTGTTTTTCTTGTTCTTGCTCATTTTTGACCTCCATGACCCGCATACAGCGGGAATGCTGCAGTTTTCGCCTTATCGGCGCATAGATATTATCTGCACAAGGTGGTATTTTATACACATCATGTTTTTTCGGGGCATTATGTCGGGCAGATGCATCGTGCGCCATTTATCAGATCAGTACCGATATCAGTGCAATTATCAGTGTCCGGTCGGCGTTCTGCTTATAAAGTATGTAAGCAAGCGCCAGGATCAGCATCGCATCACGGTCATACAGTAAACCGCTGTTCATTTCACTGCGTCCCCGACATCTCCGGCTCCCGCGGCTGGTCTTCTTCCGGTGAGCAGTCTTCCCGAAATATACCCTCTTCCACTTCTTCTCCGTCACATGAAAAAACCGGGAAATCCGTAGTGTCGCCGTCTGAGTCGTCGTCCCCGTTCGCAAGCTTTTTCATCATTTCCGCATTTTTCGTCATCTCTTCAAGTATCTCTGCAGCCTTCTTCAATCCCTCATCTTTATATTCTTTGTTCATAATTTCACCGGCTGTGAAAACGCCGTATTTTTCATCTGCGGATTCATCACTTTCCTGCTCTTTATCGAAGCTTTCTTCGCTTACTTCCTCAGCCTTATCCGGTCCTGCGATAGTATCTTTGTCATCAGGAACTTCAACATTAACCTGTTCCGCAGCTTCTTCAGCGGGATCCTCGATATCCTGCACAGAAGCTGTCCTCACAACTTCCGCGGTGAGAGTATCTTCCGGCTGCGACACGCTATTCTTTTGTGCCGCAGAATGCGAACGTTTCATCATGCTCATTGCGTCCCTGAGATATTCCTGACGGCGGCGTTCAAGCTCCGCAGCGCTTAACTGTACTTTCTTCCATTCCATAAAATGACCTCCGTTTTGTTTTATCTGAATAGATCGCCCGCTATGCCGCTGTCACGCAGCAATGGGATAATACTCATGATCTTCATCAGTTTTGCTGCGCGGTCGAGCTTCTCACGGTTCTCCTCCCGCAGATGCGGCCGCAGAGCCATGAGCAACGCGGTGTTTTTGTCATTCTCACCAAACTTTGACGCGATCTCAAAGAGCCTCAGCAGCATTTCCGGGTCGATATCGCCGAAAAGACTCTCCGCTCCGGCGTTCTCCGATTTTTCCGCGCCTTCTTCTCCGCTCCCGGAATTTCCGGAAAGCAGCCCCTTCAGCAGACCGGAGAGGTCTTCATTATCGGACATTTCGCTCACCTCTCCCCGGCTTGTTCTTACATTTGCAGAACAGTAACAGTGCTACTGCGAAAGCTTCTTTTTCAGGTTTTCTGTGACCGTTCGATCTTTCATAACCTTGTCTATCCGCGCTTTATCCGACTCGTCGAGACGCTTTCTTATCGCAGATATATCGCCTTTCTGTACTGCGCTGCGCAGCTGTTCCTCCGACATTCCGAGCTTTCCGCTCGCTGCTTTTATTAGCTTTTCGATATCAATGCTCATTGTTGTTTCCTCCCTTTCAAAGATATGCAGGCACGCCCGCTTTTATTACCGGTAATAGCTGCCGAGTCCACCTGATCGGCAAAATCAGCAGATGTAACCGTTTACCGCATTAATCCGGCAAAAAAAATTGTAAAAAAGTCGATATTTTTTACTAAAATCATTTGACTTGACATGAAAATAATGTTATAATAGGTAGGTAATGAATTGGGTTTGCCTCATAATGGCAGAACAGGAGGTCATAATGAAGATCATCGTAATATCCGATACCAACAAAGACTACCATAAGTATAAGGCCGTTGTCGAGAAAAATACTGACGCGGATATGATAATACACCTCGGAGACGGCGAGCATGAGTTCGCCGATGTACAGAGAGAATTCCCCGACCTTAAGTTCTATTATGTAGGCGGAGAATGTGATTACGGCGAGCACAAGATGCTTGAAGTCGTTGAAGCTGCGGGATATAAGATCCTCTGCGTTCACGGACACGAGCATAACGTTCAGGGAAGCCTCGATCCGATCATCAACGAAGCAAAGCACAGGGGCTGCAAGGTCGCTCTTTACGGACATACTCACATGTACCGCACCGAGTGCATCGACGGCGTTTACATTATGAATCCCGGCGCTATCGATTCCCCCAGAGGCAAGAACAAGCCCTCCTACGGCGTTATCACTATCGACGATACTGGCAGACTCACAATGAACATCGTTGCTGTCAAGTAATAAGTAATACATTATATTCATCACCGCGGGATATGTTACGGACTCGCGGTGAATTCATAACACAAAGGAAATATGCAGATGAACAAGCCATATATAATCTGCCTCCAGTTCGGGACATGGCGCAATGAGCTGTGGTTCTCGGCTGAGGACGATACGAAGACTGCCGAAAGGTGGAAAGCCGCTGTGGATTCGCTCCCGCTGATGAGCGACCGCTGTGCGAATTCAAATGAGTTCATGTCCGAAGCTGTCGAACATTTTGAAGAAGCCGGATTTACGAGGATCATGCGCTGATGCTGAAGCTTACTGTCGGTAAAAATTCCGCGGGACAGCGTATAGACCGCTTCCTGCTGAAATCGTTCCCCGCGCTGTCGCAGGGACAGATATGCAAGCTGATAAGAAAAAAGGATATAAAGGTCGGAGGAAAACGCACTGAGCCGGCTTACAAGCTCTGCGAGGGCGACGAGCTTACGCTGTACGTCCGCGATGAGCTGCTCGGAGCCGCGGCACGTTCCTCCGATGATTTTTTTTCCTCGGCCGGAAATGTGTCGGTGATCTATGAGGACGATAATATCCTGCTTGCTGATAAGGAGCCGGGACTGCTCGTTCACGAGGACGACGGCGGGAGCTCCGATACTCTGATAAACCGGATAAAGAAGTATCTTTACGACAAGGGCGAGTATAAGCCCGAGGATGAGATGTGCTTTGCTCCAGCACTCTGCAACCGCATAGACCGCAACACCGGCGGCATCGTGATAGCGGCGAAGAATGCCGAGAGCCTTCGCATACTAAATCAGAAGATAAAGGACAGAGAGCTGACGAAGCTATATCTCTGTGCGGTACGCGGAGTTCCCGAAAAGAAAGAGGACACTCTGAAAGCCTATCTTTTCAAGAATGAAAAGGAAAACAAGGTGATAATTTCCGAAAAGAAATCGTCCGAGAACCGCACTATAATCACGAAGTATCGCGTCTTATCCGTAAACGCGGACGGTGACGCGCTGTGCGAGGTCGATCTGATAACCGGCCGCACGCATCAGATACGCGCGCACATGGCGTACATCGGGCACCCGCTTCTCGGTGACGGAAAGTACGGTATCAACAAGATAAATAAGGAGAAGAACTACAAATATCAGGCGCTTTACAGCTACAAGCTGATATTCAGGTTCACCACCGACGCGGGCATCCTCTCCTACCTCGACGGAAAAGAGTTTGAAGCGAAAAACGTGTGGTTCAGAGAGAGATTCTGAGAGAGTCGCTTCACTTGAGATTTTTACAGACAACGCTGCGCTCGAGATTGGGGGAAACCTTTTGTGAACAAAAGGTTATCCCCCAAACCCCCTTCCAAAAAACTTTGCTCGCTTCGCATTTTAATTTATAAGTTTGTGCCTTCATACAAGACATGGAAAAATTAGACAGTTACAATTTACAGCAAAACTGTAATATCATGTAACCGTTTTGTAATTGCAAACATACATTTGCAGTGTTATAATGTAAGTACACACAGATTTAAAAAGCAAACCGAAGGGGTCTAAGGGGGCGACCGGAAAGCCCCATGAACAATTAAGAAAGGGTATAAAATGGATCAGTTCTGGCTAATGATAGGATTTATAATTCTTCTTGCTGTAATGCTGTTCAACATCATAAAAGCAACAGCCGGCGCAAAATTCGTCACAGGCATCGGAAACGCCGTTCTGCTCTCCCTTTTTGCGGGAATTATGGTATTGTCAAATGCCGAAGAAGCAAGAATAAATGATCTGTCCGTAAACTACAATATCATAGGCGGCGGATTTTTCAGATCGGTACGTTATACCGGCGAGTCCGGCGACTATAGCTTATTCCACGAAAGCAATTTCATGACCAGAGAAGATTTCGCCGTCCCGAAAAGCTCCTGCGAGGTCCCCGCTCAGGCAAAGCTCACCGGAAATGTGTATATCGTTTACACAGGTGATATTGTCCTCTATAAAAATATGGTCACTGTCGGCTCAGAAAGCTATAATCTGCTTGACAGCGTCGTTGAAGTCATACCCGACACCTCGAACATAAGGTTAATTGTACTCATTTTGACGTTTGTTGCGGCGGTGGGTCTGAACATTGTGATGTTCATTATAGTTCTCGTACAGATAAAAAAGGATAAGAAAACCGAATAACAGCAAGATCCCGCCTTGCCGTTAATCAGCAAAGCGGGATTTCTTATTTCTTGGACTTCGGTGTCGCGTGCGGCACTATCTCACGCGTGCGGTCGAATTCTTCCTTTGAATCGACACTTCCGGTCTGCACAAGCCCGGTACTGTCGGTCGTACTCGCCGCTCCGGTGAGCGTCATATCGTCACGCAGCGGGAACTCATTGTGAGTTCCGCACCATTTTTTACTTCTGAATATCATAAAAAAACCACCTTCCGAAAGTATTATTTACTCCGGCAGGTGATTTATTCATATTTATTTATTCAGATCAGCAAAAATCTTATCCGCGAACGCTTCGAGCACGTTCCCCGCGCTCTCGATGTTGCCGGAATCCCCGAGCTGCGCGAACGCCGGATTTATCGGTATCTGCGCGACATTCTCTATTCCGAACTTCTTCGAGGTATCTTCGATATGGCTGTTGCCGTAGATGTAGTGCTTCTTTCCGCACTGGTCACACTCGAACCAACTCATGTTCTCAACTACGCCGAGTACGGGAATATTCATCATCTCTGCCATTTTCACGGCCTTCTCGACTATCATTCCCACAAGCTCCTGCGGGCTTGTAACCACGATTATTCCGTCAACCGGAAGTGACTGGAACACGGTAAGCGGAACATCTCCCGTTCCCGGAGGCATATCCACAAACATATAATCGACTTTATCCCAGATGCAGTCAGACCAGAACTGCTTGATAACGCCGGCAATAACTGGTCCGCGCCATACGACCGGGTCGGTATCGTGTTCAAGCAGCAGGTTCACCGACATCACCCTTATCCCGCTCTGTGTTTTTGTCGGGAGCAGCGCGGTATCGGTTCCCTGCGCACGGTCGCGCAGCCCATACAGTCTCGGAATCGAAGGGCCGGTAACGTCCGCATCGAGGATAGCCGTGTTCAGTCCCTTTCTGCGTGAAGCATTCGCCATAAGCGCGGTAACGAGGGATTTTCCCACGCCGCCCTTTCCGGATACCACGGCAATTACTTTCTTAACGTCGGAAAGCTCGTTCTGCGGTGCCAGAAGGCTTTCCGCTGTGCGGGATGCGCAGTCGGCTCCGCACGTTTCACAGTTGTGTGTACATTCGCTCATTTCTTTTTTTCCTTTCTTTTTGAGAGAGTCGCTGACGCTTGAGAAAAACGCTTACGCTTGAGAGCGGGGCGCCGCCCCGCACCCTGCTTCCTTTCGTACGCGAAAGGAAGCGAAAGCGACTCGCTTCGCATTTATATTTGTTAGTTTTGTATATAAAAACCGGTTATTTATTCATCTCATTAATATCCATAACATCATCGTAAATTCCGGCTATCGCGTCGTTTATCTCGTTCTCGGTGAGCCGCAGCTTCATGTCCGCACCTGTGTTAACGGGTGTTTCTATCGACGGCTCGTGAACAGTCCTCGAACGCTGAACCTTTCCCGTCGCGGCAAGCATCACCTTCGCGGGAGCAATCTTAGAAGCCGCCGCGGTAAGCTTCGCGTACATCTTCGGAATAATGATGAGCTGTCCGTCAAACATCTTCTCTATCGCATATCTCGCGGCTTCGGTCTCGCTGATACCGCCGACTGCAAATTCCGCTCCTGCGATCTCGTTGAATTCAGTATTCACAGGTCCCGGACAGAACGCGCCGATATACACGTTCGACTTATCCGTGCGGAGTTCCTCATATATTGCCTTTGTAAGCTGCAGCACATAGTTCTTTGAAGCGTAGTACGACGAGAACATCGGACCCGCCATAAATCCCGCGAGCGATGCGACATTAAGAATAAATCCGTAGTTGCGCTTTGTAAATTTCTGCAAAAATAGCTTTGTCAGAATATGCACGGCCTTGATGTTGACATCTATCATTTCAAGCTCGCGGTCAAGATCGGTCTCGGTGAATTTTCCGAACACACCGAATCCAGCATTGTTGATGAGAATGTCGATGTTCACGTTGCTGACTTCCTCGACGAGCAGCTTACATTCCTCCGGGTCGGAAAGGTCGTGCGGGAGCATCTTCACCTTTACGCCGTATTGTTCCACAATTTCCTTTTTAAGCTCGGCAAGTCTCTGTCTGCGTCTTGCGACTATCACAAGATTAAAGCCGCGCTTTGCAAGCTCCTTTGAAAATGCGCGTCCCATTCCGGAGCTCGCGCCTGTTATCAGTGCTATCATTTTTATTATCCTCGCTTTCTTATGATTTTCCAGTAAATCCCCAGATATCCTTTCTTTCGTCGTCCCAGATGCCGACTGCGGATTCTATGATTATCTTCTTCGGCTCTTCCTTTGCAGGTTCTTCCGGTATCTCGGCAGCCTCGCGCTCAAACACAACATCAAGAAATCCGGAATGATGATCGTCCGGCGAGACCGAGATCACTCTCCAGCCTTCCTTTGCATAAGCGTTCATAGCGTCCTGTGCATATTTTATTTTATACACATCATCTTTATACTCGTACATTTTTTCACCTTCAAGGATTATTTAAGCGTTTAGAAGACCTGACTTCTTATCTGCGCCGTAAGCTCATACAAGTCGGACAGCTTTGAAAGTCTGCCGCATATCCCTCGGAATTTCGCGGCGTTAGGCATTCCTTTAAGATAAAACGCAGTCTGCATACGTGCTTCTTTCATTCCGGTATATTCGCCCTTGCACTTAACGAGCAGCTCTATGTGTTTCTGCATGACAGCGAGACGTTCTCCGACAGTCGGTGCAGAGCGCTTTTCCCTGCCCTCAAACATATCGTCTATATCACGGAACAGCCACGGATTCCCGTAAGCTCCGCGCGCGATCATCACAAGGTCGCAGCCTGTGTATTCGTACATCTGTCTGCATTTTTCGGGAGAATCGACATCTCCGTTGCCGATAACGGGTATCTTCACGGTCTGTTTAACCTTTGCGATAATATCCCAGTCGGCATTGCCGCTGTACATCTGCGTTTTTGTACGCCCGTGGACTGCTACGGCAGAAGCTCCGCACTCCTCCGCAATATGCGCTATCTCGCAGGCGTTGATATGCTCCGCGTCCCAGCCTGCGCGTATCTTCACCGTCACGGGAACATGAGCGTTCTCAACTGCGGCGGAAACGACTTTTCCGAACAGTACGGGGGCTTTCATAAGTGCGCTTCCCGCGCCGTTCCCGACGACTTTCGGAACCGGACAGCCTGCGTTTATGTCGATAATATCTGGCTTGTAGCTCTCAGCTATCGGCACAGCTTTCGCCATGAATTCGGGCTCTGCACCGAAAAGCTGCACCGCAGCGGGACGTTCAAAGTCGGTGAGCTTTAAAAGCTCCGCGCTTTTTCCGTCGCCTTTTTCGGTATGTCCATATACAAGCCCCTTACAGCTCACCATTTCGCCGACGACATATGCCGAGCCAAATTCCTTCATCACCGTGCGGAAAGCGGTATCCGCTATTCCTGCCATCGGTGCGAGTGCCGCTGTTTTTCTGATCTTTACGTTTCCTATCTCGATATGATCCATTACTGCGCTATTATTCCGGTATATTCCATTCTCAGAAGCGGCACCCAACCGTCCTCTGTTGTCTTTTCTCCCGTCAGCTCAAAGCCGTGCTTCCGGTAAAACTCGATGCCGCGCTTGTTATATTCGAGCACCCACAGTCTGTCCGCACCGAGCTCCTTCACTGCGTAATGAAGCAGCTTTTCGCCGATGCGCTGATTCTGGAACTGCGGCTCAACGAACAGCTTTTCTATCTCTTTCTCATTCACACGCATCATTCCCTTTACCACGCCGCTGTCTTCATACACGAACGTGTTTTTGAGATCACGCGTTCCCGCCGCATATTCCGCAGCGGTATCTATTACGTTCAGCTCTCCGAAATAATATTTATCATTCCGGAAAAAAGGATAAAAATTAACTCTGTAATTTGTTACGATGATCTCTGCGATACGGGAAGCGTCAGCCGCTTCCGCCGGTCTTATGTTGTACATTACCCTACCCCCTGCCCCCTCCCCTTAAGGAGAGGGGAGTTATTTTGTGGGGGCTGCGCCCCCGCTCCCCTGTTTCTGAGTTGTTTTTTTAGGCATTACGCCCACATTCACATTAAAATACCAGTTCCGAAATAACGCTGTTCGATACGATGAAGCCTTCCTTTGTGAGATTTACTCCCCTGTCCGTGATATTTACGAGAGAGCGCGGGAGCTTCTCCGCTTTTCGTATAAACTCATCACGCTTTCCGAAACGCTTGGCTTCTTCGTATGTTATCCCCTCGGTGAGCCGGAACTTTAACATAGCGTATTCATCCCAGCCGCCGGGAGCATCATCGGTGATCACTTCATTCTGATGATTCATGAAAGCATTTATATTCTGTGCTACGCAGAATCGCTTTCCGTCGAAATAAGAGTGCGCAGCCGGGCCGACTCCGAGATATTCCTCACAGCGCCAGTATTTCAGATTGTGCTTACATTCATATCCCGGCTTCGCAAAATTACTGATCTCGTACTGCATGAAACCGAGCTTTTCAAGCAATTCAGCAGTGTACAGATAAAGATCCGCTGTTCTGTCGTCGTCTGGAAGCTCCGGTCTGCTTTGCGCAAACGGTGTGTTTTCCTCTATCTTTAAGATATATGCGGAAATATGTGTGACGCCGAGCTCCGCGATAGCTTCGGCTGTATGCTTTATTTTATCCTCGGTCTGTCCGGGAAGCCCGATCATCATATCAGCAGAGATGTTTTCAAATCCCGCATCATGCGAGTTCCTTACCGCATTCTCCGCTTGCTTCATGCTGTGTCTTCTGCCGAGGAATAAAAGCTCGTCCGCGTTCATCGACTGTACACCGAAAGACATCCTGTTCACTCCCGCACGCCGAAGATCATCAAGAAATTCCGGAATTGCCAGACACGGGTTTGCTTCAACGGTGATCTCCGCGTCTTCAGTAATATCCGCCGCTTTCAGTATTTCTGCGATATGCTCATGCAGCAGGATCGGGGTTCCACCGCCGAAATATACCGAATCAAATTCTCTTTCGTAATGCTTTATATTGCGTATCAACGCGTCCGCGTAACGCTCTGCCTCTTCCCTGCTATAGCGCACCGAGTAGAAATCGCAGTACGGGCATTTCGACAGGCAGAACGGGACGTGGATATAAAGTCCGACCTTATGCGTCATCGTCAAGCTTGAGCACAGCCATGAACGCTTCCTGCGGAACTTCTACCGTTCCGAGCTGGCGCATACGCTTCTTGCCCTCTTTCTGCTTTTCGAGCAGCTTCTTCTTACGCGTGATATCGCCGCCGTAGCACTTTGCAAGAACGTCCTTGCGCATTGCCTTTATCGTCTCGCGAGCGATTATCTTTCCGCCGACCGCAGCCTGAACCGGGACTTCAAACATCTGTCTCGGTATATGCTCTTTCAGGCGCTCAGTTATCTTGCGGGCGCGGGGATATGCGCTGTCTGCGAATACGATGAACGAAAGTGCATCGACCACATCGCCGTTGAGCAGTATATCAAGCTTCACGAGCTTTGACGGAACGAATCCCTTGAACTCGTAATCATAGCTTGCGTAGCCGCGCGTACGGGATTTGAGCGCGTCGAAGAAATCATAGACTATTTCATTCAGCGGAAGGTCATAGTGCAAATCAACGCGGGTCTTGTCGAGATATTTCATATCCTTGAAAACGCCGCGGCGCTGCTGACAGAGCTCCATGATATTCCCGACATAATCTGACGGCGCATAAACGTGCGCTTCGACCATGGGCTCATACGCCTGCTTTATCTCGGACGGGTCCGGGAAGTTCATCGGGTTGTCTATCGTAATGGTCTCGCCGTTCATCTTATCTATTTTATAAACAACGGACGGCGCTGTGGTGATGAGATCGAGGTTGTATTCCCTTTCAAGGCGCTCCTGGATTATCTCCATGTGGAGAAGCCCAAGGAATCCGCAGCGGAAGCCGAATCCGAGCGCGATCGATGTTTCAGGCTCGAATGTGAGCGATGCGTCGTTCAAGCGGAGCTTTTCGAGCGCGTCACGAAGGTCGCCGTATTTCGAACCGTCTGCGGGATAAACGCCGCTGAATACCATAGGATTAACGCTTCGGTAGCCCGCGAGAGGTTCATCCGCCGGAGCGTCGCATTTGGTGACTGTATCGCCGACCTTTGTGTCTCCGATAGACTTTATCGAAGCGGCGATGTAGCCGACTTCTCCCGCTCTCAGCTCATCTGCGGGAACAAGGTTCGTAGCGCCCATATATCCGACCTCGACCGTCTGGAACTCTGCGCCGGTGGCCATCATTTTTATCCTGTCGCCGACTTTGAGCGAGCCTTCCTTAACGCGCACATAGACGATAACTCCCTTATAGCTGTCATAGTAGCTGTCGAATATGAGCGCTTTCAGCGGAGCGTCCGGATCTCCCTTCGGTGCAGGGATATCGGTAACAATACGCTCCATTACTTCTTTTATGTTGATGCCCATTTTTGCAGAAATGAGCGGCGCATCCTCAGCAGGAATTCCGATGACATCTTCTATCTCAGTTTTCACCTCGTCCGGGTGCGCCGACGGTAGATCTATCTTGTTGATAACGGGTACGACCTCTAAGTCCTGCTCAATGGCGAGATAGGTGTTGGCGAGCGTCTGGGCTTCTATTCCCTGTGAAGCGTCAACGATCAGGATAGCGCCCTCGCACGCATTGAGCGAGCGCGATACTTCGTAGTTGAAATCGACATGGCCGGGAGTGTCTATCAGGTTAAAGACGTAGGTGTTCCCGTCGTCGGACTTGTAGTTTAAGCGCACGGCTCTTGCTTTTATGGTAATGCCGCGCTCACGTTCGAGCTCCATATTGTCGAGGAGCTGTTCTTCCATATCGCGCTGTGCGACGGTGCTCGTCTGTTCGAGGATACGGTCGGCAAGCGTTGATTTTCCGTGATCTATATGTGCGATTATACAGAAATTGCGTATTTCGTCAAGATAGCTCTTGTCTGACATTTAACTGACCTCACTTGTCTTTCCTGCCTGTGGACATAATATAAATTAGTATAGCATATTTTTGTATGATTTGCAACCATTTTTTTATAATTGTGCTGTTGTTCTGCTTGACTTTTCGGAATTAAAATGCTATAATTCATTTGTTAAAACGTTTTCAACAAACAGAAAGGATATTAACATGAAAAAGAGAATAACACTCATACTTTTATGCGCAATGCTTGCTGCTTCGGCTTCCTGCGGCGGAAACAACAACGGTAGCAATCAGAACACCTCGGCCGCACAAAGCACAACAACGGCTGCTGCTTCCAACACAGCAAAAACAGAAAGCACCGACGCTCCGCAGGGCGAAACAACAACATCAGCAGCAGAAACAACAGCCGCTCCCGAAGCGACAAAGGCTCAGAAGGAGATACCCGAAGATACCCCATATATTATCGAAAACGGAATAACAGACAGAATGAAGGCTCTCGCAGACTACGTTGACGGAAACAAGGCAAGACTCGCCAAAGTATTCAAGAAAGCAAAAGCCGGCGAACCCATAACCGTCGCATATCTCGGCGGCTCGATAACACAGGGCTCCACCGCGGACTATCTCAAATGGTACGCAAGACTCGTCACCGAATGGCTCCAGGCACAGTTCCCGGACTCTGAGATCACCGAAGTCAACGCGGGTATCGGCGCTACCGGCTCATACATAGGCGTTTACAGAGCCGACAGAGATGTCACCTGCCACAATCCTGACCTCGTGTTCATCGACTTCTCGGTAAACGATACCACAGAGAACACCGAGCGCAATATCGGCTCGTATGACGGACTTCTCAGAAAGCTCTGGTTCTCGGACAGCGCTCCCGCTATCGTCACGATCGCTATGACAATGGAGGACGGAACAAGCTTCCAGCAGTATCACGCCGATGTGTGCAGAGCCTATGATATCCCCATGATCTCATACCGCGAAGCAATACTTGATGTTATCAATAACGGACACATTAAGTGGACGGATATCTCCGACGACAATATTCACCCGAACACAGTCGGACATTCGGTGCTGACTGAGATCATCACATCATATCTCCAGTCGGTGATCGACGATCTCGACAATATCGACACCGAGCACGAGAGCGATTTCTCAGCAGTTTATAAGACAGACAAATACACATCTGCAACGCTCCTGCTTCCGGGCTGTGAAGAAAGCATGGCCGGCGAGGGCTGGGAAACTAAGGCAGATGCAAGTTTCGGAAACTTCGGCGGACTCTGGCGCCTTAAAATGAAGGAAGGCGTGACCGACGGCATAGGTACGCTGAAATTTGAGACCGAAGCAAAGTCGATAGGCGTATTTTACGGAAAACTCATCACAAACGCCGGACAGTTCGACGTTGTGGTTGACGGTGAGAAAGTAAAGACCATAGACTGCGATTTCACCGGCGGTTGGGGAAATTACGTCGAGGCCGCAGAAGTAATAGACTTTGACGAATGCGGAAAGCACACCATTGAGATAGTTCCGCATACAGGCAAAAAAGCAAATATAAATATCTCGGCAATTGCAATCACAAAATAAAGGCGAATAAATGTCAACATTAAAAGAAACCAGGCCCGGCGAGACGGTCCGGGTCGTCAGTCTCGGCGGCGAAGGCTCTCTCAGACAGCATTTTCTCGATATGGGAATAATCCCCGGGACTGAGATTTTCGTGCTGAAATATGCGCCTATGGGCGACCCGGTAGAACTGATGCTCCACGGGTATGAGCTTACTCTCAGACTCGCGGACGCAGAGCTGATAGATGTCAGTCCCGCAGAAAAGAAAGCGGTAAAAGCAGTCACCCGTCCCGCGGGAAAGACCAAGCACCCCGGTCTCGGCGAAGGCGGTAAATTCCACCCGAAAGGAAGCGGAACTCCGCTCCCAGCAGGCACAGTGATGAAATTCGCACTGGTCGGAAATCAGAACTGCGGAAAGACCACTCTTTTCAACAGGCTCACGGGCTCAAAGCAGCATGTCGGGAATTTTCCCGGCGTGACCGTGGACCGCAAGGACGGCGCGATAAAAGGACACCCCGATACTGTCATTACCGACCTGCCGGGAATATACTCGATGTCACCATATACGAGCGAGGAGATTGTATCCCGCAATTTCGTGCTCGACGAAAAGCCTCACGCGATTATCAACATCGTGGACGCCACAAACATCGAGCGCAACCTCTATCTCACAATGCAGCTCCTTGAAATGAATATCCCCATGGTCGTCGCGCTCAATATGATGGACGAACTCACCTCAAACGGCGGCAGTATCGACGTAAACAAAATGGAAGAGCTGCTCGGCGTTCCTGTCGTGCCGATATCCGCGTCCAAAAACAAGGGCGTTGATGAGCTTGTTGAGCACGCTCTGCACGTCGCATACTATCAGGAGCGTCCGCTTTACCGCGACTTATGCAGCAAGACCGAGAACGGCGGCGCTGTCCACAGATGTCTTCACGGCATAAGCCACCTTATCGAGGATCACGCTGAAAAGGCGGGGCTCCCGCTCAGATTTGCGTGCAGCAAGACCGCCGAGGGCGACAACCTCATTATATCGAAGCTGGCACTCGATAAAAACGAAGAGGATATGCTCGAACATATCGCCGGACAGATGGAATCCGAGCGCGGACTTGACCGCAGCGCAGCGATCGCGGATATGCGTTTTTCGTATATCGGAAGAGTCTGCGCAGATACCGTAATAAAACCTCACGAAAGCAAGGAACATATCCGGAGCGTTAGAATTGATAAGATACTGACAGGAAAATATACCGCGATACCCGCGTTCATAATCATAATGGCGCTGGTGTTCTGGCTTTCCTTCAACGTTATCGGCGAGTTTCTGAAGAAGCTCCTCGAAAACGGAATAGACAGTCTTATCACGCTTGCCGACGAAGCCTTCACAAGCGCAGACGTCAATGAGACGCTGCACGGACTTATCATTGAGGGAATTTTCAAAGGCGTCGGAAGCGTCTTAAGCTTCCTGCCGATAATAATCACGCTGTTCTTCTTCCTTTCCCTGCTCGAAGACAGCGGCTACATAGCACGCGTGGCTTTTTTCATGGACAAACTGATGCGAAAGACGGGACTTTCCGGCAGAAGCATAGTACCGCTTCTTATCGGCTTCGGCTGTACAGTGCCGGCGGTAATGTCCACAAGAACGCTGCCCAGTGAACGCGACAGAAAGATGACAATACTTCTTACGCCGTTCATGAGCTGTACTGCGAAGCTACCGATATACTCTTTTTTTGTGAACGCATTCTTCCCGAAGCAGGGCGGACTTATAATGCTTGGAATCTATCTTCTCGGAATTGTTATGGGAATTCTCGCGGCGTTCCTTTATAAAAGTACGCTTTTCAGAGGCGAACCTGTTCCGTTTGTTATGGAGCTGCCGAATTACCGGCTTCCGGGAATAAAGAACGTTGCTCAGCTTTTATGGGAAAAGGCGAAGGATTTCTTACAGCGTGCGTTTTCCGTGATACTCGTGGCAAGCGTGATAGTGTGGTTCTTAAAGAGCTTTGATCTGCGGTTTGCGATAACGACCAATCCTGAAACGAGCATTCTCGCTGCTGTTGCGGGATTTATTGCTCCCGTTCTCGCGCCGATAGGTCTTGGCGACTGGAAGCTGTGCGTTTCTCTTCTTAGCGGATTCATGGCGAAGGAGAGCGTGGTTTCTACTCTTGGAGTGCTTTTCGGCGGAGATGTTACTGCGGGTATATCAGTTCTCACAGCAGCGTCTATGCTTGTGTTCTCGTTGATCTATACGCCATGTATCGCTGCGATAGCGTCGGTCAGAAGAGAACTTGGAACAAAATGGGCTGTTGTGCTTGTTATCTGGCAGTGCGCATTGGCGTGGCTGATAACACTTCTGGTTCGTGCAGTTTGTATTCTCGCGGGGGTGGTATGATGAACGCGGTCGATATAGTACTGATAATTCTTGTGGCGGCGGCGCTTATCTCGGCGGTCATATTCATTATCAGAAGCAAAAAGCGCGGGAATTCATGCTGCAGAGACTGCAGAAGATGCGGGAAGTCCGGAGGCTGCCACGAGCCACGATAACAGAGCACTTCGCGCACGATTTCATATTATTCGCACAAATGAACAGAGCCGTGTTTTTGGGAAACCGACTCTGTTTTTTTGCGCACCTCCTGTACGCTTTTGGAAGCAGCTTCCGCTGCATCGTGCAGCGCGCGGCCGACGGAAGTCCAGAGGGGCGGCTGATGCACGATGTATCAAGCACTTGCCCAAACGCCGCATGGATGCGGCAATAAAACCCCCTCGTCAGAGTTATAGAGGCGAAGCCTCTATCTAAATATCGTTAAAAGAGGTGTGTTTCATAATCGCCTTTTATGCGCGTGTCGTGCGCGCTTTGGAGCGATTACTCAATGCCTCCTGCATTACAGGCGAAGCCCCCCTATCATGGTTCGCGAAGCGGAGCCTCGTTCACCAGAAACGCGGGGCTATGGGGCGGCAGCCCCCATAAGCTCGGATCCCTCATTCATATCGATATCAATTTGTTTTTGGATTTTAATTTAGCATATTTTAACAAGTTAAACGAAAAAAATTGGTCTAAATCGCCGAAATTATGAACAACTTGTTGACAACAGCGCGGTTTAATGCTATACTCAAAAAGTGGGATGTTATAATTTGTAAAAATATGAGCAATTTTGTCGGGAGCCTGAAATCGGACCAACAGATGCTCATGATGATATATAAAACGGAATACCCCTCCCGAGATGTTTAAATGCGGAGAGATGCGCCCACAAAAATTCAATTTTTCTCTCACCTGTTCAATATTGCTCATCGATTGCAATTGTTTCACAGTTCTTCAAAACAAGAACATTCGGATATTCAAGCGTGCTGCGCTTTTATATTAATATAACTTTTTAATGGAGGAACACTTATTATGAGAAAGAAACTTGGCTTGCAGATCGTTTTCATAACGGTCGCAGCGCTTGTCGCTATGGTTGCCATCATGCTGGTCACAACACTTATCTCGTTCCGCTCTTATAACGACGGAATACTGCAGGAACGCGCAAAGATCGGTATGAATATACTTAAGTACCAGCTTGACATTGAGCTTGGCAATCTTGAGGACGCATTCAAAATGATGAAGGAGGACGGCGATTTCCGTGATGCCGCAGAAGCTGCAAACGACGCTGTTCTGAAATCTTACATGCAGAAAGACCTCCCCGGCAGCGATTACTACATGGTAGTCGGTAAAAAAATTACCGGTGAAGTCATTTACACGACAGGCAATTATCCGTTCAAATCGTTCGATTACAGCTCCATTCCGAACGGTCAGACCATAAAAGGTGTCGCAAAGTGCGATGACAAGCTCGTTGCAATGTTCGCTTCTTATGTAAAGGACCAGGACGGTCAGGAATTCGTTCTCTGCCTCGGTTTCACCATGGAAGCATCTGATTGGCTGGAAAACACGAAGAAGCGCATCGAGTGCGACCTTACGATCTTCAACGGCAACTTAAGATATTCGACAACTCTCGGCTCCAACGTTCTCGGAACTCCTATGGGCGACAACATCAAGAAGGAAGTTCTTGACAACAAGACCATTTTTAACGGTACTGCGATCATAAACAATAAGAAATATTATGTTTCTTATGAACCCATGCAGGATTATAACGGCACTATCATAGGTGCATTTTTTGCAGGAAGTGACGCTTCCGAAGCAGAGGCAGAATTCACAAATGTTACTGTTGTTGCGATCATTATAGGCGTTGTAGGCGCACTCGGTATTGCCGTATTCCTCTTCCTCTTCTGCCGCGCAAGAGTTACAATACCGCTTCAGAACGCAGAGCTCTACGCTCAGGAAATGCTCGCAGGTCAGCTCGATTCCACCAACGTTACATACAACTTCCACCAGGACGAAGTTGGTAAGTTCGTTGAAGTTCTAAAGAATTCCAAGCAGGGCATGAACGCTGTAGTAGGCGATTCGTCAAGAATACTCGCTGCTATGGCTGACGGCGACTTCACCGAAACACCCAACGTTCAGTATCCCGGCGTATTCGAGGCTATCAAGAACAACATTCTCAAGATCGAGGAAGACCTCGGCGATACTCTCAGCAAGATGAATATGTCCTCCGATGAGGTACTCACAGGCTCCAATCAGATGGCTGAAGGTTCTCAGTCCCTCGCAGACGGTACCACAAAGCAGGCATCCGCTATCGAAGAAATCTCCGCTACTATCCACGAAGTATCCGAGCAGATCGCTCATACAGCTCAGAATGCCGCAAAGGCAGGAGACCTTTCTCAGCAGACAGAAGAAAAGGTCAACTATCAGGATACTGAGATCCAGAACATGCTCAACGCAATGAACGAGATCAGCAATACTTCCAAGGAGATCGAAAAGATCATCAAGACTATCGAAGATAT
>CAMVEM010000019.1 GCA_947166515.1 uncultured Clostridia bacterium | reverse complement strand
AAGCCCCCCAGAAAATGGGGTGTGGGGCGATAGCCCCACAAATTATGATTTATCTGGTTAATGGTCTGATATAATTATACTCTGTACTTCTCAAAAAGTCAATCTAAAAAATACAGCCCTGACGAAAGTATATTCTTCCGTCGGGGCTGTATCTTATTATCTGTACATATTAGTCTGGGGCGGGGTTCCGGTACGGTAGGGACCCGGGTTCATCATATATTTTTTCCTTGCCATGCTCTTCATAACGCCGACGATTATAACTGCGGCAAGAGATAATCCGAACATTACATAAAACAGCCAGTTAACGCCCATATATTCTCTGTATTTTGCGCCGGACACTCCGTCAAGGAATCCGGAAGCTTTCAGGTTAAACAGTATGCATGCACCAAATGAAATGAGGAATGCAGAAAAAGCAGTTCCTGCTGCTGTGCCTGCGCTGCCCCAGAAATAAATCACGCGTGGTCCGCGGGCTGTGAATACTCTTACTATTGCCACTATAACACTGATGAAATGTATCAGGTAAAGTATGTAAACAGTCAGGACTACACCAATAGTTACCCACATCTCTCCGGGGAAAAACTGAGTGATATCGAGTTTGCTGGAATCCACGCCGGTTTGTCCGACAAGATCAAAGAATCTTTTGATCGTTTCAAACAACTGTACGAAATATTCATACAGCTTGAAAAAGCTGGTTTCCGCTTTTCCGCCGAATCCGCTTGTCGCAAACAGGGTATTGAGGAAGAATGTTACCGAGAATGCGAGATCAAGAAACAGGACTATTATCGCTGCGGGGATATTTGGCGTTTCGCCCGCGGTAGCGGCTGTACCGGGATAAGCGGGCTGCTGAGGATATCCACCGTACGGCGGCTGTTGTGCGTACGGCATCTGTCCGACCTGCTGATACATCTGCGGCGGCATCGGCTGCGCGTACTGCTGTGGCTGCTGAGGATACTGCGGATTCTGCACCTGGCCGTACATCTGCTGCTGTGGCGGCTGCATATACTGCGGCTGCTGAGGAGCTCCGTGCTGCTGCGGGATCTGCTGCTCCGGCGGGAACGGCTGCACCTGCATATTCTGAACATAGGGCTGCTCTTCCTGTTCGGGAGCATAAGGCTGTCCCTGCATATCGGCCTGATAAGGCTGTTCCGGCTGCGCCTGCATATCGGGCGAGTAAGACTGTTCCGGCATATCGTAGGCTGCAGCATAGTCAGACGGTTTTTCGGTCGGAAGTGCGTCTATATTGACGGTGGAAGCTCCGCAGGCCGGGCAGAAGGTATCTGTCATTGACATTTGCGCACCGCAGTGAATGCAGAGTCGCGTTATGCTCGCTTCCGGGGGGGCAGGAGCTGCTGTTTCCGGCTGGGACTGAGGTTGAAACTGAGGCTGAGGCTCGGGTTCCGGCACGGGCATCGGCTGAGATTCGGGTTCCGGCACGGGCATCGGCTGAGATTCTGGCTCCGGCACTGGAATCGGCTGAGCGATCTTTTCACCACAGAATTGGCAGAAATGAGAATGATCTACGATAGTTGAACCGCATTTTGGACAGATCATATTTTTCTCCTTTCGGGCATTGCTTTTATTATTTAAGGAATCCGTTTATTATCTGCTCCTCTGCTTCGGCTTCGGTAAGTCCGAGAGTCATAAGTTTTGTGAGCTGTTCGCCGGCGATCTTGCCGATAGCTGCCTCATGGACGAGCTGAGCTTCAACGTTGTTTGCTTCAAGAGCGGGCAGGGCAAGTATCTTTCCGCTGTCCATTATGATAGAATCACATTCTGTATGACCGCTGCACGGTGCGTTTCCGGCTATGCAGGCGTCGAATTTCTGATATGATCTGTCACGCGCGACCGAGCGGGAAACAACATCTGCGCTGGAGCCCTCGCCGTTCAGCGATACTTTATAAATACTTTCTGCGATCTGCTCGCCGTGTGTCATGAGACGTTCGCGTACAACGAGCTTCGCGTCTTTTTTCAGCTCGGCTATCGTGGAGCGCTTTGTGGAATCGACGCCTTTTATCTGCGCCATTTCCATTTCCATGGAGCTGCCCTCTTCCATATAGACTTCCGTCACGGGGTCGAGGATTCGTTTGCCGGAGCCGTCTCCGGAGCCGTAATGCTTCTCGACATATCTCACCTTCGAGTTCTTTCCGACATAGAAGCGGTGTATGCCGTCGTGTTCGGAATCCTGCTTTCCGCAATTGTCGATGCCGCAGCCGGCGACGATCAGCACATCGCAGTCCTTGCCGATGTAGAAGTCGTTATATACCGTTTCTTTAAGGCCGCTCTCGCTGAGGACTACGGGAATATGCACGCTCTCGTTCTTTGTTCCGTCCTTTATGTGGATGTCTATACCGCTGCCCTCGGTCTTGGGCTTGATGTCAATGTTTGCTGTGGTATTCCGGCCGACAGCCTGTCCGTTTGCGCGGAAATTGTACGCGCCCTCGGGCACATCGTGCAGATCGGCTATCTCCTGAAGGAGCCTGAGCTGTATGGGATCCATTTTTATCATATCACTTCTCCCCCTCCGTGTCGATCTTGCGGCAGGCTGTCTGCGCGTATTTAGTGCCGATTATTTCCGGAAGTATCTCGTCTTTCGGACCCTGTCTGGATATTTTTCCGTCGGCGAGAACGATTATTTCGTCCGCGATCTCAAGTATTCTTTCCTGATGTGAGATTACCACCACGGTGCGGTTCTTGTCCGGGTCGCGCATATTCTCGAAAATGCGGACGAGGTTTGTGAAGCTCCAGAGGTCGATACCGGCTTCGGGCTCGTCGAACAGCGCAAGTTTCACGTTTCTGGCAAGTACGGTGGCGATCTCGATACGCTTTAATTCACCGCCCGACAGCGAGGCGTTCACTTCGCGGCTGATATAATCTTTGGCGCAGAGCCCAACTTCGGAGAGATATTCGCAGGCCTCCGCGATCTTAATCGGTTTTCCCGCGGCGATCCTGAGCAGATCGAGCACGGTAAGTCCCTTGAATTTTACCGGCTGCTGGAATGCGAAGCCTATGCCGAGTCTGGCACGCTCGGTGATGTTTTTGTCTGTAATGTCTTCTCCGTCGAGGATTATCTGTCCCGAGGAGTTTTTTTCTATTCCGGCAATAACCTTGGCGAGCGTGGATTTTCCGCCGCCGTTCGGGCCTGTTATTACAACGAATCTGTTGTCGGGGATGGTAAGACTTATGTCTTTTATAATTTCGACATGTCCTCCCTCGCCCTCGGCTCTGAAGGATATGTTTTTCAGTTCGAGCATCTGGATATTCCTTTCTGTCATGTAGATATGACTATTATATAACATTATCGGAAAAAAATCAATAGCAAGCACGATTTTTCGTGAACCGGAGCCAAAATTCGCGCTGAAAGCGGGCTTTCTGCAGGATATTAACGTTTTTGCACGCTTTAAAAGAAAATTGAACGCATTCGTTTAAAAATCAAAATTGCAGGAGCAATATTAACAAGATGCGAGATATTTTATTGTGAAAATGTGCCAAAGTGTGCATTTTCAGGTTGACGGGCTTGTTAAACAGTGCTATAATGTAGAATAGTATAGTATGGATAACTATAAGTGTTTATTTTATAATGAATACGAGGGATAAATGATGAAAGCTTTGCGTAAGCTTGCTGCGGCAGTCGCTTCACTGACCGCTGCGCTGATGTTTATATGCTGTGCGGGTGCCGCTTCTGTCAATGGCATAAGCGTTTCTTCGCATGAAGTGAAGATCGGTGACACCTTTACTGTCACGCTTTTCGTGCCGGAAACGGAAAAAGGCGATACTGCTTCTATAAGAGCTGAATTTGACTCTTCGGCATTCGAGGTGAAATCCTGGGCGCCTTCAATTTCAAACGGCGTTTCAAACTACGGCGACAATTTCTTCTCATTGTCAGCAGCAAACGTTGCAAGAGTTATCGACCTTTCGCGCGGACTTACCATGAAGGCTGTGCTTGCAGTAAAAAACGGCGCTGCTGTGGGTGATTACAAGATAAAGCTGGTAAAATACAGCATTTCATACGTTGAAGACAATGGCTATGATTATGTCGAACTGTGGGAGCCGTCCGTTAAAGAAGTGACTGTTACTGTCAAAAACGGCGGAAACAACGGTGGTAATAATGGCGGCAATAACGGCGGCAACAACGGCGGTAACAACGGTGGCAACAACGGCGGCAACAATGGCGGTAACAACGGTGGAAACACTTATATCGGGTCTGCAGGTGATGCTGCAACGACCACTAAAAATCCCGATGTGACTCAGATACCCACCGAGAGCAGCAAACCTTCGCAGACTACCGCTTCTGCACAGACTACAAAGTCCTCGGACGATATTCCTCCGGATCTGGATGATGATACAACGGGCGGCGATACCACAAACAGCAATTCAAATCCCGGTTCACAGGGAAATAAAGGAAATACTCCCAAAATAAAGCTGGAGACTTCGCTATCCGGACTGTCAACAGGAGTAGTATCTCTCGTCACAAAACCGAGTTATTTTGACGGAGATGCCCTCATAAAGATCACACATACGCAGGAAGCGACCCAGGCAGCGGCAAGAGCGATCGAAAATCTCGGTCTTGCGGGACACGATAATTATTCGTTCGATGTCAGTGTTTATGACGTAGCAACGGGACTGATGATACATTCTCTTCCGAACGGGTCCATAAACATCAAAATGCCGCTCCCAAAGAAATTTGCCGGACTTACGGACGGTCTTGCGGTGTATCACACCGAGAGCGGATTCCCGCAGAGAATGACTTCCGAGATCATTGAAGAAGACGGCATTGCAAAAATATCGTTTATAATCAATTCTTTCTCGCCCTATATGATAGTGGATACTCTTCACAAATCAGTGTTCTCTCCGCAGAACGCCAACGGCAGTCTTGTCGGCGATACTACCGGCAAGAGCGGAGGCGCACCTGACGCAAGCGGAGCTGCGCCGCAGGGTAAGCCGCTCAATCCCGGCACCGGAGTAGCGGCTGCTGTAGTGATACCCGCAGCGATGACCTGCTGTGTCGTACTTGCGAGAAAACAGAGCAAAAAACGCAGAAGAGCGAAGAGAAGAGACCTTGAAGATTAAGACAATACCGGAACGCGGAGACTGCGTCAGGGAAGACCGCACAGACCGTCCGCTTTCCGGCTGAGATATGCAATTATATCGTATTTTTACGCTGAAATAGATCCTAAAAGGAGAATAAAGATGAAACGCTTAATCTCATTGATGCTTTCAGTGCTGATGGTGACTCTGTCGGTGCTGCCGGTGATACCCGTTTCGGCGGATACGCCTGACGGTATCCGCACGTCGGCACGCGAGGTCCTAAGGGACGGGACCTTTGCGGTTGAGATCGTTGTTCCTCCGAGTGCTGTGCTTGCCGACACAATGTCGGTAAAGGTCGAGTATGACAGGACTGCGTTCGATGTTGTATCATGGACATCGAATGTGCCCGGCGCGACAAGCACGCCAAAGGAAGATTGCAACGGCTCGTTTTCCGCGTCATACGGCAGTTCTGTGGCTAATCTTGATATCAGCCGCGGTGTTGTTATGACTGCCGAGATGAAAGTAAAAAGCGACGCGGCGCTTAAAGACTACACATTCTCTGTTGTAAAAAGCGATATAGGATACTTTGACAGCACGGGCATAAATTATACACAGATCTGGACAGCGGCGGTGACCGAAGCTGTCGTGACAGTAAAAGAAAGCACAATTGATGAGACATACACCGTAGCGAGCGGAGGACTCAGCATGTCGGCCTATCAGCTTCAGACGGGCGACGAGGTGTATGCGTACATTAATATTCCCGCTCTGAGAGAAAAGGCTGATACAGTTTCGATACGTCTCAGCTATGACAGCACAGTATTTGCTGTTGAATCGTGGACTTCGGGGATAATCGGGGCTACGGTGACTCCGCTCGAAGAATGCGACGGGGATCTGTCGGTATCGTTCGGAAGCTCGACTCCTGCGCTCGATCTGAGCGAGGGCGCGACCTGCACAGCAAAGCTCAGGGTAAAAAACACCGCTGCGGGCGGCGTCACAAGACTGAGGCTTACCAAATATGATATACTGTTCTGTGACGATAACGGAATAGATTATCACAGGCTCTGGAAACCTGTCGATATTAAAAGGGACGCTACGATAACAGTAGTTGATCCGGACAGGATACCGGTAGTCGGCGGCGGAATACGCGCGTCGAAAGAAAAAGTCCAGCCGGGCGACACATTCAATGTTTACATCACTATCCCCGCTATAACGCATAATGCGGATACAGCGGCAATCTACGCCGACTATGACAGCGACACATTTGAGCTTATTTCGTGGAACGGACTTCCGGGAGCGGTCAACACGGAACCCTCTGCGGGCGGCAGCACCTTCGGTTCAAAGTATGATAACGGGACTGCCGATATCAGCCTTACTTCCGGTAAGCTGCTCACCGCCGAGTTCAGGGTAAGAAATAATGCGGTGAAAGGCACCTACAGCTTTGATCTTTTCAAGCATGATCTTTCATATTTTGATACCGGCAACGTAAAGCACAGTCTCTGGACGCCGGGCGTTATCACCGCAAGCGTGACGATAGGCGAGGATCCTTATCCCGTGACCGGCGGCGGTATCAGAATTTCGGCAGATAAGGTGACTGCAAATGAGACGTTCAACGTATATGTGAGAGTTCCCGCGATCGCTAAGAATGCGGAGCGCGTCAACATGAAGGTTGTGTTCAACGAGGACGTTTTCTCGGTATTGTCTGTTGAGCCGTCCTTCCCCGGAGCTTCCACCACTATCGGAAACGGCTATTTCAGCATAGTATCGGACAGAGATTCCGACATCTATCTCGGCGGCGGCCTTACGATAACGGCGACAGTCAGAGCAAAGAACGCTGTGTCTGAAAGCTATATGTTCAGACTTGCGGACGCAAGCTTCTCTTACGGAGAAGGGACATCCAGAAAAGAACTCTGGACGCCGCTCACGGAACGCGCTTCCGTTACGCTGGTCGGAAGCGGCGCTTCGGATGACCCATACGGGCTGGTACACGGCGGCGGAATATATGTTTCTCCGACAAGAGCGGGCATAGGCGAAACGTTCAATGTACTGGTAAGCGTTCCCCCGATCAGATTCAATGCCGACTGCGCTTCATTCAGAGTGGACTATGACCCCAACACATTCGAGCTCGTGAACTGGGAGCCTTATGTGGTCGGAGGATATGCGACCTCCGGGTTCGGATATTTCGGCGTTAATGCAACAAACTCTTCTAAAGTCATTGATCTTTCCGATGGAAAGACATTTACCGCCAAGATGAGGGTAAGGACCGACGCATATACCGGAAACTATCAGTTCGAACTCTCCGGAAACGGCTTCACATATCGCAAGGACAACGGATATGAGATACAGAAGCTCTGGATACCTGATACATATTACGCGAATGTGTATGTATATTACGGAAGCGGATATGCGCGCGACGATAAGGACGAGCCTATAGATTCAAATAAGCCGGGAGTTACCGTGGTGGATCCTTCCGATCCGAACGGCGGCACCAGCCCCTCTTCATCGGATACGACCATAAGACCGCCCGATGACGACGCCCCTGTATATATTCCGGGCAATGATATAACTATCGGTCTTGACACAGAGCTTGACGGGCTTTCGGACAGCAGGATCGTCATAAAAACTAAGAAGCAGTTCTTCGGCCATGATGTGCTGGTGATAATACGGCGCACATCGGATTCCGAGACAGCAGCTTCATACGCACTGAGCAGCCTTGGACTCACCAACAACAAGAGCTACGCATTTGACATAAGCGTTTATGATACCGTGACCGGTCAGTATATTCATTCGCTCGGAGACGGCTATATCACATTCGATATTCCTGTTCCGACGGCTATGTTGTCCGATCTTTCTTCGCTGAGACTCTACCATAATGCGGGAGGAGTTCCTCAGCGCTTAGACGCCGCGCTTATTTATGAGAACGGAGTACAGAAGATCCGCTTCACAGCGAATTCGTTCTCGCCGTATATGTTCGTCGGCGGCCGGAAGTCCTCCGATAACGGCGGCAGCGGCATGATAGTGCCGGGAGGTTCAAAGCAGGATCCCGGGACCGCCAACCCGCACACGGGAGTTGCTGCGGCGATAATCATTCCGGCTGCACTGACCGGCTGTGTGGTTCTTGCTAGAAAGCAGAGCAAACGCAGACGCGGAAGAAAATAAAATCAATACCGCACAACAAATGATCTTATCCCGGCATTAATGCCGGTGTGGATAAACGGTCGCAAAGGACGCGGCCGGTAAATTTTCAGCACTAATCTAAAAGGAGCGTGAAGATGTTGAAAACTAAAGGGATTTTTACAAGAATAGCTGCTGCCGCGCTGTCGGCTTCGATAGCGATAGGTATATATGTGCCTGCGGGCGGTACCAGTCTCACACAGCTGTCTTTTGACAGCGAGCTGTGCAGCGTGGTTGAGGGAACAAATGTCGGCGCTGACAACTATGAGGAGCACGACAGCCCCGAAGGATCATATCTACAGGTGCTCGACGACGGCATAATGCGCGTTCAGGCGAGCGACAGCCCTCAGTATTCCGCAGAGGTGCAATATTTTAATTATTCCGAAGGGAAATATCAATTCAAGGGCTGTAAGCATATACTGAAGGAGCTTCCGCTGTTCGGCGGGTTCTATGCGTCCTCCGACGGATATTATTATCTGCTCACAGGACAGGCGAATACGTCAGCAAGCGCTACTTCGGAAGTCTTCCGTATAACGAAATACAATTACAACTGGAAGCGTCTCGGTCAGGCGTCTGTCAGCTGTGCAAAGACAAAAGTTCCGTTTGATAAAGGAAGCGCTGCATTTGCGGAAAGCAACGGATATCTGATAATAAAGACCTGTCATTCGACGAACAATCTTAAAGACGAAGTGAATCTGTTCGATCAGAGTTCGGTTCTGCTGGTATATGACATGGCTTCCGGCACCGTTATAGATAAACTGCTCGGAAATGAGGCAGTAACGGACAGCGCAGGCTTTGTATATCGTTCTCTAGGTCAGAAGCTTACCATAGACAGAGGATATGTCGTATCGGCAGATCACAGCGATTATATCGACAGAGGCATTTCACTCAGCTTTATGGTCAATCCGGTTGAAGGCGGTAATATAACTGGTGATATCGGCGGCGGAAAGAAAAACTATAACAGAGCTCAGATCACTGTGGCAGCGGGCGAACTTGGCGATATAGACACGGATATGTCTCTCGGCGGACTCGAAATGTCCACATCTTCATATCTTGTTGCATACAACAAATATAATAATGATTCTGATAAAAGAGAAGTATATGTCGGAGTCTCGGCAAAGGCTTCCAAAAACGCTGGCGGCGATTATGTTATCGGCGCAGCTTCCAATAAACAGATAACAAATTATGCTGAAGAGAGCACCGGAGCCCGCACACCGAAGCTTGTCAAGCTCGAAAGCGACAAGTTCATGGTGCTGTGGCAGCACGGTAAAAAAGTCTGCTGGACGCTTATAAACGGAAGCGGTGCTCCTTTAGTCGGGGAAACATATACTATCAGTACGAGCACGGACGACGCAGAACTGTCCGACTGCCAGCCGGTAGTATTCAACGGCAAGGTGACATGGTTCACATACAATGAAAGCACGATCAGCTTCTACAGCGTTAAGGCCGATTACTCGGATCTTGAGAAGGATTCACAGACCACAGGCCATGATCTTACATGGGTAAGCACGAACCAGAATGGTATCGCAACGTTCAGATGCAAAAAGTGCAATGCGAATGTGACACAGGTCGTTCCGAAGCTTATCTGGGTTTCCACCAAAACAGACCTTGATGATGAATACCATTTCAACGGGTCGGATAAGCAAAAAAAATATTCGGATATTTCGATAGAGAAAACGCAGACGCTTTATCTCATGTATGAATTTGATTCCGAGTCTTATCCGGCTGATAACGAGGAGATCGAACTTGCCGAGTATGACGAGGAGATGCTGAGATTCGACGATGAAGCTGTTCCAAAAACGTTAAGTCCGCTCAAGGTCGGAAGAACATCTGCGGTATTCAAAGCAAAGTACAATCCTAACGCAACATTTACTCTCAATATTACGATAAACGGTCAGTGCTTTGTGGATTACGATCCCACTCAGGTGGATATTACAAAGGACGGCGAGCCTATTTCCGGCACCAACCCCGTATATCTTGACGACCAGTTAACAATTACTGCAAAAGATCGCTATGGATACAGGCTCAAGGCTATCACAGCGAATGGCAAAACTGTCGCGGACGGCGGTACATATAAGGTTCAGGGCGATACCGAGATAGTTGCGGAGTGGGCAGACAAGTATGTCCTTTCGTATCCGTCCGGCGTTATTGTGACAAGAAACGGCGAGGCAGTCGGAAACGGCGAGTTCGTCGATAAGGGCGAAAAGCTCATTATTACCGCAGAGCCGCCGGTAGGCAAAAATCTTTCTTCTTTCACAGTAAACGGAAAGACCTATGAAGTTACGTCAGCGATACTGAAAAACGGACTTGAATACACTGTTCCGAACCTTGATGAGGCGGAAGAGAAAACGGTCGTTGTCACTGCAGCGTATGCAGACAGACTGCGTCTGGTGATACCGCCTGCATATGCAGAAAACATAGAAGTCAAGAAGGGTTCCGAAGTGCTTGAAAACGGCGCTTATCTTGACGCAGGCGACAAGATAGTTGTCAAGATGACAGTCCCGGACAATAAAGTGTTAAGGTCGCTGACCGTCAATGGCGATGCCATAGCGAGCGGAGCGACATATACCGTAAACGATAATGAAGACAAGCTCGTGAACATTGTTGTTACATTAGCTGACCGAGCAAAGGTAATGTTCGACGAAGCCACAGTCTCCGTTACCAGAAGCGGAAAGGCGATCACAAACGAAACATACATCTCAAAGGGCGATGTCCTGAAGATCAAGATAACTCCTCCGGAGGGCAAGAGACTTGAAAGTCTTTCGATCAACGGGGAAGATATTGAATATCCCGAAACGGGCTCGCAGAAGTATCAGTGCTCATATACTGTTACGGCTGATTCGGAAGGCATAGTTGAAAATGTTGTTATCGCGCCGAATTTCGGCGATAAGTTCAGACTTGTAAAGCCCGATAACGTTACGGTAAAGAGAGGAACTGCATTACTCGAAGACAATGATGAACTCGAAGCCGGCGACAGACTTACGATAACCGCTGTTCCGCCCGAGGGAATGAGACTTGTATCTCTTACGTTCAACGGTGTGGAGATCAAGAGCGGATCTGTTCAGACCGTAGTAAAGACAGAGGACGGAAAAACAGTTGTCGCGGTAGAATATCTGCCTAAGTTCAGGCTCATAAAGCCCGAGTATGTCAACGTAACAAGAGTTGTTTCCGGTAAAACGGAAACTCTTGAGGACGGAGCATTGCTTGACGTAGGAAACAAGCTCACGATAACGGTCGATCTTCCTATTTCAAGACGTCTTACCGATGCGATATATCTGAACGGCAAAGTCATAACAAGCGGATATAAGCATATCGTGGATGATGAAGACGTCGAGATAGTCATGGAGACCGCTGAAAACTACAAGGTGTATGTCGGCGACGGTACTTCACCCGATAATGTTGTGATCACCAAAAATGGTACCGCTCTCAGCTCCGGCGATTATGTCAACGACGGGGATGTGCTCACAGTAAAGGCTATCCCGCCGGAGAACATGAGACTTGCCGCGCTTTATGCGAACGATGATCTCATAGTGAACGGCATCTGTACCGTAAACGGCGAGGATGTTGTTATCGAAGCGGAGTTCGCGGAGAAATATAAAGTCACATTCACAGCTAACGTTACTGTCACGAAAAACGGTACCGAGCTTGAATCCGGCGCTTATATCGACGAGGACGACAAGCTTCTTATAATTGTAACGCCCCCCGAGAATATGAGGCTCTCAGAGCTTTATGTCAACGAGAAACTGGTTACATATTCCGGAGGATATACAAAGACGGTTGACGGCGACGTTGACATTGAAGCGGTATTCGAAGAAAAGTACAAGGTAACATTCCCCGAGAGCATTACGGTAAAGAAGAACGGCACTGCGCTCATATCGGGCGACTATATCGACGAAGGTGACATACTCACGATCACGGCAGCTCCGCCGGAGAATAAGAGAGTAGCGTCGCTTAAAGTCAACGGTACCGCCATAAAGAGCGGAGGTACCTGTGTAGTTGAAAAAGATACCAATATCACCGTAGAGTACGGCGATAAGTTCAGGCTTACAGTACCGGAAAATGTTACGGTAAAGAAGGGAACCACAGTTCTTGAGAACGGTGCTCTTCTTGACGACGACGATAAGCTCACGATCACGGCTGTTCCGCCGGAGGGCCTGAGACTCATCTGGCTGAAGGTCAACGATACCGAGATAAAGAACAAGGATACTTATATCGTTGAAAGCGATGTTGTGATAACGGTACTGTTCGCGGATAAATACAGACTTACTGTGCCCGAAAACGTAACTGTCAAGAAGGGCGCATCGGTTCTCGAAAACGGCGCTCTGCTCGATATAGGCGACAAGCTCGTTATTACTGCTGTTCCGCCCGAGGGTAAGAGACTCATATCCCTTAAGGTGAACGGCACCGAGATCACCAACGGCAGCACCTATACCGTAGAAACGGATACCGTGATAACAGTTTCGTTTGACGACAAGTTCAGACTGACTGTTCCGGAGTATGTTACGGTAAAGAGAGGCGCCGAGGAACTTGATGACGGCGCGCTCATTGATACCGGAGAAAAACTCGTTATCACAGCAGATCCTCCCGAAAGCCTCAGACTTGTTTCGCTGAAGGTGAACGATGAAACATTCAAGAGCGGCAATACATACACAGTTGCGGGCGATACGATCATAGAGGCTGAGTTTGAGGACAGAAATACGGTCACCATACCTGATAATGTTACTGTCAAGAGAAACGGCACCGAGCTTTCTGACGGAAGTTATATCGACCCGGGCGACAGACTTGTTATCACAGCAACAGCGCCTGCCGGAAAGAACCTTGTCGGACTGTATGTCAACCAGGAAAGCTTCAAGAGCGGCAGCACATATACCGTCAAGGGAGATACCGTTATCGAAGTCGAATTCACCGACAGAATGAGGGTAACATATCCTGCAAACGTTACGGTAAAGAAGAACAACAAGACTGTTGAAAGCGGCGATTTCGTCGATATCGGCGATAAGCTCGTCATTACTGCAGTTTCGCCTGCAGGAAGAAATATCATAGGACTTTATGTCAACGGAACAGCGATCACAAGCGGCAGCACATATACCGTTACCGGAAATACAGAGATAACCGTGAAATATGAGAACGGCTTCCTGCTTACAAAGCCCGATCATGTCACTGTAACAAGAAACGGAAAGTCGCTTGCTGACGGAAGCTCGCTCGAAAGCGGAGACAAGCTCATTATAACCGCTTCCGCGCCTGCCGGAAAGATAGTTTCCACTCTGAGAGTAAACGGCGAAGCAGAAGAAAACGGCCTGACATATACTGTTACCGGCGATACGGTTATTACAGTTGAGTATGACGATGATCCGGAGTTCTCATCCGAGATAACCGGCAACATCACTCTTTCAGGCTCCGAAACCGGAAGCATAACCGTAGAGCTTTATGACAAGGACGGAAACAAGGTAAGAACTGTTACTTCCGAAAACGGCAAGTTCGATTTCGACAAGCTTGCTGCCGGAGATTATGAGGTGCGCATCTCGCGTGATCATTATGTTACAAGAACATACAAAGTCACAGTCGGAACCACTCCTGTTGATATAAACGCACAGCTTCGTCTCTACGGAGATATCACCGGAGACAACGTGACCGACGCGAAGGACGCTACTCAGATACTGCGTTTTGACGCGGGTATATCCTCGCTGATAAAGAAGAGCGGTGCGGATGCAGACCCATATCTTGTTGCGGTAGGCTGCATCAAGAACGTGCTTATTCCCGACGCAAAGGATGCTACTCAGATACTTCGCTTTGACGCAGGTATGGCATCTCTGCTCTTTACGCTTCTCGGACTTATCTGATTATAATATCAGATACTGACCTCACAACAATATAGTGACACAATTGTTCTTCCCCTGCCGAATGCGGGGGAAGAACTTTTTTCTTAATGCAAAAAAATATCTCCTGTACTTTTAGCAGAGGAGATATTTTATGAGCTGTATATTATCATATTTGTGTTTTCTCCCTCGCCTTCGGCGGGGGAGAAAACATTGGCAGGATAATAAAACTATCAGCTTATTTTAGCTATGATGCTTTCCATAAAGCTTTCGGAGAGTTCCTTTTCGGAGAATACGGAGAAAGCGTTCTTTCCGTCTGTCCATGATGCAGAGCTTATGCCGCCGTCATTGCCCTTGAGGGTTACGATATTGCCATTTATCTTCTTCTCGGATACATTCTTGTATGTGTTATAGTCGCCGCTTATATCGTCGGTTCCGGTGCCCTTGCGGATAGTGATCTCATTCTCGCCGTCTGTGTATCTTACATCAACGATGCCTTCCATAGCCTGGATCAAAGTGATCGTATAACCGTCTATCTTTTCGGGCGCGGAAAACTCAACGCCTGCTGCCTTTGCGGCTTCGGCAACTGTATCATATTCCGACCACGGATTTGCTATACCTGCCATTATATCATCTCCACCGTCCAGAGAATTATCGTCGTCATAGTCTCCGAGTACAAGATTCTCGATATCTACGAGAGTCGCCTTGCCCTCAAGGTCTTTATTAACTGTTACAAGCGACCATTCATACTCAGTTCCGGGAAGTACTGTACGGCTGCGGCAGAGCATCATATAATTCGTACCTGCGACTACCTGACTTCCGAGATATGCTTCTGCTTTGTAGACAGTACCGCCGATGCTTCTTATTACCTTCTTGTAGGTCGAGTATGCGGAATCGTTCTTCTTTGCTGCGAATTCTCCGTCGTTGGCTGTGAATCCGCCTGCGAGCTGTTCGCCGATTATCGTCTTGAAGCCCGTGATCTCTGCGTTTCCTTCGAGGTCCGCATAGACGTACATTATTTTTATCTCCGGCTGTGCGTCGGGATAAACGACTTTCGAGCGGCAGAGTATCGCGTAATTCATTCCCGCAACTACCTGACTTCCGAGCAGAGCTATCGCTTCATAATCTACGCCTTCGAGCTCTTTTGTTGCTTTGTTGAAAGCTGCGAGAGCATCGGGATTCTTGTTGATGTCGTGATCCGAGTCATCTACGGACCAACCGCCTGCAAACGCACCCAGAATGTGCATTTCGCCGTCTGCGTAATCAACATCCTCGCCTGTATAAACAGCGGAGGAAGATATTGCCGCGCAGGATACTGTCATAATTGCTGCCAAAGCTGCTGCTGTAAATTTTACTCTGTTTTTCATGATGTGTTTCTCCTTTTTGGTTTTCGTCATTTTTATTTTGCAGTTCCTCACTGCCTTTCACCCTAAAAGACGGCACAATTTTCAAAAGGTCACACATTCTGAAAAATTATTTTACATTTTTTATTATTTCTTCCATTTCGGTCTGGGATAATCCCGGCTGACGCTCATTTTCCGGTGCGAATGAGTCATAAGCGGAAGTTATAGAATAAGCGTATTCTCCGTCTGTCCAGATAGCCTTGTATATGCTTACGGTCCCGTCGGAGCCGGAGATACCGGACATCGCTACGTTTATGCCGCCGATCTTTACGGGAAACTCAGTTTCATAAATGTTGAAGTCGCCGCTTATATCCTCCGAGGCTTTCTGCTTGCGTATGCTGACGCCGTAATTGCCGCTGCTGTCACGGTAATTCAGCTCTATCATGGTCCCCGATATGACTGTTACAGTCTTATCGTTGAATTTTCCTATGCTGTCGGGAGCGGTGAGCTCAAATCCCACAGCCTTCTCAGCTTCTTCAAGCGAATCATATTCCGTGTACGGGTTGCTCAGTGTTCCCATTTCATCTTCACCGGTCCCGACAGGCGCGGACATGACAACGATCGGCGCATCGTCTGTCGCAGCGACGTTTGGGGAAGCCGACGCGCTCGTCTGTGCAGGATCAGTAACACCTATTCCGTTATTTCTTGTCATCACGAATATCCCCGCGCCGACCACAAGCACCGCTGCGGCAGCCATGCCTGTATATTTTGTCCATGAGCTGAAGCGCAGAGCTCTTTTTTTCTGCACAGGTGCTGCTTCATCAATGTACTTGTCGTCGATCTCGCCTATCGCCCGCATAATTTTCATTTCTTTCATAATGATATCCCCTCGCTTTCAAGGTATTCTTTCAATTTTTCACGCGTTCGCAGCAGGCTCATTTTCACCTTGCTTTTTCCGAATCCGTAATCTGCCGCAATACTTTCGACCGAGCCGGCATACCAGTATCGGCGGACGAAGATCTTTCTGTTGTCCTCGGTGAGCGTTCCGAGAAAAGCGTTTATCGCGTCGCGGAGCTCTGAGTTTTCGCTTATCTTCTCAACATCGGAATTGGGGTCGGGTATGCACTCCGCGAGTTCGTCGAGTATAGCTTCGGTGCTGTTGATATCACGTTTTTTCCGGTGGAGTTTCTCATACATATCGAGCGCAATGTTCCTCGCTATCTTTCCGAGAAAAGCGCGGAAATTGTCGGGCTTTTTCGGAGGAATGGCATTCCAGGTTTTCATGTATGTATCGCTTTTGCACTCCTCACTGTCCTCGTCATTGTGAAGGATATTGTTCGCGATCGTCATACAGTAGCGTCCGTATTTTGTGTCGGTCTCGGATATCGCACTTTCTTTTCTTGCAAAGTAAAGTTCAATTATCTGTACGTCCTCCATTTTTATTCCTCCGTTTAGCATCATTATACGCGCTGTCTGTAAACTAAGAATTTTTTTCTACCCCGCTTTCGGAAGTTTTCTTTCGTATGCGCCGCGTCCATGCGGCGCTCTGGAAAACTTCCTTACGACATCCGTGTCTTTCGGAAGTTTTCTTTCGTATGCGCCGCGTCCATGCGGCGCTCTGGAAAACTTCCTTACGACATCCGTGTCTTCCGGCGGGGGGAGAAAAACCGTATAATTTTAGTCGATTGTGAAAGTCGAAGTGTATCTCTCTCCGCCGGAGGCGGGGAGAGATACAAAATAAACTTTTATATCATAATAATGAAAAAATATCAGATTTTAAATCTTAAGTGTCAGAAAGCGCATTATATGCCTTCATAATAACAGACGGCGTTTTGTATCATAAGGTCACATCATTCAGTGGCAGATTTAAAAAATGCTCGCGCAATAATAACGCCATAGCATCTCTGATGATCTGTCAGAGATACTATGGCACAAATACCTTAGTCAAGCCGGATCTTTTATCCGTTCTCTCAGGCTTTTTCTTCCTTTATGTCATAATTGGGGTCGAGTCCCGCGCCCGTAAGAGCGTCTATAAGGATAGATACCGCGTCATCTGTGGTCGCAGAGTCTTCAACTATTATGACCTCGACATTTCCGGCGCCTGCTGACTTCACTTTTTCGACTATATTATCGACTGTTACCGTGCTGCCGTCCATTGTGTATGTGCTGCCCGATACTATCGTAACTCTTAGCTCTGTCTTTTTTGACTGAGCTTCTGTTCCGTTATCGCTGCTGCCGTTATTGTCCGGCGCTGCGGTCTCGGAGACCGATGTCGCTGCAGAGGGCGTACCTTCTTTGTTTCCGTTGTCTTTGAAGAAAATGCCGCTCAGATTTCCGCCGAAGAGTCCGGCGAGCTTGTCAAGGAAGATAACGAGCGCTGCTATTAAAATAAGTATAAGCAGCAGAAGAAGGATTATCTTTCCTTTTGACTTGTTTTTCTTTTTGAGCTTTTTGTTCTGCTTTTCGAGTTTTTCCTGTTCGTTAGCCATATCGGTTTCTCCTTTTTGATTTGATATACTTAGCCGATTGTAAAACATTTATGAAAAAAATTTTTTGAATCTCTCCCCGGATCCGGCGGGAATAGATACATTTCGACCCTTACAATCGTCTTAATTTGATATACTTGTTTCTGCCCAGTAGAATCTGCTGTACTGCGATTTAACACTGTTCATGGCGTTTCTTACCGCCTGCGTGTCAAATCGGGAGGTCTCGTTGCCGGCAAATGCGAATGTGCAGAGTATCGTGTCTTTATCGGTGAGGCCGAGCTTTTTTATGTTGCTTATGATAAGAGCGGACGCATCCTGCTCCGAGCTGATCGGGGAATGAGCAAGCTCGCTTCTTCCGGAATATATATACATGACCGGAGTGCTTCCGTCGTATCTTATTTTCAGGAACAGTGCTGTTCCGTTCGCAAAGCCGTCAAGTGCTTTCTGATTTGCAGCAGCGACACTGTCGGAGGTCGCGGTCAGAAGGCGGTCGAATTCTGAGCGCAGAATGTCGGCTTCTTTCTGCAGATCATTAAGGTCACGCTGAGAATCCTCATATTTCTGCTCATACTCCGCGACTGTGTTTGCCGCGTCTGTGCGCACCTTCTCGTTGTTCTTCTCCATGCTCATCATTACCCAGAACAGCATTATGAGAATAACGTCGAGCAGCGCGGTAAGTTCAATAACTATACCCTTGTTTCTCATTTGTCTTCACCGTTCTCGTCCGAGATGATCTGTATGTCCTCGTTTCTTACCTGTATTACCTGGTCATTTCCCTGTACGGGCGGAATGCCTGTTCCGGTGCCGAAATCAAGGTCTTTTTCCGGGTCGCCGCCGAAAAGCTGATCTTCGTTTGCGCGAGGCGGCTCACTGTATGTCGGTTCTTCCGGTGCGCTGTATGTCTGCTCCGAAGCAGATCTGTGCAGCTCATCGTTCATGGTTATTCCGGTAAGATCGCTGTTTTCAGCGGTATATGCAGGTTCTGCGGTATTGTCGGTGTATGTATTCCTGCGTGATAATATGTCGTTCAGACCGTCGTCCTCATCGTCGCCGGCTTCCGGCTTTGCGTCGGGAGCATCGGCGTCTATGCGGTCAAGATACATCTGAACGCTCTTGTTGTTATTTTCGATCTTTGGTGCTATCATTCCGTCGAGGAATTTGAAGATTATCGCGAAGATAAGTCCCCAGAATGTCGATGTAAGCGCGCCGTAGAAATTTCCGGTGACGTTTTCGATATCCTGTACGAGGCCGAGAAGCGATACAACTGTGCCGAGTATTCCGAGAAGCGGGAAGATACCTGTAATGTTTATAAAGAGCGAGTATAATCTGTCTGTGTCGTCGCGCATCTCAATGACGTCTTCTATGCGGAGTCTTGAGACCTGCTTGTCCGTCTGCTGACGCGAGAGGCTGAAATGTGAAACGTGTATTCGGTGGTTCATCTGTCTGTAAAGCTTGTCGGAGGACGAACGCACCATAAAATATATGAATGTATTAAGTATCGCCGCGAGGAATATCAGTATATCGAATCCCCAGAGATTCATAAATATTACCGAGAACAGCTTTCCCAATTCACACATCTCCTTTTTCGGAACAAATCCGCACACTAACTGTATTATATCATAAAGAGTATGAAAAATCAACATATTTCGTCAATTTATGATATATGGTCACGGCCTGTGAAGTTTCTTGTTTATGGTGATATGCTGATGTTATATAAAAATCCCCTCCTGTGGGGAGGGGAAAGTATCATTCTTTTATCGTGCCTTTTATATTCATTCCCTTGTCGTAATCGTCGAGGAAATGGTGATAGTTTTTTCCGATATGATATGAAATGAGAGTCTGAAGATTCACGTTCTCAACGCTGCGGAAGATATGCATATCGACTGCGGGATCGACCGCGCGGAGCTGTTTCAGCAGATTCTTTATCTCCTGACGTTTGGAACCGCCGTCGCCGTTTACGTCTATCGTCGCGGTGACGCTGCACGCGCAGTTTAAGAAGCTTAGCTTATTGAAGTCGCGCCACTTTATTATCTCTTCCTCGCGTATCATGTACATCGGGCGGATAAGCTGCATACCGGGGAAATTCTCGCTGTGGAGCTTAGGCATCATCGTCTGCATCTGCGAGCCGTAGAGCATTCCCATTAAGATCGTCTCTATTACATCATCGAAGTGGTGTCCGAGTGCGATCTTGTTGCAGCCGAGCTCCTGAGCATTCTTGTACAGATAGCCACGTCTCATACGCGCGCACATATAGCACGGATTTTTGCCGATGATCTCCACCGCGTCAAATATCCTTGCGCTGAATATCTTTATCGGAATATCAAGCAGCGCCGCGTTGTCGATTATCCGCTGTCTGTTCTCGGGAGCGTAGCCGGGGTCCATGACGAGATATTCCGCCTCGAACGGGATCTTGCTGTATTTCTGGAGCTGCTTCATGCATGCCGCCATGAGCATTGAATCCTTGCCGCCGGAAATGCACACGGCTATCCTGTCGTTTTCCTGTATGAGTTCGTAGTTTTTTATTCCTTCGAGGAATCTTCCCCAGATAGGCTTGCGGTATTTGCGCACTATCGAGCGGGTGATCTCCTCTGCTCTTGTAAGTTCTTCCATTATTGACCTTATTTACTCTTTTATATTCATTGATGTCGCTTTCGCATTACCTTTTGTTGCCACTATGATACGCGCATCCTGCGCGTTTTTGGCGTCAACTTCCGCAGCATCCTGCTGTGTCGCGTCCGAAAGGAAACAGGGTGCGGGGCGGAGCCCCGTTCTCGAGCGTAAGCGGCAAGTACTCAAATAATATAGAACCAGCTGTTGTCGCCGTCGGTCTGGTTTACGGGTTTTGATTCGCCGAAGTTGTATCTCAGCTCCTGATTTACGACGCTCACCTTTGCGCCCGCGGGAACCGATTTTGTGATGAACGCGTTACCACCGATAACCGCGTCTTTTCCGATAACGGTATTTCCGCCGAGAATGGACGCTCCGGAATAGATAGTGACGTTGTCCTCGATCGTGGGGTGACGCTTCTTGCTGCGCAGGTTCTGGCCGCCTCTGGTCGAGAGTGCGCCGAGCGTTACGCCCTGATAGATCTTGACATTATCGCCTATCTCGGTAGTCTCACCCACAACTATGCCGGTGCCGTGGTCGATGAAGAAATACTTTCCGATAGTCGCACCGGGGTGGATGTCTATACCTGTCTGGCTGTGTGCGTACTCGGTCATCATTCGCGGAATGAGCGGCACTTTCAGAAGCCACAGCTCATGCGCTATGCGGTTAACAAGTATCGCGAACAGTCCGGGGTATGAGTAAATTATCTCGTCCTTGTTGTATGCTGCCGGGTCTCCCTCGAACGACGCTTCGACGTCCATTTCGATGTACTCGCGGATCTTCGGGAGCTTTCCGAGAAACTCGAAGGTGATATCCTCGGCTCTTTTGGCAAGCTTCATTTCGTCGGTATCGCTGAGTTCTTCGTCATAGCGCAGGACTATCGAGATCTGGCGTATCAGCTTGAAGATAACGTCCTCAAGGAGCATCGAGATGTTGTTTCTCACGGTATATACACGGTATGATCTGTTGCGGAAATATCCGGGGAATATTATTCTTCTTATGCTGTATATTATCTCTACGATGACTTCTTTGTCGGGGTGGTCGAAGCTTTTGACTTCATCAATGACACGGCCGTTTTCGTAGTCGCTCAGCATTTCTTTTACAAGTCCGTTTATCCTGTCTTCTATCTGCTTCATCTCTGCCTCCGGAAGCGGCGCTGCGCGCCTAAGAATTCGGCACTGTGCGCCTCAATGAAAATTGAATAATGATCAATGAACAATGAATAATTGTGGTGTCGCCTTCGGCGACAATTTTTAAAAATACTGTTGTTCTAATAGTCATTATATGTCATATCCCGCTGTAAGTCAATGACAGAACGGTATTTTTGTGTTTTTTGTCAAATCAATATATGCTGTAAAAATATGTTTTGGCGGATATTGATAAGGAGAGCGGATGTGTACTTAACAGGAGAGGGTTGGCTTGCCAAATATTGATTTATCCTGATGCCCGGGTGATGCGCCACGGTGCCTTGACGTATCTGTGCAAATGTGTTATACTGAAAAAAAACGTCCGGAGGAAAAAATGCGGGAAAACGACAGCGTTACCGAAATAAAAGGCGTGGGCGGAAAGCGTGCGCAGATGCTCGAAGCGGTAGGCATATCCACAGTCGGCGATATGCTCAGGTTTTTTCCACGAGATTATACCGATTACAGCAAGCCTGTACCGATAAGCGAGCTTATGCCTGAAGATACCGCGGTGTTCAGAGGGACCGTGATGAAAAAGCTCCACCCTTATATCTCGCCGAAATATTCTATCTTCAAGGTCACGGTGAGTGACGGCACGGATATCATGCTGATAACCTTTTTCAACAGCAAGTACAGTTATGACCGCATGGCGGAAGGAAAAGACTTCCTTTTTTCCGGAAAGATAAAGGGAACTATCCTTGCAAAGGAATGTTCGTCGCCCTTATTCATCTCTGCGGACGACAAGAATATACTTGTTCCGAAATATCACCTTACCGAAGGTCTCAGCGCCAATATGATCGCTTCTTACGTAAAGAATGCGTTCGCTGACTGCGTGGTCATCGACCCGCTCCCGGAGGATATACGGGAAAAATACGACCTTATCGGATATAAAGACGCTCTTCGCAGCGTGCATTTCCCGGACAGCCACGAGTCGCTCGAAAAAGGCAGAAGACGGCTCGCGTTTGAGGAGCTCCTCACCTTGCAGCTCGGACTGCGGCTGATGAAGAGCAGAAACAAAAAAACAACGCCTGTTAAAATGTCGGACGCTTCACTTGATGATTTTTTTGCAGGACTGAAATTCAAGCCGACAAATGCGCAGACGCGCTCGATAAACGAGTGCATCGCGGATATGAAAAGCGGCTCGCCGATGTGCAGGCTTCTGCAGGGCGATGTCGGAAGCGGAAAAACGCTGGTCGCAGCAGCACTGTGCTGTTTCGCAGCGAAAAACGGCTGTCAGTCCGCTCTTATGGCGCCGACGGAGGTCCTCGCAAAGCAGCATTATGAGACGCTTTCATCGTTCCTTGAAACGGTGGGTATATCCGTGGCGCTTCTTACCGGCAGTACTGTGAAAAAGCCGGTGTATGCCGCGATAGCGAACGGCGACGCGCAGGTCGTTGTCGGCACACACGCTCTGATACAGTCGGGCGTTGAGTTTCATAAGCTCGGACTTGTTATTACCGACGAGCAGCAGCGCTTCGGTGTGCGGCAGAGAACTGTGCTCTCTGCAAAGGGAACGGCTCCGCACACGCTCGTAATGTCAGCAACACCTATACCGCGCACGCTCGCTTTTGCGATATACGGCGACCTTGATGTTTCAGTGCTCGATGAGATGCCGAAAGGGCGCATTCCGATAAAGACCTACGGCGTGGATACATCCTACCGCGAGCGGATATTCCGCTTTATAATCAAGTATATAAAGAACGGCTTTCAGGCGTACATCGTCTGCCCGTTCGTGGAAAAAAGCGAAGCAATGAACGATAAGCAGTCTGCCTCGGAGTATTTTGAAGCTCTGAAGCAGACGTGGTTCTCGGATATACCTATCGGACTTCTGCACGGAAAAATGAAGCAGGCGGAAAAAGACCGCACTATGACCGAGTTCAAGAACGGCAGCATAAAGCTTCTCGTTGCTACGACCGTTATCGAGGTCGGGATAGATGTGCCGAATGCGGTCATAATGGTCATCGAGAACGCCGAGCAGTTCGGCCTCTCGCAGCTCCACCAGCTCCGCGGGCGTGTCGGCCGCGGGAGCGAGCAGTCGCACTGCATACTGATAACCGACAGCAAGTCGGAATACACCAAAGCACGCGTCGATACAATGGTGCGCACGACCGACGGGTTCGAGATAGCGAACGAGGACCTTAAACTTCGCGGACCCGGAAACTTTTTCGGCGCGGCTCAGCACGGACTTCCCGCAATGAAGATAGCCGACATCAACAGCGATGTTCTTACTCTGCATGAGACGGGGCAGCTCGCGGAGGATATCCTTTCCGCAGACCCGAAGCTTACAGAGCCTGGTCATGCGGGACTGAGGCGGCTGGTCGCGGGATTGTTCCGTGACCGCGAGATATTCGGGGTGAACTGAAATTCAAAAGGAGTCTATAGATGAAATATGATCTTACCGCGCCGTGTCATTTCGGGCTTGAAAAGACGCTGGCATTTGAAATAAGACGAGCCGGCGGAGAAAATCTCACGAGCCGTGACGGGTGTGTCGATTTTACCGGCGACGAGAATGTCATTGCAAAAGCTAACATCACCTGCTCGGTCGCGGAGCGCATCGGGATAGTGCTTGCAAGGTTCCGGGCGGTCACATTTGACGATGTTTTCAATAACTGCCGCAATATCCCTATTGAGAATTTTGCAGGCAAAAACGACAATATCCACATCGTAAAGGGACACTCGCTCAACTCGAAGCTCACGAGTATTCCCGCGATACAGCGCACTATAAAGAAGGCGTTTGTTCTGCGTATGCAGGAGAAATATAAGCTCGGACACCTGCCCGAAAACGGTGTGACCCTGCCGGTGCATTTCCTGATAATGAAGGACGAGATGACCGTTACGCTGGACACGTCGGGTGCGGGGCTCCACAAGCGCGGGTACCGTGCTATGTCCAATGCGGCACCGATAAAAGAAACCTTAGCTGCCGGGATAGTTGATCTTGCGCATGTCAGGGACAGCGACACCGTCATCGACCCGTTCTGCGGGAGCGGCACCATACTTATCGAAGCGGCGCTGAAAGCTGCGAATATCGCGCCGTGCATGAACCGCAGGTTTGCGGGAATGGAGTTCGGATTCATTGACAAAGCCGTGTGGAAAAATGCGACAGAGGACGCGAAAGCGGCGGTGAAGCCCGATTGCTCATTCGAATTTCAGGGTTCTGACATAGACCCGGGGGCGGTGAAGCTGACGCTTGAGAATGCGCAGAAAGCGGGAGTTGATAAATTCCTTAAAGTATCACAGCGCGACATACGCGATTTTCACTATCCGTTCGATGGTGTGAAGATAATCACTAACCCGCCGTATGCGGAGCGAATGGGCGAGCTGAGCGAAGCGAAAGAAATTTACCGCACAATGGGCAAAGTCCTGCTGCCGCGCGAAAACAGCTCGATCTATGTTATCACATCTATCGAGGAATTTGAAGAGCTTTTCGGCGAAAAGGCGGCGAAGAACCGCAAACTGTACAATGGCATGATAATGTGCAGGCTGTACAGTTATCATTGACTTGGAAATATAAACGCGAAGCGAGTCGCTTTTGCACTTACTTTTCGCTGATGCTTATATGCGCGCATCCATGCGCTCTTCTGGCATCAGCTACCGCAGCATCATGCTGCGTCGCGTCCGAAAAGAAGCGGGTGCAGGGCAGAGCCCTGCTTTCGAGCGTAAGCGGCAAAGTCTCGAGCGTAAGCGGAAAAAATCTCAAGCGGAGCGACAAAAGTCTTATGCACTTTATTGAAGCAAAAGGAATACTTAATAACAACGGCGGCTTTCTCGGAATGAACATTTACCGCGGATGCTCGCACGGTTGTATCTACTGCGACAGCAGAAGCAAGTGCTATCAGTTCACGTACGCATTCGAGGACATTGAAGTCAAGAAAAACGCGCCGGAGCTGCTTGAAAACGTGCTGCGCTCAAAGCGCAGAAAATGTATGATCGGCACGGGGGCGATGTCGGATCCGTATATGCACTGCGAGAAAGAACTGATGCTCACACGGAAATGCGAAGAGATAATTTACAGGAGCGGCTTCGGATTTGCGGTGCAGACAAAATCCGACATGATACTGCGCGACATCGATCTGCTCGATGAGATAAACAGGCAGGCGAAATGCGTCGTGCAGATGACGCTCACCACTTATGACGATGAACTGTGCGGACTTATCGAGCCGAACGTGTGCAATACAAAGCGCCGGCTCGAAGTCCTTGCGAAGATGCAGGAGCGCGGCATACCGACGATAGTGTGGCTGACACCGATACTGCCGTTCATCAACGATACCGTGGAAAATATCCTCGCCATTCTGCGGGAATGTTACAGCGCGGGCGTGAAGGGCATCATCTGCTTCGGCATTGGCGTTACGCTTCGCGAGGGTGACAGGGAATATTTCTACGCCGCGCTCGATAAGCATTTTCCGGGGCTTAAGGAAAAATATATCAGCACATACGGCGACGCTTATGATGTTCCGAGCGTTCACAGCGGGAAATTAAAGCGTGTCATGGAGGATTTCTGTGCAGAGCATAAGATGATGTGCCGTCCCGATGAGTGCTTCCAGTATATGAATGAGCTGCCGGAGAAATTCGAGCAGACGAGTTTTTTCTGAAAACCGACATATTCGGGAAGAATATAGGGCGATAAATCATAATTTGTAGGGGAATTTGCGGAGGGATTTCCGTAGTCGCCTATGACCGCCTTTTATGCGCGCATCATGCGCGCTTTTGGGC
>CAMVEM010000018.1 GCA_947166515.1 uncultured Clostridia bacterium | reverse complement strand
TTCCGCCGTTGCCGTCGGGAGGTGTGCCGCCGGGACCGCCGTTACCGTCGGGCGGGTCTCCGGGAGGAGTGCCGCCTTCGCCGCCCTGTCCGTCCGGAGGATCACCGGGCTTGCCGTCATTTTCGGTTTCGGAGTTGCTTTCGGTAGTGCTCTCCGATGTTTCGCTGATTTCCGCTGTTGTTGTAACGGTTGTCTCTGAAGCTGCTGCCTCAGTCTGACTTGTTTCAGCCGATGTGGCTGTATTTGCGCTGTTTCCACATGCGCAGATGCTTAAACAAATAAGTGCGCTGATTATTACAGTCAAAGTTCTCTTTGTGTTTTTCATTGTTATTTCCTCCTTTAACAGCGTCCGCTGTATTTTCTATGTTCACAGTATAACACGCGTACCTAAAGTGAACTTAAATTGTAATAATTTTTTTCAGCTTTATCTTTTAAGTTAATTCAATTCCACTGTACTCTTACGAAGGATAGAAGGTGGGCTGCGACATACCGCAGTTATTCGTAATTTCGGTTATTGTTATCTTGTCTATACGCTTTTTCTGAGCAAGCTCCTGAAAGGATTCGGCAAGGATCTCCCGTGTGGTTTTTCTTTTCATTGTTATCACCTTGAAAAGCTTTTATTTCCTATAATTATAGTATAAATCGCTGTTCAAGTCAATCCGGAAATAAAAAACTGTCGATCCAAACGAGTTTTTCACCTTGTGCAATTATTGCACAAGGTGACAATTATGCAAATAACAGGTCATATTCGACCTGTTTTGGGGGAGGATTTTGTGGGGATCGTTTGAGATGAAGAGCAGTAAAGCCTGTTATTAAAAGAAAAACGCTTGATTTATCTCAAGAAATATTGTATAATAGAAATGACAATGATTGAAACGAGGCATCGGAATGACCTATGAGTTAAGACACTTCGATGATGTGCTGTTTCGGTTCTCTGCGACCGAGGATACAAGCATACCCGAAATAGAGATCCTCTGGGTTAATGATGATAAAAGAGAACTGATGCCTCTTGATCTTAGCCTTGATGAAGAAGGTATTGCAAGCTGGCTTAAACATAGGACTATACCCAAGAACAGAGCTTATGTCAGTGCCTTCCTGAGCAAATGCGGCCTCAGTTCAACAGACCTATGAATGTCATCAGCGTATCAAAATGATTGACTCTTATCGACTGCTATTGGGTTACGCCCGAAGCCTTTGACGGAACATTTGAGAAATTCAACCTCTACGACAACCGTTTCAGCAAAAAACTTGGTATGATAGCATTCACTGGCTTTGGCAACTCGATCAGATCATCTTTTGATTCCTGCCCTGAGTTCACCACAAACGGAATGCTTCCCAAATGCAGGCGCAGAGAAAAAGGAAAGCTAATGCTCTTCAAGGGCTGTACAACAGTCGGTCAGACACATATATATACATAGGTACATCGGGCTGGGTGATAACTCTCATGGATCATCAGGCGGTAGATCACCTGTGCAGCATAACCTGAGTTATGTCGGGCTTCAAAGGGCATTTTCACTACTATGCGGAACTGGAGACAGCCGGCAAATGCTTTGAATGGGTCAAGGATCATCTTGCGCTCGATGAGATCGGCGTTTATCTGAGCCAAACACCTGTTCCGGACGATCATGAGAGCAGATACAGGAGCTTGTACGATCTTTTGTCCGACGAGGTGAGCCGTGTCCCGCCGGGAGCGAACGGCTTGATATTCACACCGTGGATGCACGGAAACCGAAGTCCCTTCGAGGACTCCTGCGCGGCGGGTTTGTTCTTTAATCTGAAGCTTGAGACCGGAAAGCGCGATATGATACGGGCAGTTCTGGAAGGAATATATTATCATCTTCGGTGGCTGCTTGAGTGCGAATCTGCAAAAAAAAACCGCCGACACCATAAGATTTGTGGGTGACGGTGCACTTTCTTCCGTGACCTGTCAGATGCTCGCCGATATAACCGGGCGTGTGATAGAAACGATAGATGAACCGCAGAATTCCGGAGCAGTCGGGGCTCTACTACATTTTGGGCAATTGAGTGTTACATATCATTGACATTTCAACACAAGCGCACAGGTTTTATCTGTGCGCTTGTTGCATATTCCGGAAAACTGCGCTATAATATTTCTGAAAAAATTCTTTAAAAAAGTGTCACCTTTTAGAAATTTCGGTGTCTATATAGATGAAGCCGGTAAAACGGTTCAGGAGACAAAGAGATGAGGGGGAGAAAAATGGATCTTACAGACAAGATCGACGAGATAGCAGCCGATTCCGTAATGGATGACTCCGTTAAAATTCTGAATGACAGCGAGATATTAGACCTGTATTTCGCGAGACAGGAAAGCGCCATATCAGAGACGGACAGAAAATACGGGCCGTACTGCCGCAGCATCTCGTACAATATTCTGGAGAGCCGCGAGGACAGCGAGGAATGCACGAACGATACATATATGAAGCTGTGGAATGTTATACCGCCGCAGAAACCGGTGCGCTTCTGTGCATTCATCGCCTCGGTCGCGCGAAGCATTGCGCTCAATATGCTTCGTCGTTCATCTACATCAAAACGCGGCGGCGGTAATGCGCAGATCGTATTCGACGAGATAGCCGAATGCGTTGCGGACAAGGATACCGTGGAAAGTACGCTTGATGAAAAAGAACTGGTCAAGGCGCTGAACGGATTTTTATCATCCTGCGGCGGCGAAAAGCAGCTCATATTCATGAAGCGCTACTACCACTTCCGCTCGGTATCACAGATCGCTGAGGAAATGCACCTGAGCGAGGACAAGGTCAAGCAGGCGCTTCACCGCACAAGAGAAAAACTCAGAAAATACCTCGAAAAGGAGGGAATAGATATATGAACGACAGAGCGGACAGATTAATAGACGCAATAGGCAAGGTCGATGATAAATATATAAGAAAGTCCATGCCGATGACGGGCGTCAGATCAGAAATAAACAATGAAATTACAGAGGACATAACAATGGAAAAGATTAGCAACGGACTAATCGAGATAACGGTCGAGAGACCGTCTCCGAAGCAGATCAGAAACAGAAGAATAAGAATAGCTGCAGTCTCCGGACTCGCCGCGGCAGTGGTCATTTCGGGCGGAGTGTTCGTGTGGAACAAGCTCGGTGGACTCAAAGACCCGTTCACCCACGGAGCATCCGTAACAACGGACAATAACAATAACCCGGAGCGGGAATACGTTCCCGATGTGCGCAACCTCAGATGGGGAATGACGGTTGATGAGGTCAAGGCGCACGAGACAGCGACTCTATCGGATACGTTCAATCGTGAAGACAGTACAGAACTGATTTACTATCCTGTAGAGTTTGAAGGCTGCGATACGGAAATGCAGCTGAATGTTGCGAAGGACATTGGATTTTACAATGTAATATATAATATCCGCACCAGTGAAGAAACCACCGGCAGAAAGGAAGATGTATATAAAAAGTTATACGATCTGAGTGTAGGAAGATACGGCCTCCCCGATAACAGCGACGGAATCACATGGGCTTCATGGTATATCCCGGAAAAGAATACCGAGTTCGAGGTCAGTCTGGACGAGAATACCAATATTGTTGAATATTGGGTCAAATGGGTACATGACACGTCCAGCCTTCCCGTAATGCGCGGACTCAGGTGGGGCATGACGCTTGATGAAGTCAAGGAGAATGAACTCGAGTTTGACGCTGCGGAGGAAGAAGGAGAGGATTATACAGGCAACGCACGGACGCTTCTTACCTACAATGAGGTAAAGTATAAGGGCTATTACACCAAGCTTACGCTCTGTGTTGAGGATCAGAACGGTCTGACCGGCATCAATTACCGCGTTGATACACAGGCATATCCCGATGCGCTCAACACACTGAAAGCGGACTTTGAGAAAAAGTACGGAAAATGTAAGGAAAGCTATGGCAGCTGTGAGTGGAGCATGCCGCAGGTCGGACTGACCGTTATGCTATTTGACTATGAACAGACCGTTCAGGTCGGTATTTATCCGTATATCGGCAATGTCACGGACAATAACGGTACAGAGGTCACACCGCCCTCTGACAGAGACGATTCCGAATTCACCGACGAGAACGAAATGGATATAAACACCTGGAAGCCGCTTGATGACGTGTCCCTTGACATATATCCGTCCGACCTGCCGAAGACCTTGGCAGAGTATCAATCGGCCGGACTGCCTGCTGACTTTGACTGGGACGATTTCGCTGAAAAAGGCTATCCGAGAGTTATGCTCTCTTCTGTTCCGAACGCGGACGCCGACGGCAAATACGACGTTTATCTGCTGACGGGCTCAGTATATGGCGATGAAGATGACGACAATATCGTCCGCGGAACTATGATGCTCGGTGTTGCAGAACACGGCAGCGATAAACTTTTCGCTCTTGAAAACATTCAGGGTGATTTTGGCGTGCGCATGATAATAGACCAGAACAAGCTCGGCAGGTATCTGCAGATATTCAACATCAAGGGTGCAAGCGGCGAGAACAACATGGTAATAAAGACCGCTTACGGCGAGAATGACAGGGAATACAGGACGGAATTCTGGTATATCAAAGACGGAGAGCTGAACTTGTTCTATAAAATAGCGGGATATGTCGGCAGCGACCCCTCTGTTTCGGATATGGAAGGCACAAGAATGAAGCTTTACAGCAAACTTGAGCAGGAAGGCGATGAGATAGTCGATAACCGCAACGGAATGAGATTTTTCTTCGATTTTGAGAACGACGAGATCAAGATTGACACGTTCATTGTTGCCGACGACGGAAGCGGAGACGACGAGCCGCAGCAGCCCGTAAGCAGCGAACCTGCCGAGGGACTGAAAACCTTCAATATAGCAACTCACAACTTTATCAGCCATGAAATAAACCCGGGTGAGAGATCGTTATTTGATTCCGACCTGTTGGTAGCGGGACACACGGCATATACCTGTATGGACAGGTGGTTGAACATTGCCTCACTCCTTGCGGAAGCAAAGAACTCTCTCGGTGTGAACTACGCAGGCTTTGAAGAGGCGGTAAAGCCGTATTGCAATGAGAACGGCGGCCTTGATCACGAAAAGGCTGTCGCTGTTCCGAAGACTCCAACTTCAAGTCAGATGTTTGAGGAGACGGAATACTTCTCAAGCAGCTACGAATACAGAGTTCTGAACGACAACTGGCTGATCGGGTTCAACGAACAGGAAGTAAGCATCTACATGAAGGACGACAAGCTGACCGGTTTCCGCAGAGCCGCCGAGTATCTCTGGAGTGTGTTCGACGAATATCCGGATATGGCGGTGACGGCGATATATAACTACGAGACTAAGGAAGCATACCTGCAGGTAGTCTCCGACGACTGCCCGAAGATAAACACGGCTATGCAGAGAGACTGCGGAAATGACGCGGCTGCATGCTGTCGGTTCATGACATCATTCGACGCAAAGACGGACTGGCTTCCCGTTACGATGCTCAAGGAGAGCGGCGGCGAGACATACATCAACCATGTCGAGCAGCTCGATATCTATAATGTCGCGTTCGATAACGGCGTTTATACCGGAGCAAGTATGGAAAGTGCATCCGAGACTGCCGACAGGCTCAAGGAATTGGGAATGACCAAAGAATCAAGAGCGTTACTGAAAGAGACCGCGAATATTCCCGAAACAGTAAAGAGTCAGAAAGAACTTGCAAAGACGCTGCATGAGAACATAAAGAGCTTTGAGCAGGTGATGCCTTACGCGAGCGTATTTGATCCCGTAAAGCTGCCGCGATATTACGATGTGGGATTTTCATGTTATTACAGTATCGGTTCTCAGGTGCTTGAAGTCATGGCATCACCAAGAGATGCCGATCACGCGGATTATGAGATACATTACAGACTCTTACAGTTTTCAGATATTCTCACTAAAACAAGATATATCGTGACACATTTCCGCGATAACTACATATTCAGCGATCCCTCGAACGGCTACAGCGGCTATGTCATAAAAGGAATTGAGGTCATATCAACTTCCGTGGGCCTTGAAACCAAATGGCAGGTGCGCCTGATCGCGGACGAAAGCATGTGGGAAGAGATCGAGCGCGCAAACGGAGAAGGACTGCATCTTACACAGGGCGAGCTGATCTATGCTTCCGAGCCGGCAGTCACTGCATGAGTTACAACTTCAAAAATGTGAGCAAAATTATCCCCCTACATTTAACAGCAGGCGCATGGGTCTCGACCCGTGCGTTTGTTGGCTGTTATAAACAAAAACTATATGTTGTTATCAGATGCAAAATAATACTTGACAAAACGATGTGATTGTGATATTATAGCAATTGCATGATAAGCAAATAACCTGAGAGAGGCGATAAGATGAGAATATGACCGACTTTTGAACAGAGCGATAATTTTTGACTGTATGTGTTTCACATATGGTATTGTCATGCTGTCAAAGGTGGATCATGTTCTCACAGCCTCTCTTTTTTGTGCCTTTTTTCAAGGCTGTAAGAATATCTCCGGAACCGTTTTGAAGCTTTCTTTTATGCGTGAGTCCTGTGCGCCTCTGGAAATCTTCTTTACGATGTCCTGCCGTTTGGCAGCAAGCGGTCCTTTTTTGTCGGATCGTGAAGGGAGGAATGTATATATGTCACAGATAAGTGTAACTTCACTCAGCTTCTGCTATGACGGAAGCTTTGACAATATTTTTGAAAATGTATCTTTTTCAATAGACACCGACTGGAAGCTCGGTTTTATCGGTCGTAACGGAAAAGGAAAAACAACTTTTCTTAAGCTACTGCTCGGTAAGCTCCAATACACCGGCAGGATAACGGCAAGCACGGTGTTTGAGTATTTTCCGTACGAAATAAGCAATGAAAAGTTGAAAATTCCGGCAAGCGAGTTTATAGACAAGCTGAGACCCGGTTATGAGGAATGGCGGGTGATCTGCGAACTGTCACTGCTCGGCGAGGACGCAGAGCTGCTTTATCGTCCGTTCGGAAATTTAAGCCCCGGACAGCGTACAAAGATACTGCTTGCGGTGCTGTTTTCGGGGGAGAATGAGTTTCTGCTGATAGATGAACCGACCAATCATCTCGACGGTGCAGCGCGCGAAAAGATAAAGGAATATCTCGCATCAAAAAGCGGGTTTATACTTGTATCTCACGACCGTGATCTTCTTGACGCGTGTGTTGACCATGTCCTCGTTCTTAACCGCGGGAGCATAGAGGTACAGCGCGGTAATTTTTCAAGCTGGTGGGAGAATAAGCAGCGCAAGGACAGCTTTGCTGTCGCGGAAAATGAGAAGCATCTGAAAGAAATAAAGAAGCTGAAACAGGCGGCAAAGCGCACAGCAGACTGGGCGGAAAAGAGCGAGCGTTCAAAGATCGGATTCGACCCGATAAAGGAAAACGACCGAAGCATAAGCACAAGATCGTTTATCGGCTCAAAAACGAAGAAAATGCAGAGCAGAGTCTCCGATATAGAAAACCGCATAGACCGTGAGATAACGGAAAAGGAAGGATTGCTAACCGACATTGAACGGGTTAAGGATCTTAAGCTGTCGCCGATGAAGTATTTCAAGCGGACATTGCTGAATGTGAGAGATTACAGTTTCCGTTATGCCGATGCGGATGAACCTGTGATAAGCGGACTTACGTTTTCGATAGATCAGGGCGAGCGTGTTGCGCTGCACGGTGAAAACGGCTGCGGTAAGACAACGCTTATAAAGCGGATAATGTACAGCCTCGGCGCGGGAACGCTTGTTCAGTTTGCTGAAAGTGGAACGTTTGATGTGTCGTCGGGACTTGTCGTTTCGTATGTCAATCAGGACACGTCCACGCTTAAAGGCGATATCGTGACCTTCTGTCAGAACAGAGGGATCGACCGCAGCTTGTTCTGTACGATACTCAGGCAGCTCGATTTCGAGCGCACACAGTTTGAGAAGGATATCGGGGATTATTCCGAAGGGCAGAAAAAGAAGGTGCTGACTGCGGCAAGTCTTTCCACGCCTGCACACTTGTATATCTGGGACGAGCCGCTCAACTATATAGATGTGTTTTCCCGTATGCAGATAGAGGATCTGCTGCTCGAATATCAGCCGACACTCCTGTTTGTTGAGCATGATGAAACGTTCAGAAGCAGGATCGCAACTAAAGTGGTACAGCTTTGAAATACGGCAGAAAGAAAAGTGTTGAGTTTGGCAGTGTATTACTTTCACCTCATGGGTATGAATTGACTTTCACGGAAAAGTCTGGTATAATGAAAAAAGTATAAAGGTAACCGACCAGAATCATACTTTGTATCCGTCGGAAAAAGGGGCGTGACCTATGACCAGCAACAATGCCGCCCTCAGGCGCCATGAAGACAATCTGTATGTGAGCGGACTGGGCGTTATAATAATGGGTATCTGGAACGTTTTGAGACCTGTTCTGCAGATGACTTTCGGATCGGTTTCTTATGTTGATTTCGAAGGCGTTGATCCGAGCATCGCGGAGTTTGTCGCAGTAATAACTGTGTTTATACTTATTGCATTTTTCCTGGCATTTCTCGGCCTGCACTTTTTTATCGGCATGAACGCGATGAAAGCAGCCAAACGCCAAAAGCACAAAAAAGGTTATTTTGTCTGCGCGATAGTAGTGCTTGTGTTCTCGACGTTAAGCATGGTATCATATGCTGAGTCGCTAAAGAATCTGGACAGTATCGATACTACGATAGCTGCGCTTCTTGTGGATGTCACTACGCTTTATATATTTTTCACAGTGATAAGATCCACAGTGAAGATAAGAAAGTTGAAACAAATACAGGAACAAGGACAGGGGTGAGCGGTCATGCAGGAAGATTTTCACTACTACGCAACATACTGCGCCGCATTCCTGGCGGGTTATTCTCACGCAGAAAGTCTCGATATAGCGTACAGCGCGCAGTTTGTAGATCACTGTTCACGGACGCTGCTCGCAAAGATAAAAGGCCCCTCCGAAGCCGCTACTACACAGCTCCAGCTTGAGCTCATGGAAGCAAGGACAGATCGTGTCGGGCTGCAGGATATTACGAGGATATGGTCGTCCTTCCATTTTCTTCCGAAGGATCTGCACGCGGAGAAGGGAAAGAGATGCTCAAAACTCTATCTGAGCAAATACAGACTTATCTGCGGGCCGAACGGTGACCTTGTTGTCAGAACGGTTGAGCTGGCGAAAGACAAGCCGCTCCAGTCGGTGGGCATCGCCATGCACGTTCTCGCGGATACATGGGCTCACATGAATTTTGCGGGAACTCCGTCTCTTGTTATAAACAACACGAACTACGTTTTCTCTGAGCTGTTCCCGGACGGGAACGGGTACAGAGAAAAACAGATAAACTTTGTGCATAAGGCGTCAACTCCCGACGATCTCGAAAACAGCATATACACGAACAGTCTGTATCAGAGCAGCGAAAATTCGATCATGAATCTCGGACACGGAAGAGCCGGACATCTGCCGGATTACAGCTTCGTCAGATATAAATATCTTCCCGCGTGGGGAGAGTATGAGGAGATCGTAAAGGATAATCCCTCGGATTATATGAAGGCTTTTACACAGATGATCTTTGCGATGAAGTATCTTCGTGGAGACATTCCCGCTTTTGAGAAGAATATGTATGACACGGAAGCGGTCGGACCGTGGCTCGGACGTATAAATGAGATACTTGAGAGACGTCAGCTCATAGCGTGCGAGGACTGGAAAGCGTTCGGCGAAGAATTGTCCGGACAGACAGTCGAGGATTACGCGATAGACAGATATTTTGAAGAATACACAACCAGCTCTGCAGAAGACAAAGAAGAGACATTTCTCGGCAGATTTATCCGCGGAGCAATAACGCACAAGGGCATGGTAATAGACGAAATTTACCGCTCCGGCAACAAGCTCGCCGGAAAGGCAAAGTAAATGCGATACTGCTTTCTGAAAGGAAGGTCAGAATGAATATATTCCAGAGAATAAAAAAGATACTGCTTGCATTGATGATGATACTTGCGGCACTGATATTTCTTGTGAGTCCGGCAGATGCCGCGCTTTTAACAATAATTGTTATTCTGGCGCTCGGACTTGCCGCTAAAGGTATCAAAGATATAATATTCTATTTCAGAATGGCAAGACACATGGTCGGCGGAAAGCTTATCTTGTTTCAGGGAGTTTTAGTGCTTGATTTTGCGCTGCTCACCTTGTCGTTTTACAATATCCCGAAGATCTTTATGCTGCTGTATCTGGCTGGAGTTCACGCTTTCTCAGGCGTTGTGGAAATACTCAGAGCCATGGAAGCAAGAAGAACGGTAGATGGTCCGTGGAAGCTCAAATTCGCGCACGGAGTGGTCAATATCGCGCTCGCGGCTGTATGCATGATTTTCATAAGCAACATAAGTATTGCAGTACTGATATACAGCGCAGGACTTGTGTATTCGGCTGGTGTGATGATATTCGATTCATTCCGCAGAACATCATTTGTGCTTATCGAATGATCTCCGGACAGTAAGTTTATAATACGGAAGAACCTGCAGGGTAGGAATGGCTTAAGGGAACCTCTGAAAAGCAATAAATTTTATCCGTTTTGAAATTAATACAACGATTGGAGCTGAAGTAAGTCTATGAATAATAAAGCACTGTCAGAGACAGCTCAGGAAAACAATATCTCCCGTGAGAAAACTATCATAAGGACAAGTGTGATCGGTATTATCGCAAATGTGTTTCTGGCATCGTTCAAAGCTGTGATCGGACTTCTGACAAATTCGATAGCTATCGTTCTTGATGCCGTCAATAACATCTCAGATGCAGGAAGCTCGCTTATTACCATAGTCGGAACGAAGCTGGCGGGTAAGGAGCCGGATAAAAAGCATCCTTTCGGCTATGGCCGCATCGAATATCTCAGCGCAATGATAATTTCGGTTATTGTCATGTATGCCGGCATAACGTCATTTGTCGAGTCAGTAAAGGCGATAATAACTCCTGCCGCTCCCGAATATAATGCAGTGTCTCTCATTATCGTTGCGGTTGCGGTAGTTGTCAAGATCGTGCTCGGAATATATGTAAAAAGTGTTGGCAAAAGGGTGAATTCGGACTCTCTTGTCAATTCCGGAGAAGATGCGACGCTCGATTCGATCATTTCAGCTTCAACGCTTGTTGCCGCTGTGATATTTCTTTTGTCCGGCCTGTCGCTTGAAGCATGGCTCGGTGCAATAATATCATTGGTGATAATAAAGTCGGGGCTTGAAATGCTTAAAGATACTATCTCGCAGATACTTGGCGAACGCAGCGACCCCGATCTTGCAAAAAGCATAAAGCAGACAGTCACCGGATTTGACGGAGTTCAGGGCGCGTATGATCTTGTCCTGAATAATTACGGTCCGGACGTCTGGAACGGTTCTGTTCATATCGAAGTTCCGGATACATATTCCGCCGACAGGATAGATCGGCTGATCAGAGAAATACAGATGGCAGTTTACAGCAAACATCAGGTAATTCTTACAGCGATCGGTGTCTATTCGATCAACACAAAAGATGACGAGGCAAAAGCTGTTGAACAGAAGGTACGGGAGATAGTTTTCTCTTACGAACACGTTTTACAGATGCACGGCTTCTATCTGACAAAAGAAACAAACACGATACGATTTGATGTGGTCATAAGCTTTGACGCACCGGATCGCAGAGATACATATAAGCGGATAATAGACGGTGTTCAGAAAGAATATCCCGGTTATCAGCTCCAGATCGCACTTGATACAGATTTTTCAGAAGAATAATATATGCAATAACATATCCAGACGGCAGGAGGACACTTCTGCCGTTTGTGTTTTTTATTGTTAATCGGGCCGAATGACAATATATACTATAAGCGGATGAACCTATTGTCGGTAAAGATATGCCGGTCAGAAGAACTGTATGCTGACAAAGACATAGAACTCAAACTGCTTACCGGAAAAACAAGTAAGGTGACAAAGGGCTTTGCTGCCGGAACGGGAAATATCACATTAACTATAACTGACAGCAATGGAGATGAGGTCAAGCTTGAAGCCGGAAAAGTAATCTTCTCGAAGTTTGCCGGCGCTACATTTGAAGGAAAGATAAGTCTGACCAATAAAAACAACAATAGCCTTACTCTTAAACGTGATCCGAAGAACTATAAAGTTGTGGCTGCTATCGGATAAAAACATTTTCAGAACCGTATAAACATATCCAAAAACAATACGCAGAGTTAAGAGCAAAATGGCAGTATAGGAATTTATGACTATACTGCCATTTTCTTTTGTATGATCAATGCTTTATTTCGCACATTATCAATTAATGTCCTGTTTTTGGCGCTTTATAAAGAAAATAATTCCAAAAGTGATTATAGCTCTTGACAAATAATCTTGTATAGATTATAATATGATTGCCGGGAATTTTATATTTACGGATGTGTACTGAGCAGATAGAAAGGAGCGATGCGCATGGAGAAGGCATATATAGCAATAGATATGAAGTCGTTCTATGCGAGCGTCGAGTGTGTTGCGCGCGGGCTCGATCCGCTTACGGCAAAGCTGCTTGTTGCAGACCCGACGCGTTCCGATCAGACTATCTGTCTTGCAGTATCACCTGCGCTTAAGGCAATGGGAGTTCCCGGGCGTCCGCGATTGTTCGAAGCAAAACAGAAGATATTCGACTATGAGATGCGCACACACCATGTTGTTGATTACATCATTGCACAGCCGCGAATGGCGGAATATGAGCGCGTTTCGGCACAGATATACTCTATCCTTCTGCACTACGCTGCGCCCGAGGATATCCATGTTTACAGCATCGACGAATCGTTCGTTGACTGTACGAAGTACCTGCATATTTATGAAGATGAAGCAGAGCGCACAGGTAAACATCCCGCTCACGTCATGGCTATGACGATGCTGCGGGAGGTGCTGGCTGAAACCGGTATCACGGCTACTGTCGGGATAGGCACAAATATGTATCTTGCAAAGGTCGCTATGGATATCGTTGCCAAGAAAGCCAGACCCGACAAGGACGGCGTTCGCATTGCGGAGCTCAACGAGGACAGCTACAAATATCTGCTCTGGGATCACAAGCCGCTGACCGACTTCTGGCAGGTAGGTATTGGCAAATCCGCGCGGCTTGAAAATGCCGGAATGCACACTATGGGCGATGTGGCGCGGTTTTCTATCGAAAACGAGGAATGGTTTTACAAGGAATTCGGTATCGACGGCGAAATAATAATAGACCACGCATGGGGAGTCGAGCCGGTCACGATGTATGATATAAAGCATTATCAGACCGACAACCGGTCGCTTTCGCACAGTCAGGTGCTTCCGCGCCCGTACAAATACGACGAGGCGAGGATAGTTTTCCGCGAGATGATAGATGTGCTCGCGACCGAGATGTTTGCGAAAAATGTGATCTCACAGACGTTCGTCTGGGTGGTGAGCTACGATTGGAAATCGCTCGAAGCCTGTCCGGATTACCGCGGCGCAGTGTGCGTGGATTTTTACGGGAGGCTGCACCCGAAGCACGGAAACGGCACAGTGCGGCTATTGGAGCGCACGAATTTATCAAACGCGATAACGGCAAAAATGCTTCCCGATTTTGACAACAGAACGGATCACAGACTGCTGTTCCGTAAAATAACCGTCTGTGCGGCAGATGTGGTCGCTGATGAGGGAGTTTATCAGCTTGACTTCTTTACGGATTACGAGAAGACTGAAAGGGAAAAGCGGATACAGGCTGCGATGCAGTCTGTGCGTGCAAAATTCGGCTCAAATGCCGTACTGCACGGAATGAATTATCTTGAAGGCGCAACAACACGAGAACGAAATACGCAGATCGGCGGGCATCGGGCATAGCTTATCTGTTCTTCTTTGGCGCCTCGTGGGAAAGGGGAATAAAAATGCTTGGATATATGCCGCCTCCCGCGGATTTCAGGTATGCAGATGTACTCAGGCACGGGAAGCCTGTTCACGTTGTAAACGACAGCTTTGCGGTAAAGCATCCCGCTATGTCGCCCGGCAAGCGCGCAAAGATATTTTCGCCGTTCGACGCGCTCAAAGGTTTTACCGAGGCAGTTGAAGCAAAGGACGAGGTGTATGTTGAGCGTATCGAGCTTTCCGAGGACGAGTGCGCCGCTCTCGATAACATTATCGGTGAGCTGCGGGAGCTTGTCTGCAATGGCAGCGCCGTCAGAGAAAACAATGTCACCGTGACTGTCACGCATTTCGTTCCCTGTGTTGACGAAAACAATGAGTCTTATGGATACCGGGGGCAGTATGTGGAGACGACCGGCGTGGTGTGCTGCGTAGATACGACAGTGAGGAAAACAATAACTGTTGACGGTAAACAGATTTGTTTTGCGGATATACTCCGCATTGAAATGAAGTGATATTATGTGTACCCGATTTTATGCCGACATCGACAAAGAGCTCAAGCCCTTTACTGACGCGGCACAGCAGGCATCTTTCGCCGAGCAGATGATGATAGAGCTGTCCCGGCCGCTCACAATGTCCGGCGAGATACGACCGACTGATATTGCGGCGGTTATCGCTCCTGCCCGAAACGGCCAGAGGGCTGTTTTTCCCATGCAGTGGGGATTTTCGATAAGCGGCATGAAAACTCCGATAGTCAACGCTCGCATAGAATCCGCCGCAGAAAAGCCGACATTCCGCGATTCGTGGTATCGGCGCCGCTGCGTCATTCCCGCGTCGTGGTACTACGAATGGCAGCATTATAAAACTAACGACGGCAGGACGCGTACCGGCGGGAAATATGCGATACAGCCAAAAGACTCCGATATCACATGGATTGCGGGGCTGTATCGGTTTGAGGAAAAAGGAAAGTTCAGATACCCCGTATTCGTTGTGCTTACGAAAGCTCCCTGCGAGGCTGTCAGCAGGATACATGACCGTATGCCGGTAATTTTGCCGGAGTCGGCGGTCGATGAATGGATCTCGGTCGGCGGTGTCCCGGAAGAAACGGTGAAGAAAGCCCTCTCGGATATGACGGTCGAAGAGGCATAGTACGCTCATATCGGTATGGTTTTTATCTGTTCGTTGGATTTACAAAAACTCCGGTAATGCAAGGTTACAGACCGCATAGTAACAGCGGCGCTGAAAATGAATGGTGACGGAGTAAAAATACAACTCCCGGCTGAATACGACAGGCCGTCGTATCAAGTCGGGAGTTTTTTATGGTTATTGATCTGCTCAGATTTTTCTCGGCTTAATTGATTTTGTCCCCATAAGAAAACATAATACCGGTATTCTAAGACATATTTCCGAGCATATAAACGTTGCGGCAAATGCGCAGATGATCGGTACAAAGTACAGCAAAGCCGCATTACCGCCCAGAGTACCGGCAAACCAGTACTGGATCAGGACTATCCACATAAAATGCAGACTGAAATATGGGAAGGATCTTTGCGACATATATTCTGAAAATCTGTTTTTATTATCAAGCTTATTCTTTCCGATTCCGATAAGAGCCAGCATCATGAACCATTCGGCAAATGCCCTTGCGATCATGTTCAGGATCCAGTAATCTTTTTCAGACCATGTTATAAGGAATACATAGGCAATACTTGCGGCAAGTCCGATCGTCAGGGAAATAAATCTGTATTTTTCGGCTTTTTCTATTACTATATCATAAGACATGATATAGTAGCCTACAAGGAAAATATACAGATAATTTGAAAAACTGTTCCCGCCGACCGACAGTACATTATAGAAGAGCGGGAGCGGTATTATAAAGAGACAGAGCCCCCAGAAAGGTATATCTCCGGCTTTTTCCTGATTTTTGAAAATTTTGTTGGATAATGCGATGATACCGACTGAACCCAGTGATATGAGAAACAGAAATAATAAGAACCAGAACTGACCGACATTAAAACCGCCGTCATAGCCTGTAAAATCAGTCCATTTTGTAAAGAATACAGCATAATGATCGAATATACTGCCACTGTATGAATAATTGGATACATCGCCTATATACGCAAGTACCGGACAGAAAACAAGCGTACCGAACAAGAAAGGAATTATCAGTCTTTTGATCCTTTCGACGATGTACTGGCCGTATGTACGTTTATTCAGCGAATATCTGGTATTCATACCCGCCAGCAGAAAAAGAAGCGGCATAAAGAACGGACTGAAAAATACTATAAAACTGCTTATTGCCCTGTTCGGCCAGAAATATATGTAATTCATCTCTCCCCATGTGTCAAAAGCCTGTGCCGCATGGTAGGGGATAAGCAGAAGAACATCCATCCACCTTAGATTGTCAATAAAATTTTTTCTCATATAAGACGAGATTCTACTCCTTCATATTTGTCCTTATGAATTAATGTCTGCTCGTTCGCCCGCAGGGCGAAATAAGCTAAACTAATTAATTATATCACAAAATGGAAAATTTTGCAATAAATAATGAGTAAACTGTTGAAATATTCCGATTTTTCACATTTTTTGTCGGAAAACAATTCCTGATATGATTTATCCCTTGACAAATAATCTGCTATGGATTATAATGTGATAATAGGAACAAATAACACTATTGGAAAGGATATGGCCGTGGCTGATATGGGTTATAATGCTAAAAAAGCGAAAGAGAGCAACATAATAGGCAAAAAGATAGCCGAACACCGCAAAACACAACACTTAACGCAGGGCGAACTGATAAAGCGGCTCATTGTTTACGGCGTTGAGGTCCAGCAAGGCGCTATAACCAAATGGGAGACCGGCATGACCACACCGACCGCGTATCAGATGATCGCAATAGCTCTTGCGCTGAATATTCCCGACCTTATCACAGAATTCACAGGAGCGGCGAATCTGCCGGACTTCGAACTCAGCAAGCTGGGCTTGCGAAAGCTCAACGAGTATCGCGAGCTTCTTATCGCGTCCGGAAAGTATAAGCCGCATATTCCGCAGACTGCACCGGTGCGCGCAATGGTAACCATTCCCACAAGCTATATAAGAGCTGCCGCGGGTGTCGGCAACTTTATGGACGACGAGAACTTTGAGGACAGGGAATATCCGGAGAGCGCAGTTCCCGCCGGGACGGATTTTGCGCTGTTCGTGGACGGTGAAAGCATGGCTCCGATATATGTCAACGGACAGGTCGTGTTCGTTCAGCAGTCCGAAACAATAAAGCCCGGCCAGGTCGGAATTTTCAGCATCGATAACGAGGTCGTCATAAAAATATACGACGAGCAGGAGCCGGACGAGTCCGTTCGTGAGGAATTCACCGACAGCAGCGGCTCCGTTCATCCGCAGGTGGTTCTGCGCTCATTCAACAGCGAGTGGGAGCCCCGCCCGATCTCGCCGTATCAGGAATTTCACATTTATGGCAGAGTGCTGAGCTGATAAAATGACTGATATGAACGAATAGCGGGTGAATCCGCTGTTGGGTGTCAAATTTTATTAAAAACTTGCAAATTCAGCCGTTATGTGGTATAATTGATAAGTCGGGAGATGTCATTTTGCGCGTTGTCTGATGTAATGTAAGATGACGGCTCGATCTACCGGCTTATTAAGGAGAGAATCACTATGAAAACTAAAATGAAGAGAAAAACTGCACTTATAGGCGCGCTTTCGCTTATGCTCATGAATCTCATATCCTGCGGGAACAACCCGGCTGCCGACGCCCCGGATGCTGACGATACGATCCCGGTCACGGTCACAGGTGCGGTAAATTATGATATAACCGTTGAGCCTAAACTGGATACCGCGCACAATGTCGGTGTGCTCAGCCTTCTGAATATGCCCGAGAACACACTTGCAAACACCAGACTTGATCTGAGCAAGGCGATGAAATATCTGTATCAGCAGGGAATAATGCAGATCATTTCCGGCGATCCCATTGAAATAATTGACGAGAAAGGTATAGCGTTCCCACAGTATTATGATACTCTTGACGCAATGATTATGGGTCTGGAGAGCGGCAGCCTCGTGAGCGTTGAGCTCCCGGACAGCGTTGCGAAGTATGTGATATCCCGCAATAACAGGCTCGCCCGTCGTTTGTCTTACAATACGCAGAACGCTGATGAGTTGGCTCAGTTGGTATATACGCGTATTTGCAGCGGATTTTCCTTTCTGATGCTGGAAGGACGTACTGATCTTTGCGCCGAATTCAACAAGGCTATTGACGAAATGAAAAATGACGGCACTCTCGATAAACTGAAAAAGACCCACATTGACGATGTGATCGCGGGAAACCAGCCTGAAGCGGTAAAGTTTGAAAAGACGGACGGAGAAACAGTTAAAGTGGCTGTTACGGGAAGCCTGCCGCCGCTTGATTATGTTGCTCCCGACGGTACTCCCGCAGGCTATAATACCGCGATACTTGCAGAGATAGGAAGACGTATCGGCAAGAACATTGAGCTTGTACAGGTGGACAGCATTGGCCGTGCAACTGCGCTTTCATCGGGTGCGGTAGATGTTGTGTTCTGGACAATAGGTAACGGTGAGCCGGAATGGGGAAACACAGAAGCGGAGATAACTGCTTATAAAGAAAAAATAAGAGAAAAATTCACAGATGAACAGAATAAATTGCTCGACAGCATCTTTTCATTCTCTGTTCCTGTTGATGAGCTGGTACGCCGAGATATGCCCGCCGGAACGATAAACACACATTCGTACTATATTGATCCGGTCAATGAAATAATCCTGAAGTAAGGAAATATAAAGCTTGCCTTCAGACAGTTCTGTCATGTTTTTTCTCCCCTGCCTTCGGTGGGGGAGAAAATGCAGTATGACGGTTTTATAAGCAGAGCGTTTTTTGTCGGAGTAAAGAAATGACTTTTTTTGAAAAGATAGACAGAATACTTATCCAGGGCGATTCGTGGAAGACAATACTCGGCGGCTTGTGGGTGACGGTGGAGATATCGGCACTCGCACTTCTTGCGGGAACAATTCTCGGCGCTCTGATTTGTCTTATGCGCACAAGGAAAAATCCGGCAGTACGCGGCATTGCTGCGGTATATATTGCTGTGCTCAGGGGAACTCCGGTGCTGATGCTTTTGCTTCTGCTTTATTACGGTGTGCTCGCAAAGGCAGGTATGCCGCCGGTCATGGTCGCGGTAGTGACATTCTCTCTGAACGTTTCCGCGCACATTGCGGAGCTTCTGCGTTCGGCGCTCTCCGCAGCTGACAAGGGACAGGCGGAAGCTGCACGTTGTCTCGGATTTTCTGTCTGGACAACATTCCGGCTCATTACATTGCCGCAGGTGCTTCGGATAGCAAAACCGGTCTATCAGTCCACGATCGTAAATCTTATCCAGTGGACAAGCGTGGTGGGTTATGTAACCATTACAGACCTGACGCGCGTTATCAATAATACCGCCTCACGTACCATGCAGCCGCTTCTGACTATATCAATAGGAATGTTGATATACCTTGCGGTCAGCTATCTGGTATTCGGTATTTTTGCGCTTGCCGACAAGATACATAAGCGCAGGAGAGGTGGAGGAGGACAGTGAACCTGATCGAAGTAAAGGGACTGAAAAAATCATTCGGAAGTCTCGAAGTGCTCAAAGGCATCGACCTTTCCGTGAAGCAGGGCGAACGCGTAGCTATAATCGGCGGTTCCGGCTGCGGGAAAAGTGTATTTCTCAGGTCGCTATCAATGCTTGAAAAGCCGGACAGCGGACAGATATTCATCGACGGACAGGAGATCACCGCCAAAGGTGCGCCCGTCGATACCATTCGTCGGGCCATGGGCGTGGTGTTCCAGAAATTCCACCTTTTTTCCGAAATGAACGTAATGGATAATCTGTGCCTCGCGCCCGTAAAACTGAATAAAATGCCGCGCAAAGACGCGGAGCAAAAGGCAATGGAGCTTCTGTCACAGGTGGGACTCGCTTCACGCGCCCATTCATGGCCAACGACTCTTTCGGGCGGTCAGCAGCAGCGTATCGCTATCTGTCGATGCCTTATGATGGATCCGAAGGTGATACTCTTCGACGAGCCTACCAGCGCGCTTGATCCGACAATGGTGGGCGAGGTGCTTGCGGTGATAAGAATGCTCGCAAAGCGCGGCATGAGTATGATCATCGTGACCCATGAGATGAATTTTGCGCGCGAGGTATCCGACAGGGTGCTTTTCTTCGCGGACGGTGTCATATATGAAGAAGGAACGCCCGCAGAGATATTCGATGCGCCTCAGCGTGAAAAGACAGTTGCGTTTATACGAAAAATAAAATATTTCACATACTATATTGATGAACGCAGTTTTGACCTTATGCAGATGCAGGGCGGCATACAGAACTTCGGCGAGAAGTACGGATTTGATCAGAAGCATACCTATCGTTTGCAGATATGCTGTGAGGAGCTTGTATATGAGATGCTCGACCATTGCTATCCGGGACAGGAAAAAGCTGATCTTCTTCTGTCTGTGTCTTATGCCGAGACCGACGGACATACCGAGATAATACTTAACTGCGGCGGTGAAGCATACGATCCGTTTTCGCAGGATGATGACGGCCTTGGCGTAACTATTCTGAAAAAGGTTGCAAAAGAAATACATTTCCGGAGAGAAAATGACCAGAATGTCATATCTATCTCGCTCTGATGCTGAAAAACAGAACCTTTTCTTTGGCGTTATATTCAGAAACCGCAGAAGTCAATTCATTTTTGTAAAACAAATAAGCCGACAAGGGATTATATCAGCATCCCTTGCCGGTTTTTTAGTGTAATTTGGAAAAAGCATTATCAGTTGAGATTTTTCAGCTTTTTCAGATTATCTCTCTCAAGAATGATAAGCAGATCGGAATTTTCCTTAAGCGGCTTGTTCGGGTCAACCGTTGCGTGTAATTCGTTGTGTGATTTTACCGCGACGACGTTAATGTTGTATCTTTCGCGAAGATTGAGCTGTTTCAGACTCTTGCCGACCCATTCGGCGCGCGGTTTGATCTCCACAGCGCAGAGGTTTTCATCAATGTTGAAGAACTCGAGAAAATCGTTTGAAGTGAGAACTCTCGCTGCCCGCGCTCCCATTTCCGCCTCGGGGTATATTATTTTATCCGCGCCGGTCTTCTGAAGAATAGTCGCCATTCTCTCATCGGAGCACTTTGCGACAACGTAGGGTATGCCTTCTTCCTTTGAAATAACTACCGAAAGTATGCTCGCGGTAAGATTTGATGTCATTGCAACGACCGCCACATCCATATTTCCTATGCCGAGCTCTTTGATAGCGTCGGCATTTTCAAGATCCGCCACTTTTGCTTCTGTCACTTCGTCGGCAATCGAAGCTACAAGCTCCTCGTCGCGGTCAACTACCATAACATCTGCGCCTGCGCTGCTTAAATTCAGCGCAAGACTTTTCCCGAACTGCCCGAGTCCGAAAACAACTACTGATTTTCCCATTATTATTATCTGCACCCGATGGGTGCAACTCCTTTCACTTTGATGTGTTTTTGCGGAGCAAAACCCGCCCCGCTTATTGGGCGGGAACATCGAAGTGTAAGTTTGAAAATTTAATTTTCAAACCTATCACCTTCTGTATTGACTGCTTTAACCTACTATAAAATCGCCTGTAATGTGTCTGACTTTATTCTGGTCGTTCTTTTTTCCTGCGAAAAACAGGGCCATTGATATAGGTCCTATTCTTCCGAGGTACATCGAAATAATGATTATTATCCTGCCCGCTATTCCAAGCGTTGGCGTTAGTCCCCGCGTAAGTCCGACCGTGCATGTCGCACTCAGGACTTCAAATATGCCGTCTGTAAGATTGACACCGCTTGTTATCATCAGAAGGACCAGCATGACGAACGATACAAAGAAGCTTACCGTCATGACCGCGGCCGCCTTGCGTATCGTATCGGGCGAAAAACGGCGGTTGAAAACAACAGCCTCATTTCTGTTTCTGATATATGACACAGCGTTGAGTATCACAGCAAAGAATGTCACAGTCTTGATGCCGCCCGCTGTTCCGACCGGCGAACCGCCTATGAACATCAGTATATCTCCGAAAGCGCAGGTGCTCTCGCACAGACATTGCTGCGGCACGGCCGCGAAACCCGCGGTCCTGAACGTTACGGACTGAAAGATGCTGTTCAATATCTTGTCGCCGAGCGGCATATATCCTATCGTTTGTGGATTTGAACATTCCGTGGCGAATATAACTGCCGCGCCGCCGAAAATAAGTATCACAGTCAGCGTCAGAACGAGCTTTGTGTGTTCGCTGAACCGCTTAAATATCTGAACGGGATTGTACCTTCGCTTGATGCCGTTTTTGAAGCCGTTCAGGACATCGAACCAGACTATGTACCCGAGACCGCCCATTACGATCATCAGCATTGTCGTGAACATCACCAGAGGATTGCTGTTGTAACCGATAAGACTGTCGGGGCCTATGATGTCTATTCCCGCGTTGCAGAATGCAGAGACTGACGTGAAAACCGAATACCATATCCCGCGAAGCACGCCGAACTCCGGTATGAACACAGGCATATACATGAGCGCTCCTACGCCTTCCACAATGAGCGTTCCCCTGAAAACGCGGATAAGGAACTTCATAAGTCCCGAGAGCGAGTTCAGGTTGAACGAATCGTGAAGCATCACGGTCATGCCGAGGCTGAATTTTTTATGAGCGAGCACCATTATGATCGACGTGACTGAGATTATTCCGAGACCGCCGAGCTGTATCAGGAAAAGTATCACTATCTTTCCGAAAAGCGTCCAGTGAACAAAGGTGTCAACAACGACCAGTCCGGTAACGCACACCGAAGTGGTCGAAGTAAAGAACGCGGTAAGAAAATCGGTATGCTCACCCGGTGCGGTAGAGATCGGAAGCCACAGGAGCAGGGTGCCGACCATTATCAGAAGCAGGAAGCTTATAGGTATGACCTTCGCGGAAGTCATTCTGCGTCTCACGACATAGGTTCCGTCAGGTCTTATGTTGTTTTTTTCAGTATCTTTCATATCATTTCATCCAATGATTATTGTCTGTGTGCATATTACAGAGATTGGAAACTGATACCACACACAAGTATATTATATAACAAGAATCAAAATATTTCAAGCATTTTAAACATTTTTATTCTGTCGGGATACATATTGAAATATCGCGCGATTTATGGTATAATATATATTAATAATCTAACCGGAAAGCGAAATGCTGCTCATCGGCACATCGCGCTTTGCCTGTTTATTATTCAGAAGACATAAAGCCGTCGGACGCAATGACAGCTTCTGTACCGTAGTCTCGTATATGAGTGCGGAACACTTAGTGCATTGCAGCAACTATATGATATTATTAAGGAGAATGATCTATGAGTAAGATTTGCATGAATTGCGGCGCTCAGATACCGGATGATTCTGCTTTCTGCGGAAACTGCGGTATCGCTGTGCCGGTACAGCAGATGCCGATACAGCCGTACATCCCGGAGCAGCAGACTTATGTTCAGCCGGTACAGCAGATGCCGTATGTTCAGCCTGCTATGCAGCCTGCAGCCGGTGCTGCGGTAAAGACAAAAAAGAGCAAATACCCGCTGATAATCACCATCGTGGCGATATTCCTCGCGATAGCTCTTGTGCTTACGCTTATTTTCAATCCGTTCGGCAAAAAGACCGCTCTTGACCCCGAGCTTGAGGCAAGCTTTTCAAAGCTCTGCGATATGACCACTCTCAATACACAGAGCTATTCGTTCGCAAGACTGATGACCGAGCAGCTTCTTGAGACCGACCTTGCGTCTGCGGATCCGGACACGGTGGATGAGCTGTTCAGCCAGTGCCTTGACGCATGGAAAGCGACCGAGGAGGTCTCGAACAATCTGATCTCGCTGTCGGAAGAGCTTGCTGCAAACGAGAAGATCAAGAGCACCAGTGGCAATGTCGCAAAGATCAGCGCAGCCTATGCAAAACCTGATCTTGTGGACTATCTGTTTCCTTTTACGATAAAGGCTTCTGCGGCGAACGAGGGCGACATATCTACAGAGGTCACTGAAGCCGCTTCTCCCGCAGACAGTGTTGATCAGTGCTCTAAGCTTGGTATGATGATACTTTCTGATTGCCGGAAAGGCTACAGCGCAGTTAAAAGACTTCGCAGCCTATACCGGGGACGTACAACGCCTGTTCAGGATTGGAACAATGAAGTCAGCACCATGGCAGAAAACTTCTCAATGGAGTTCTATGTGTCCGGCGAGATCACATCCGGCGAGTTCACAACGCTCCCGAACGGTGCGCACAGCGTACATACCATTTCAAATGCGATAAAGGGCGGCACTATCGGCGTCAGCAATACCGATATTCTTGTTGATATCGGAAACAGTATCGGATGTATAGTATATGGAACTACCAGCGGACTTGCGATAAGTCAGGATCAGTTCCCGGACTATCATCCCGAAGAGGGGAGCCTTTCAATATCTATCAATACATACCCCGAGGGACCCTCTGAGAACGGCGTAACGTTCCATGCGACGAGCTTTTTCTCGTGGTTTGTTATAGACCGCGTAGGCGGATTTACAATCACGCGAGGCAACAAGGGAGAGGGTTCTGTCGCCGACCCGCCTGAAGTGCAGAATGTCGGCGGAAGTACGGCATATAATCCTCCGGAGAACAACAGGGGACCGATAACCGACTTTATTCCTCCCATATCTTCTCAGAGAATACTGGATCTTCTTGAAAGAATAAACGACGAGAATGAGGCTGATGATCGCGAGAGAAAAGAAGATATCGGCAATGTCAAGGAAACGGGGGAAAGTTCGCAGCCTCCGGTTACAGATGATGAGATAACGAGCATAATGCAAGACTACGAAGCGGGAGTCGGTCCGATCACTGTAACTCTTGCTTGGCAGACCGGGGACGATCTCGACCTTCATGTTATAACTCCAAACGGCAGCCGTATTTACCACCGCAATAAGACTGCGCAGGGCGGTACTCTGGATATGGATATGAACGTCCGGGATAACGAGATATGCATACCCGCGGTCGAAAATGTTTATTTCCCCGATCCGGAAAACGGCCATTATAAGGTGTTTGTCCGTGATTATTACGACAGAACGTCCAAAGAATCAACACATTATATCGTAAAGGTGAAGGTCGGTGATACCGAACAGAAGTTTGAGGGAGATATCAACAACGACCGTACCGAGCAGTCCGTATTTGAGTTCGATTACAGCGAGCACGGACAGAACAGCACTCTCCCCGGAGAACCTGCATCGGATACCATCAGAGCTGCGCTTGAAAAAAGAGGAGCCCGTTCAGGTAAGATAAGCATTTCGGCAATGTGGAACCGCTATGACGACGTTGATCTTCACGTTGTAGGTCCGGGAGATGCGCACATCTATTATTGCAGCAAGAACGCAGGCGGCGGAAGACTTGATGTTGAATCGAATTCGAGCGGCCAGCGCATCCTCAACCCTGTCGAGAACATATTCTTTGAATATCCGCGGAACGGTCATTACCGCATATATCTCAATGAATCTGCAGATAGAAGCGATGATTCCGCAGCATATATCGTGCGTATAGAAATTGACGGTGAGGTAAAGGAATTTACCGGAACGATCGACGGCACCGGCACTGATGTACCGATATTCGAGTTTGACTATAACGGCGCGGAGGATATTCTTACCGGCGAATTCGGCGGTCATAGATACGAATATTATCCCAATGCCCAGATATCGTGGACAGAAGCGAGGTCTATGGCCCAGTCCATGGGCGGCCACCTTGTGACTATCACGTCCGAGGCGGAGCAGTCGTTTATCGAGAAAACTTTCCCCGGAACGACAGGCTGGATAGGCGCATACGGCGACAATAACGGCTGGAGCTGGGTGACAGGCGAGCCTTTCGGTATATACTTAAAATGGAAGTCCGGAGAGCCCAACGACCAGGGCGGGATCGAATGGTGCGGTCACCTCTGGAGCGACATGACGTGGAATGATCTTGATAATATAGATAAATCAGGATATCAGACAGGATTCTACGTTGAGTACGACGAGTACGGCGACGGTACTACCTATGTAGGTACACCTGCTGTTAACGTACCCACAAACAACAGCACAGAGACAGGAGAATCGTTCGAATCTGCTATACCGTTCACTGTCGGCCAGACTGTGGATAATCAGTCCATAGAGACAGAGGGTCAGGAGCACGTTTACTATAAGTTCACAACGGGCGATGCGGGTAATTATACGATAACAATGAAGCACCCGAAGGATTATTACGGCTCTGCGCACGCGATACTCGTGCTGTCCGATGCGGATAAGAACCGCGTCAGCGAGGAAGAATGGTTCGAGGACGAGATAACGAGAACTTACACGCTTAACGGCAATTCGCTGTATTATCTTGAAGTCTGGGATTACGTGATCTTCAGCGTTGAGCCCGGAGGAACTGCCGATACTGATGCTTCCGGCGGCTACTGGAAGCTGACGTCGGTTACGCCGTATGTTTATGACGGTGCGAATGGCAGATATGTAGAGGGAACAAGCAGCCATTACAACAATGGTGAGGATATGTACGAGATCGACTTTTCTGAAAGCGGAACAAACGGCTTACTGACCTATAACAACCCTTACTATACAAACATGAACCATGAGTTTATCGGCACAGGCAAGGCGTCGGCAACGTTCACACTGCCCAAAACGGCATACGCTGCCGAGGAGACTGCCGAGATATCCTTCGAATTGAATGCGAGCGATACGGACAAAGGATACGCCTTCATTGATATGCAGGTCGATTTCTGGACCGGTCCTCACACGAAGGACAATCTAAGCTTAACGCAAGGCTCACGATTCTATGACCAAGCTCAGGATGACTACAGTTTCGAAGCCGGTTCATCAAATTACAACTCCGGCAGTGAAAAAGCAAATTTAAGCGCGCATGTTACGGGAGACTTCCCGTCCGCGCCCTATGACCTTACCGATGATAAGCTGACTGTCGTCAATATAAGGATTGACTCGTTCTCAAAAGGCATGCTGGTCTTTACCTACGAGTGGACCGGCGGCTCCATACCTTCTGATGTGGGCGTAGCGTCGGGATATATCACGGGAAGCGGCAGTTCCGGCAATAGCGTCAGCATTCCCGACGGTGCAGTTTCGGGAACATATAGCGGACATACATACGCCGTGATAGAGAAGGAACTCGATCCCATATCCGCTAACGAGTACTGCAAGAGCTTAGGCGGCTATCTTGCTGCCATTACTTCCCAGGACGAGCAGGATTATGTTGCAGGCCTTGCGGCTCGTGTGGATTACAGCAACTTCTGGATAGGCGGCTCTGACTCCGGTTCCGAGGGAAACTGGTACTGGCTGAACGGCGAACCGTGGAGCTATACCGCATGGTATCCGGGCGGCGCGGCAGGCTCCGAAGAACCGAACAACGGCCTCGGCTCAGGCGAGGACTATGTATTCATGAACAAGGAACGCGATTATCAATGGGTCGACGGCTACGGCGGCTACTCTATGGCTCCTGCGTACTTCATCTGCGAATGGGGCGAGTCTGATCCGGCAGGCGGCGGTTCCGGCTCCGAAGATTTCCTTACAGATCTGGGTATTCAGAACGAGCGGGGAAGACAGGGCGCGGGAGACGGAAAGATAACAATTACGCTGATGTGGGATTCCAAGGACGATATCGACCTGCACGTCTTCACTCCCAACGGCTCGGAGATATGGCACGGCAACAAGTCCGCGCAGGGCGGCACCCTCGATATCGACGCGAACAACGCGCAGAACATGA
>CAMVEM010000017.1 GCA_947166515.1 uncultured Clostridia bacterium | reverse complement strand
GGAGAGGTGGCACGAAGTGCCAGAGAGGGCTGACCGACAGACCTCTGCTCCCCACATAGAAAAATAAAATAGCCCCCTCCCTTTAGGGAGGGGGTTGGGGGTGGGTCCGCTAAATTATGATTTATATTATTAAGAAATCAAACAAATGATGTAACATCGCTTATTTTTTTCATTACCAACAAGGAGACAACATCTTGAAAAAGCAACATTTCCTGAAAGGAATATTACACGGCATACCGATATTCCTCGGATATCTGTCGGTATCGTTCGGATTCGGTATAATAGCGGTGCGTTCGGGACTGTCAGTGCTCGAAGCGGTCGGAATGTCGCTGTTCAACCTGACGTCCGCGGGACAGGCTGCGGGAGTAGGGATAATTGCCGCCGGCGGTTCGATAACCGAGATGATACTCGCTCAGCTTACTATCAATATACGCTATTCGCTGATGTCGCTCTCGCTGTCGCAGAAGCTGGACAAATGCTTTACGACACCTCACAGACTCGCCGCAGCCTACGGAATGACTGACGAGATATTTGCGGTCGCCGCCGGTCAGCCCGGCAGAGTTACCCCGTGGTATATGTACGGTATGATACTTATATCCACCTTCGGCTGGTGCCTCGGGACATTCCTCGGAGCATCCGCGGGAAGCATTCTTCCGACTGCGATCTCGGATGCGCTTGGTATAGTGCTGTACGGAATGTTCCTCGCAATAATAATCCCACCTGCGCGAAAGCAGAAAGGCATACTCGCGGCAGTTCTTATCGCCGCCGCCATGAGCACCGTTATATATTTCCTGCTGCCTTTCATATCGGGAGGATTTTCCGTAATAATCTGCGGAGTTACCGTATCGGCGCTGTGCGCGCTCCTTTTTCCGAGAAAGGAAAGCGAAGAAAAGGACGGTGATCCCGCGTGAATTTGAATGTATGGGTATATATCGCGATAATGGCGGGAGTCACATACCTGATAAGAATGGTGCCGTTCACTGTTTTCAGAAAGAAGATAAAATCCCGCTATATAAACGATTTTTTGTATTATATACCGTATGCTGTCCTGAGCGCCATGACGGTTCCGGCAGTATTCTTCAGCACCGGCGATCTGATAACGGCGTCCGTCGGAACAGTCGTTGCCATTATTCTCGCATATTTCGGACTTCCGCTTATAGCTGTCGCACTTTCCGCTTCCGCAGCAGCTTATGTCACGGGACTTGTCATTCCGCTTTTCGCGGTGTGAACATTACCATGCCCCTCCAAAGGGAGGGACTATTTTGTTGTCTTTGGGGGACTTCGTCCCCCAAACCCCTTACAAGGGGGCTTTCCGAAATCGCCTATGACCGCCTTTTGCACGCGCGTCATGCGCGCTTTTGGGCGGTCAATCGCTGCATCGTGCAGCGCCCCTGCACTCCTTCGGGCTGCCCGCCACAAACAGGTGGGGTGTGGGGTGTCTCTCCCTCTGGGAGAGGTGGCACGAAGTGCCAGAGAGGGCTGACCGACAGACCTCCGCTCCCCACGTAAAGAAAAAATACTCCCCTCCCCTTCTGGGGAGGGGCAGGGGGTGGGGCATAACCCAACTATTGACAAACGCTCCAAAAAGTGATAAAATATAACGTGGAATTTTATACACTTTTATTACTGCTGTGAAACGATATTCGTTGACAGAAAAGGAGTCCTTATGAAGGAAAAGCTGCTGAAAATTACCGGACTTGAAAAAAAGAGTCCGTATATACGTGATTTCTTCTTTGCTGCAAACATACGTTCAAGCATATATATGTCGGTAGTCATTGCAGCACTCGAATCATGGATGATACTGAGACTGCTGTACAGACAGCTTAACGGAATAGACCTGCGGACGACGGATTACTATGTATCGCATTATCTCAACTACTCGCTACTGCTGGTTTCGGCGCTGAGTATGTTCTTCTATGCTCTGAGATTCATCAGAGGGAAAAAATGCAACAAGCCGCTTGGCTACTTTCTTAAATGGGTGTTTATGCTTATATGCCTGTCGTTCGGAGTAGAAATATCCGCGGCGGATTACAGCAAGGGCGAGCAGGTCTTCACCTTCCTTACTATGGAGCTTTTCGCGGCATGTCTTCTTATCTGGTCGCCGATCGTGGGGCTCCTGATAATAACCATATCCTACGGATTGTTCTACCTGATAATCGACACCACGCTGATAGTGAACACTACCGCTGTCGGAGCAACTGCCGCCACGCAGATAAACCTGTTCATCATGTGGATAGCCACGCTGTTCTGCAGCTTCGCAAGTTATACCCGAACAATGGCGCAGGCGCGCAAGGATGAAGCTCTCGAAGGCGCATACACCTCGCTGCATAATTATTCCGAAAAAGACGAGCTTACGGGAATACACAACATGATGTATTTCAAGAAGCTCTGCGAAGACCGCCTGAACAGCGGAGAAACAGATCCCGAGCTTAAGCTACTGTTCATTGATATCGAAAATTTCAGCTCATTCAACAACGCCTATGGCTTTGCCAAAGGCAATGAGCTGCTGAAAAAAACTGCTCATCTGATCGAACAAAGATTCAACGGTTCAACCGTCGCAAGATTCTCTGACGACCATTTCGTAGTGCTCACGACCAATACCGGGTATGACAGAGTTATTTCCAGCATCTCGGACGAGATACGCACCGACCGCGGAGATGTCGAGATAAGGCTGAAATGCGGTGCATACCGCCCCAGGCCGGATGACCGCGACGCAGCTATCGCGTGCGACCGTGCGAGATTTGCCTGCTCCAGCATCAAGAAGCGCTACAATCATACATGCCGCGAGTATGACCAGGTGCTCGAAGATAAATTCCGTCTGAACCAGTACATAGTCAACAATCTCGAAAACGCTGTCGAAAACGAAAACATACATGTATTCTATCAGCCGGTCATCTCTACCGAGGACGGCAGGATCATCGGATATGAGGCTCTTGCCCGCTGGAACGACGACAACTTCGGTATGCTCTCACCGGGCGTATTCATAGCCGTGCTTGAAGAACACCACCAGATACACATTCTCGACAGATATGTGATAGAACGCGTATGCGCCGATCTTCACGCCGAACTCGAAGCCGGGAACGAATGTATGCCGATATCGATCAACTTATCGCGTCTCGATTTCGAGATGTGCGATATTGTCGGATATATCTGCGAAATGCTTGAGAAATACGGGCTCAGCAAAGATCTTCTCGATATCGAGATAACCGAGAGCGCGCTTTCCGATAACAGCGAAGTGCTGATCAACTCGTTTAAAAAGCTTCAGGAGCTCGGATTCAGGATATGGCTGGACGATTTCGGCAGCGGCTATTCATCGCTTAACGTTCTTAAGGATTACAAATTCGATGTTGTGAAGATAGACAAAAAATTCCTCGAAGGCCTCAGCGATAACACGAATGCGAAGCTGATACTCGAAAACATAGTGTCGCTTTCGGAGCAGCTCGACATGATACCGCTCACGGAAGGCGTTGAAACTAAGGAACAGTACGAATTTCTCCGCGAGATCGGCTGCAAGCGCGTGCAGGGCTATCTGTTCAGCAAGCCTGTTCCAAAAAACGAAATTAAAAAAATGATACGCGAGGGAACTCTCAGCTTATCATCAAAGAATTAAAAATACCCCTTTCCTTGTCACTTAACAAGGAAAGGGGTATTTTGGCGAAATGGGATCATTTCACATCGTATTGCTGAGATAAATCATAATTTGTAGGTTTTTCTGGGGGGCTTTCCGGAGTCGCTTATGACCGCCTTTTATGCGCGCATCATGCGCGCTTTTGGGCGGTCAATCGCTGCATCGTGCAGCGCCCCCTGCACCCCTTCGGGCGCGGCGCCGATAACAGGTGGGGTGTGGGGAGCTCTGCTCCCCACATAGAAAAATAAAATAGCCCCCTCCCTTTAGGGAGGGGGTTGGGGGTGGGTCCGCTAAATTATGATTTTTTATTAAACCTTTTTCCTATGCGCTCGGTAATGAGCTGCGCGCATATCCCCGTGAACGTTCCGGCAATACAGCCGCTCAGCAGCAGTATCGGCAGATATGCCGCCGCTGCGAACGAACCCATATATATCACCGCTGCTGCGACCTGCCCGATATTGTGAAAAACTGCGCCTATTATGCTGCATACCCATATCGGAAGCTTCGGCAGAAGCCGCGATAACGATATCATTCCCGCAAGACACAGCAAAGCTCCCGCAGCGCTGAATATTATCGTTGAGAAGCTCGCCGCAAAGAACGAACCGAGTATCACGCGCGCAGCAACGACCAGCGCGGTCTCGTAAGCTCTGTAGCGATACACGCAGTAAACCGTCACAATATTCGCAAGTCCCGGCTTCACACCCGGCACCGCATTCGTTATCGGCGGGAGCCGAAGCTCGACCACGAACAGTATCAGTGCCGCAGCAGTCAGCACCGACAGCTCCGCAAGCCGCGCGGCTGTCATTTTCTTATTGTTCATATGTCGTCTCCTCAGACAGTCCCGATATGTTGTCGAACACGTCGGAAATTCCCTCAGTTATTATTATGCCGCCGTCAGTCACAAGTATCATATCAAATCCGCCGTGTGCACGCCAGTAAGCGACTGCTTTTTCTTCACCCATAACGAACAGAGCAGTAGAAAGCGCGTCACACATCAGCCCGTCATCTCCTATCACGGTAACGCTCTTAAGTCCGCTTTCCGCAGGCCTGCCCGTTGCCGGGTCGATTATGTGGATATATCGTTCCCCGTCATCATCTGTAAAATATCTCTGATACCCGCCGGAAGTAACCACAGACTTATCACTCACTCTGACCGTGCCGAGCAGCTCCGACGGATCGGACGGGTCGGCGATACCCACTGTCCAGTCGGAACCGTCCGGCTTATTTCCGAGCGCTGTAACATTCCCGCCGATATTTATTATTGCGGAAGTAATGCCGCACGCCGACAGCGTTTCCTTCATCTTATCACCCGCATAGCCTTTAACACAGGAACCGAGATCAAGCATAAATCCGTCGGGGAGCATGACTTTATTTCCGGACAAGGCGACATTCCGGAAGCCTGTCTTTCCGAGTGCCTCCGAGATCTCTTCGTCAGTCGCAACGCGGTATTCCCCAGTAGTGAATCCCCATGCCCTGACCACCGGATAAATTGTAATGTCGAGAGCTCCGCCGGTATCTGCGCAATAACCGAGAGCCGTAGAGATCACATACGATGTTTCATCAGAAACTTCGTCTGTTACGCGCGAATTCAGCCGCGCGATCTCGCTGTTTCCGCCGGTGACGGAGAAACGCTGTTCAAGCTCCGAAAGCTTGTCGCCTGCAGCCTTTACCGCGTCATTCGCAGAATTTCCGTATGCTTTGACAGAAACGAGAGTGTCCATGGCGAACATTTCGCGGGAGACTTCCGCCTGCGCGTGAACTCCGCAGGAGCATACAGATAATATCATTATTGCCGCTGTGATAAGTCCGGCACGCTTCATACGGTCACCTCCCACGCTTAGAATAATATAACAATTATATCACCGCGCGACATAAGTGTCAACCTGAAAAGCCCAGTTTTTTGTGGGGACGGAGTCCCCACAAAAAACAATAATCCCCCTTCCCTTAAGGGAAGGGGGCAGTGGGTAGGGTGAATTTCTCAGTTGTGTATATATGTGCCGCCGCTTGCCGCGTCGATATTAACTCTGTGAACATTGCTTCCGCCGATCGTTGCCTTCACGTCCTTGCTGAACTTTTCGGAATGTCCGTCAAGATCGACATTGCAGCTTCCGGAAGCGCGGTCGAGATCAAGGTCGATACCGGAGCCCGCAGGAAGAGTTACATCAACCTTTCCGCTTGCAAGATCAACATCGAGATCGCCGTTCCACTCAGAATAATCAAGTGTGAATGTTCCGGACATGATATCCGCGTTGACATCACCGGATATTCCGTTGACTGTTACCTTACCGCTCGCAACATTTACCTTGGTCGTCTTCGAGCCGAATCCGTCAAGCTGTACGCTGCCGGAAGCGACCTCTATCTTAAGATCGCGGCAGCTATTATTCTCAGTGCAGTTTTTCATCTCAACATGTCCCGAAGCTACCGAAAGCTTTATTTCATCAGCGAACACTCCGAGATCAACCGAGCCGCTCGCTATGCTTGCATGAAGCTCAGACGACACGAACTTTTCTGCCTTAAGACTTCCGGAAGCGATATTGAGAGCTGCCTCACTGTACAGTTTATCCGGTATCTCCAGCGTGAGCCTGGAGGTTTTGTTACCGCTGAACCACGACATGAAACCGCCCTTTTCCTCAACAACGAGCTTTCCGTCTTTTACCGAAGCCTCAAATCCGAGAGGACCATTGCCTGTAGTGTAGTTTACCTTGATCCTGTCGCCGGAAGTGCTTATGACATTCGCTTCGCACTTTGCAATCGAGACGGTCACGTCCTTGACCTGCGAACCGTCAAATTCTGCTGAAAAATCCTTGTTTGCCTCAAATTCATATTCTGTAACATTACCGTTATCATTGAACCTTATTTCCGATTTTCCCATGGAAAAACCTCCTATCAGATTGATCCCTGTTCCGTTTATGCTTATGCCGTAATTATTATCCGTTACGCCGAGTGCAACTACTGATACTCCGAAAGCTACCGCGCTGATCAATGCGATAAGGCCGAATATCAGCAGTACCTTACCTAAACTTACTCTCTTTTTCATACTGCCTCAGTCTCCTTTCTTCTGCCGATCTTATTCAGCACATTGCGTCCTGCGAAAACTCTTGCATGCATATTGATTATCGCTATGCAAAGATTGATGAATCCCTTTGTTGCAGCTATCGAAGCTACCACAAGCATTCCTGCGAAGCCGACGAACATCGTTCCGCAGAACAATACTGACAGCGGTGCAAGACCGGTGGTTATGAGACCAGAAACTCCGGTTATCGCAAGGATGAGCGCCGCTATTACAAGTACCACACCTGTAACGCAGAAGCCTATCGTCATTCCGTAAAGTCCCATAATAAGTCCGAACAGTGTCGGTATCGCCCACGAAAGCAGGAACAGGTCGAGGCAGATCACTCCGATTATGCCTCCCGCGTCGGGCGAGAATGCTGTGTTCTGCTGCTGCGTGTATGTCTGCTGCTGAGCAAATCCGGGAGTCGGTGGGATCTGCTCACCCGGAGCCGTATCGTCGCCTTCCTTTTTCATGTCAAGCGAATCGGGATCAAAATGATCTTCCTTCTTTGCTGCGCTTTCCTCTTTGTTTTCGGAAACATACTGTTTTACTATCTCGTCAACATCTCCGAGCTTCTCGCAAACCTCGGCTTCGGACTCGCCGGCCGCCGCGCCTTCATCGAAGTGCTGATCAAAATCAACGAGTATTTCTCTCGTGTCGGTTATATCGCTGCCGGCGAGAGCCTGACGCAGACCGTTCATAAAATCGACTCTTGTACTGTAAGTCATGACATTCCTTCCTCTCCGTTTATCAGTTTGTTGATGGATTCCGAAAAGCTTCGCCATTCGTTCTCCTGTTCCTGCTGTATCGTCCTTCCGTCGTCTGTGATGCTGTAATACTTTCGCGGCGGACCTTCCTGTGATTCGACGATGTACGAATCTATACTTCCCGAATCTTTGAGCCGCTTCATAAGCGGGTAGATCGTTCCCTCGGTTATGTGCATACAATTTGAGATTATATTGACGAGTTCGTATCCGTAGCGGTCGCCCCTGCACAATATAGTCAGCACACAGAGTTCGAGAGTACCTCGTTTGAGCTGTGACTGCATTGTATTTTCTCCTTTCCGGTTTATTGATCACTGTTTTACATACAAGGTACTTTGCGCTTAAAGATATTAACCTGCTGCAAGGTACTTTGTGCTCACAGATATTAACTGCTCGCAAAGTACTTTGTCTTGCAAGGTATCTTGCATTGATGCTATTATAGCACATAGTACATTGTTTGGCAAGGTACTATGCGAACAAAATTGGAATTGTTTTCCATATTATTGTTATACACTTTGCACAAAACACCCGTTTCCGCGCATAAAATTAGCCGACAGCAGCAGGCTGTCGGCTAATCGTGATATTCATCAATATTCTTCCGGCATAGGCGGAAGAAATTTTTTCTCAAATTCGAAAATGTCGTCTCCCTTGTATTCCTTGTTTTTATGCGATACAACAAGGTCTTTGTTAAACTCAGTCTCAAATCTGTAGAAGCAGGAGATCGGACCTAAAGCGCCCATGTGACCGCTCATCTCGCGTTCCTCGATTGAAAGATAATATGCTACATAACCGTATCCCCCGAGATAAGTGATACTATCGGGAAGCCTGATGAAATCCAGCGATGTGCAGTTTGCAAAAGTAAGGCACCCTATGCTTTTCAGACTTTCCGGGAGTTCCACTTTTTTCAGCTTTTCACAGTTTGCAAACACGCCGCCGGTGACATCCTCAAATCTTCCGGAAGCCGAACCGATCTCGGTAACGCCGTTCGGGATAACAATGCTTTCAAGCGAGGTGCAGCCAAAGAACATACCGGGCGGGAGCTGTGTTACCCTCATGCCGATAGTTACGTCTTTCAGTGATGTGCAGTTCCCGAATGTGCGTAAGCCAAGTTCTGTTACGCTGTCAGGAATTACTATTCCCGTAAGATTTATACAGTTCCCGAATGCGAAGTCTCCGATTTTTTCAACGCTGCCGGGGATCTTTATTCCCACAAGGCCGGAACAGCCGGAAAACGCATTGCTGTCTATCGTTTTCAGCGTATCCGGCAGAACAACTCTTTTAAGCGACTCAACTTTCGGCACCATTGTCGCGGTCAGCGTCTGCACGCCGTCCTCAATAACAAGTATCTCAATTTCAGGGAACATCTCGGTCAGATTTATATTGTGATATTGACTGTCATCAAATATAAAACTCAGATTATTTTCACCCCTGAGCCTCAGAGTTTTCACCGGGCACCCCTGAAAAGCTTCATTTATGGTCTTCTCCAGGCCCTTTCCTATCGTGACATCAGTGAGAGAAGTGCATCCATAAAAGGCTCCTGTGAGATCATACATTTCCTGACCGCCTAAGAATGTCACACTGTCCGGTATAACAATGCTCTTAAGCGAAGTGCAGCCCGAAAATGCCGCTCCCTCGACAGATTCCACACTGTCTGGGATCTCAACGCTTTTAAGCTTCGTGCAGCCGCTGAAAGCCCTTGTGTAGATATCCGTAACACCGTCGGGGATAGTTATGCTTTCGGCAATGTCCAGGCAATCACGGAGATGATATTTTGTTGTCTTTCCGACAAGTACATTTTCGTTGGTCTCTTCGTTATACTCATAATCATTTATTACTTCGGTCATTATACGATACGGAACAAACGTGTCGTCCATTGCGGCGATGTTGTCATGAGTAAATATCCTGCCCTTTCTCATTACCGAAATGTCTGGACAGTCATCCACAAGTACCGAGCCAAAATAATCGGCGTCAAGATAAAGACCTTTCAGAGCGCCGAACTCACTTGTTGTGTTATTCATCCACACTTCCGGCATACAGACATAAGCGCCGTCAGGAATATTCATATACTCGATGGTCTCTTTATTTATGTCTATTCTTTTTACGGTATCGGGAACTATCAGCTCTTTGAGACCATAATCCTGAACGCCGTCATAATCGGAGCCATAAAACGAAACCGCCACGACCGGAAAGCCGTCTATCTTATCGGGGATCCTCACAGCGTCAGCGCTTCCCTTATAGCCGTTTACGATCACTGCCTTTTCGGAATCGCCAAAATCATAGGGCTGCATTCCGAATGAATAGTCCTGCGCATCTATAATCACATAGGTAAGCTCCCCGACAGGCGTATAATCAATGTACGGCAGTATATCCCACATTTTTTCCGGATCATTTTTTGCATTGAATCCAAAGAGATCGACATCTCCGATGCCGCCTGTCTCTGCTGCGGAAGTATCCTCCGCGGCCGGAGCAGTCGTGCTGTCGGTAGCGCCTGCCGCTGTATCCGCCGCAGTATCGGCAGGTGTAGCCGAGGTATGAGAAAACGATGTGTCAGATGTACTTTCCTGAGCTTCTTTTGCGGGTTCCGATGTTGAACACGCACTCAGCATAACCGCCGCCGCGCAGATAAGCGCAGCGGCGTTAGAAACATATCTTTTCATTATGCAGTAACCTTTCTTACGATCGAAATAGGCGTCTGCTGAGAGCACTGGTCGTGCGGATTGTCGCGGAACACCTGCTCACCGAACGCGTCGGGAAGGTCTTTTCTGCTCTTGCCGAGCACAGTCGCGGCGATGTCGTTCGCGTCGATTATGATAACATCACAGCCGCAGTGCTTTGCAAGCTCCGCAGCCGCCTCGTCGGGCTTGTCGGGAGCCATTTTCGCGTAGTGGTTATACGGCGGGAGCGTGTAATCGCACGGTCCGTCGATAGCGCGTGCTTTCATTCCGCATATATTATAGAATACGCCCTTCTTGCCGAATATCTTGCCGATAGCCGCACAGAACGCCGCCCACAGAACTTTGGGTCTGCCGACCTCGCGTATGCAGAGCTCCATAGTCTCGGGCATTCCGAGGCCGATGCCGTAGTTTGTCTTTACAACAAAGTGGCTGAGGAATTTAGCGAGTCTTGAGACCTTTATCTCTTCGAGCGGGAAAGCGCGTCCCTGTGTTATCGCGATTATCTTTTCGGATATTATCACGGTGTCTCCCTTTTCAAGATAGGGGCAGACATATTTATCGAGCACGTCGGTCATAACGTCCTCTTTCATGATAACATGGGTCTTTATGGGATAGCGCGCATAGGTGCCGAAATCGGTATCTATAGTCAGGCTCTTTCCTTCGTTCGGTTCAAACGGCATTTCCATTGTGTTTTGTCATTCCTTTTCTTTATGTGTTCTACCCGCATCGCGGGAGCAGTTAAATATTATCATAATATTATATCATATTTGGTATGATTAGTCAACCTTTGTATTAAAAAAATAGACCTTAACACAATATAATGATTATAATTTGATAAAAAAGTCCGGAAAACAGTCCAAAGCGTATCTCTCCCCCCTTCGGCGTGGGAGAGATACGGAATAATAAGCTTTTCTGAAAATCGGCCGGATATTGCAACAGAAAAAAATCAATAAAATTTCAACTGTACTATTGACATTAGTACAGTTATGTGCTATAATGCAACTGTACTAAGCGTACTAATACAGTTAAGTGCCTGTATGATCAGTCAGAAAAAACACGAAAACAATAAACAATGAAAGGAAGATGCGAATTGCTGGATATAAGACTTGACGGAAGATCAAGCATCTACGAGCAGATCTACGGCGAGATAGTAAGACTTATCTCGACCGGTGCTCTCGCGCCCGATGAAAAGCTCCCCGCTGTACGCGAAACAGCCAAAAAGCTCGGCATAAACCCGAACACCGTGCAGAAAGCCTACGCCGCGCTCGAACAGAACGGGCTGATATACTCTATCCCCGCAAAAGGAAGCTATGTTGCCGGCGGCGGCAGCGCTGCCGAAAAAATAAAGCAGGAAGCGGCAGCGGCTCTTGGCGAAGCTATGCGCAAAGCCGCGGAGGCAGGCGTTTCCAGAAGCGAGGCAGACGCGCTTGCAGACGGGATATGGAGCGACAGAAACAATAATAATGCTCCGAAGAAAGGAAGAGGAATATGATCGAAATAAAAGACTGCGTTATGGCCTATAATGATACTGTCGCGCTCGACGGCATATCGCTGACTATTCCCGACGGCTGCTCCTACGGACTGCTCGGCGCGAACGCGGCAGGAAAATCCACTCTGATGAAGATTCTCTGCGGAATTTATAAGCAGACCTCCGGCAGCGTGAAAATAGACGGCATGGACGTTTACGACAACGCCGAGATGAAATCAAAGATATTCTTTATCGACGACGAGACCATTCAGTTCTCATCAATGACGCTGAAAGAAATGAAGAAATATTATTCAGCATTCTATCCGGACTTTTCATCCGAGCTTTTCGACAGACTTGTCGCAACAGTCGGACTTCCGACAGACCGGAAGCTCCACACATTCTCAAAGGGCATGAAGCGTCAGGCTGTGATGATCTGCGGAGTTTCGTGCAGGACAAGATATCTGCTTATCGACGAGGCTTTTGACGGACTCGACCAGACCATGCGCTCGATAATAAAAAAGATACTGATAGACGCAATGCTCGACAACGAGCTTACCGTCATATTCTCGTCCCACAACCTGGGTGAGATCGACGAATTCTGCGACAGAGCGGGACTTCTGTACAACGGAAAAGTCGTGTTCGACCGCGAGCTCGACGATGTGGAATCCGACATAGTGAAGATAAGAGCCGCCTTTGACAGAGACATAACCGCCGACGATCTTCCGGATATAGAAATACTGCATATTGAAAAGTCCGGAAGTCTCACCGAGATAATTGCAAAGGGCGGTACCGCAAAGGTGCGCACCGCAGCTGAGAAGCTCTCACCGAAGTTTATGGACGATATTCGACTCAGTCTTAAAGAGATATTTATATATGAAATGGAGGGTGTAGGATATGACAGCTCAAAGCTCGACGACTAAAAGGCCGGGATTCCTGACATATTTTCTATACAGGCTCGGAAAACTGAAATTTCTGACAGCGATACTCGTGCTGCTCGAATTTTTCACATACCCGTTCTATATGATAATGCTGGACAGATACACAGCAATGGCAATGGACGCAGAACACGCTGACGAAAATATGCTCGAAACGATGCGGGTGCTTGTCCATAGCTTCAACTGGTATATTTTCGCGGCGGCAGTTCTCGGCGCAGCGATAGTATCGCTGATAATAATGCTGTCAGCGTTCCGCTATCTTCACTTCAAGAAGTACGTCAACATGGATCTGTCGCTGCCGGTAACGCACAGACAGCGCTTCTTCGGTGATATGCTCGCGTCATTCACGTCGATTTTCGTACCGCATCTGCTCTCCGCGCTTACCGGGCTTGCAATGATCGCGAAGATACGCTCGATCGACGGATATGAACAGTTCATAAACGACAGCAATTACCATTCAAGCTCGTCAGAGCTCGGCTTATATGTGGCTGAACACATTTTACCATATTTCATCATCGTTTATCTGATGCTTTATTTCATGACACTGTTCATTATCAGCACGACCGGAAAGCGCGTAACAGCGATAATGTTGCCGATAGTGATGCAGATAGCGATACCCATGGCTATACTGTTCATCAACGTTATTGCGCAAAGCACCACATACGGAACAGAATCGCTTTACGGCGTGCGTTTCGGTGATGTCGGACCCGTGGCGATATTATCCCCCGTGACCTTCATGCTTCAATATATGGGTTACAGCGGTATTGAAAATCAGCCGTGGGTACTGATAGTCCTCGCGGTATATCTCGCGGCGCTCTGCATCGGTTCGTACTTCATACAGAAGCACAGACGCGCCGAACGCACCGGAGAAGCCTTTGTGCTCCGCTACGCGCGGCATACATATACAGCGATATGCGTGCTCGCAGTAACATCGTACTTCTGGTGGGCGATACTTTGCCCCCTGGCAGCACAGGGCACCTACCTATTCATGAAATCGGGATATGAGACGCCCGTTATCTTCCATATATCAGCCTGGCTGTTCCTGTCACTGGTGGTATTCGTTGTTGCGGAACTTGTCGGCGGCGGAAAGCTGAAAAAACTCCCGTTCACTGTTATACGTTTTGTGGCGACCACAGCGGGCTGTGCGGCGCTCTGCACGGCTGTGTCGCTCACCGACGGCTTCGGCGCCGGAAGCTATATCCCGCCGGCTGACGAAGTAAAGAATGTTTATGTGCATTTCAATTACGGATATGACTATTTCAATACGAACGACCTTCCGTATGACGAAATAACCGAATTTCATAAAAAGATAATTTCCGAGAGGCCGTTAAAGAGCAACAACATTTCAGACAAATATACAGATCTGATGATACAATACATCGGCGAAAACGGTACTGTATGCTCGCGCCGCTATGCGCTGACAGGTGAATATATCCGTGAGCTCTATGAGCTTATATTCAGGAACGGCGGACTCGCAAGCACAAATAATTACGGAACGGTGCCGAATTCATCAAGAAGTGTATGGGAAGTTGACGTAAAAACCGGAAAGCAGACCGAGATCATCGAGTACCCGACCGATACTTATGTGAATGTACAGAACGACTTTGATGAGAACGGCGGTATGATAAAATATCGCCTTCCGGCAGATGACCTTATCGCAGCGATACGCGCGGACGCTTCCGATGTGACATTCGAACAGATGTATCTTTCGGCTTACGCAGCACCGGAAGATATTATAATCAACTATATCTATCCGGGAAAAAATGACGAGAGCTTCAACAGCTACAAGATCTATCCTTTCTTTAAGAGAACACTGACGCTGCTTGAAAACTACGGCGTAAAGATGTTCAGAACGCAGCAGTATCACGACGCTTTCATCATAAAAGTCACCGAACCGCGCTGGAGAGTCGAAGTAGGTAATTCCATCTCCATTTCCGATATAGCATATAATTCCGAGCTGCGGCGGATAGCTGTCGGTTCCGCGGAATATGACAGCGCGCTCGCGATGTCTGCGGAAAGATCATTCTACAGCGAAAGCGGCGAGCGGTATATCCTCATGCTGGTGAGCGAAAATGCGTATATCACCGGAGACACAACCTCGGGATATAAATATCTGACTATCCCGGAACAATATACCGAAGCGGCAGCTATGATCTATAACAATGCGCAGACCGATGAAACGGCGCACGAGAACCTTGCCGCAAGCGGCAGCATATTCTGAAACACTGCAGAATAATTCACTCCTCCCCTCCCTCAAGGGGAGGAGTTTTTCTGTGCTGGACTCCGCAGCCGCGTCCATTATCGCAGAAGAGACAAAATGTCACCAATTTTAAAACTTTGCAATGGGAATAATCACCTTGCTGCAATGTGAAAAATTCTGTATCTTTGTACAAAAAGTCTATGTTAAAAGTTAATAAAATGCGCTATAATATATATGTCAGAATATAAGCAGAAGCGGCTGTGCAAACGCCCGCAAATTCGCATTTGGTAAGGAGGTCTTGAAGATGAATGCGACAAATTTTTCGGTAAATGATTATGTGATCTATAAGGGGGTAGGAGTCTGCCGCATTGAGGCTATCGAGACCAAGAGCTTCGATGACGGCATCAGCAGCGGAGAATACTTCCGTCTCGTTCCGCTGGGGACAGGTTCGTCAGCATACTTTGTTCCAGTGGGCAATACCGGCGGCAGAGTAAGAAAGCCTATGACCGCAGACGAAGTGAACGCGGCTATCGACGATTCCGGAAACGGCGAGATAACGCTCACCCACAACACGAAAGAGCGCCGCTCAGCGATCGACAGCATACTGAAAGAGGGCGATCACGCAAAGATAATCTCCCTTATAAAATCCATATATCTGCACACCGAATCCTGTCGGAGCAGCGGCAGAAAGATACTTGTTTCAGACGAGAACGCCCTGCGCGCTGCGGAAAATATGATCTATCCCGAATTTTCATTTGCTCTCGGCATAGCGGAAAGCGATGTTGCCGGCTATATCGGCAGCCGGCTTGAAAACAGAGCATAAATTAACATAAGTTCCATGTACAATCGTTTTTATCGACTTTTCGTATAAGATGATGTTTTGGATCATGTATGTTCCGGAGCAAGCGTGCCGCCTGACTAAACGTTATAAATCTGCCGGACCTTCGGCGGCAAGTGGATGCAGCATCACGCTGCCGCCGCCCGCGGAGGGCAAAATAATATTAAAAATGTCTGTGCGAAAACTCACACAGACATTTTTAATATTCTTTCTATGTCCCCGCGTGAGGCAAGGCCTTCCGAGAACGCAGTGGCTGCGCCGCAGGCGGAGCCCAGCAGCAGCGCGTGCTCATAATCCTTTTCCGCTCCGGCGAGAAATCCCGCGAGCATCGAGTCCCCCGACCCGACCGTATTCTTCGGAACTCCCGCAAACGCCGCGCGGAAATGCGATCCTCCGTTCTCATCAAGCAGGAAAGCTCCGTCACCGCCCATAGATACGAGCACATTGCGCGCGCCCATTTCACGGAGCTTCGCCGCGTAATGCCGCACTCCCTCGTTATCCGTGATCCCCGCGCCGAATATCGCGGAAAGCTCGTGAATGTTCGGCTTTATCACAAACGGCCGGAATCTCAGAATATTCGTGAGCAGTTCTCCTTCCGCGTCCGCAGCAATGCGTATCTTCCTGTCAGAAAGCCGCTCAAGCAGCCGCACATATATATCGGCCGGCAGACTTTTCGGGACGCTCCCCGCTATTACTACCGTGTCGCCGTCAGCTATACTGTCCGTGCGGCGGAAGAATTCCTCCAGCGCATCATCGTCTATGTCCGGACCGGAAGCGTTTATCTCGGTATCCTCCGATGTGTGGAGCTTCACGTTTATCCTCGTGAGCCCGTTTTTGAGCCGCACAAATCCGGGCTCCACGCCCATAGCGCGCACGCCCTTTTCAAGCTCATCACCGGTAAATCCCGCGATAAATCCGAGCGCCGCCGATGGTATGCCGAGCTGTGCGAGAACTGCCGACACGTTTATTCCCTTGCCGCCGTAGAATATCGTTTCCGACCGCGACCGGTTCACCCTTCCTGCGGTTATATTTCCGACCTGCATAACATAGTCCAATGCGGGATTGAACGTGACTGTATAGATCATATCTGGTTTCCTCCGGGATATATTTCTCCATAATTTATGCCTTCCACCCGCACCGGCGGGCGAAAGGCACAGCTTTGATGTGTATTTTATTCAACTTCAGATTTCGTGCGCTTTCTTCTGTTCTTGCGGCTCTTTACGAGCAGCGCCGAGATCAGTGCGGCAGACGGAACGCCAAGCGCGATTATCTGTCCGGTGTACGGGTTGCGGCTGCCGTTGTTTGACGGCTTTGTCTTTCCGTTATCAACTATGACCGCCTCGCCACCGTTATTTCCAGAATTTCCGCTGTTGTTTCCCGGCTGTGTGACCGGCGCGGCGTTGGTTTCGTCGGGATCAACGATCACCTTGACCGGATTGTCAGTATCCGCGACGAACATATAAGGCGAAAAGCTTCCGGTCTCGAACTGCACACGTTTTACGCCGTTGATATCCTCGATGATGCTGCTGTTCAGCAATTCGGCTTTCCCGTCCTCGATGTGATATACGCTTATATCGTTAATATACGGCAGTAGCTCATTCGGTACGGGTATCATGAACGTGATCGTTCCTTTGGCGAGAATGCCGTTGTTGACGTTTCCGTTTATATCAAGCAGATTAATGTCAAAGGAATATATCTTCGCATTTTCAATGCCGATATCCTCAGCGGCCTTTTCGCACTTTTCCTTTGCAGAATCGGTATTTGTCAGGCGTACGGTAGCAGGCCCGATAAAGTTTTCCTTCTGAGTGACTATGCGGACATTTACTCCGTTTATGTCGTTAAGGTCGCTCTTGACCTTTACATAAGAGTCGGCATTGTTTCCGTCGTCGGGAGGCGTAGTCGTGTTATCGGTCGAAGGTGTAGTCTCCGGCGCTGCGGTCGTGCCTGCCGTTGTCTTTGAAGTAGTCTTGGTCGTAGCGGAAGTAGCGGACGTAGCATCTGAGCTTGTAACGGGCGGCCGTGTCTCTGACGCACTTGTAATGGGCTCATCGTCGCCCTTGAGCTTGTAATAAACGATTATGCCGACATTGCTGTTATGTACGCGGTATGCCGAACCGTTCGTGAACGCTTCGCCGTTGATCGTGATACGATCTATCTCATAGCCCTCGGGAGCGGTCGCGGTGATGTCAAGATCCTCGTCGTTGAGCACGACTGCCGGCGGCACCACATTGCCGTTCTTTGATTTTATCGAGATATTGTCAACAGTGACATACGGAATATTCGCCGAGAAAGTCACATTATAGACCGAGCCGTATGACGTGAACGGTATGTTGTTTCTGTGAGCGAATTCCTCCGCGTATGTACCGGTATATCCATAAAGTGCGACCGGGTCATTTCTGAACGCCGTGCTGCTTATGTTCTGCATTGTGTGCGGGATAATCACCACCGCGAGCGAACGGCAGTTCTCAAATGCGCTCGCGCCTAAAGTGAGAACGCTCCGCGGGAACGACAGCGATGTTATAAGCGGACATTCGGCGAACGCATATCTGCCGATGCTGATTATATTTTCGGTGAGGGTGATCGCGGTAAGTCCGGAGCATTTATAGAATGTGAAATCTGCTATATTAGTAAGCGCGGGAGAGAATTTTATCGTTGTTATCCCGATGCATTCCTCGAATGCGCCTTCGCCGACTTCTTCGAGCGAGTTTGGCATAGCCAGCGCGGTTATCGAGCTGCATTTTCTGAACGCATAGCTTCCTATGGAAGTAAGTCCTTCCGCAAGTGTCAGCGTCTTGAGCGATGAACAGTTCTCGAACGCGCTCTTGCCTATCTTTCTGACCGAGGCGGGAATAGTTACGGAATTAAGCGCTGTACAGCCCTTGAAAGTGTTTTCCGAGATCTCGGTAACTCCTGCCGCGACAGTTGCGGATGTCATCGCCGTGCAGTTCTGGAAAGCACCTGCTCCGATGATCTTGATATTTGAAGGAATGGAAACGCTTGTAATAGTCGTCTGACCGGCAAAAGCATCGGGTCCTATCGAGGTAACGGGATATCCTCCGAGCGTAGGCGGCACCGTGATCCCGGCACCTTTACCGCTTGCTGCGTCATATCCCACGATCGACGCTTCGATAGTTCCGGATACTGCGCTTATCGTGTAGTAGAATCCGTTTTCGTTGAACTGATAAACGTCAACGGCTCCGACATAGGGCGACGCCATAGGCGCCGCGCACGCAAACACCGCTGCTGCGGCGAATACTGCGCCAAGCCTTGCTAGATGCCCGCGTCCCTTTTTCCGGATCTGCAGTTTTTTCATTTCGATCTCCGCTTTCTTTTAGAGGTTCCATTTATACATCATATCCTGCGGCGCCGGGTGGATGTGCTGAATGAACGCCGCTGGATAACTCAGGATCACTTGCTCACATCAGAGCACAAAGATACATTATACATAATATATCATAGTAAATTATACTACAAGCTAACGTGTTTGTCAACATTTTGTATGAAATTTCTTTTCATATAGCACAAATTGTGGTCAGGCGCACTATATCCCCACCCCACCTGTTTTCGGGAATTCAGCTGATGCGCAAAATGCGGGTGAATCCGGCGTGATCTTCCCGGCACAAAAACAAAACGCCATAGTATCTCCGATCATATCAGAAATACTATGGCTTAATGTTTTTCCGATTCCGGCATTATCTGCCCGTTAAAATCTCATATTTCAGAAAGCATCTTTAATGTTCCCCAGTCAACGCTGTCGGCGGCTTTATGGATATCCGCGACTCTGCTTACATGCTCACCAGTCAGCTTATATGAATCCAACTCGTCGAGAATATCACAGAGCGCGTCATAATCATAATTCTCGGCAGCCTCATGTATCTCTCTGAACGCCTGTTCGAGAAGCTCCTCAGTAGCTTCGGGACGATCGTCCGATCCTTCATCCGCTTTGACTGCGTCATCTGTTTTAAAAGCATATTTCTGCTTGACTGCGCGGTACATAGCGAGCAGATCTGCGGTCTTTTCGCGGATAAGATCGTAGTTTCCGCTGTCGCCGGCGTTTTCGAGATCTTCCGCCAGTGCGCCGATATCTTCCTCACCGATAAGGCGTGATGTGCTTTTCAGCGCGTGGACCTTGATAGTGTAGTTTTCCCAGTCTTCTTTATTGTAGAGTTCCTCTATCATGTCCGACATATCGTCGATGTTGCCGAGATAAATGCCGAGAAGCTCATCTTTGTTGTCAGAGTCGCTCGCTTTTTCCTGAACATCGTCTCCCGGCGGCAGGATAAGCTCGTCGGGGAGCAGCTCGACCGTCATAGCTTCAAGACGCGCAGGATCGATAGGCTTTGTCAGATATTCCTGGAATCCCGCAGCCAGATATTTTTCACGCATACCCGATACTGCGTTTGCCGTAAGGCACACAACGGGTGTATCGCGGTTGAGGCCCTTTTCGTCGGCGCGTATCTCGGCCAGCGTTTCAATACCGTCTTTTGTCGGCATTCTGTGGTCGAGGAACAGAATATCATATTTATAGCTGCGGCAGAGGGAGATTCCCTGATCTCCGCTTACAGCGGTGTCGATCTGTATCTCCGTCTTTTTGAGCAGGTTCTTGAACACGAGCAGGTTCATATCTGTATCATCGACAACAAGCACCTTTGCGTCCGGAGCCCGGAACGATTCCTGATATATACTGCGTTCGGCTACCGAGCGTTCGAGCGCCAGCGTGTAATCGCCGATAGGCGTTTCCTTCACGACCTTCTGCCTTAAAGTGAAGCCGAATACCGAGCCCTTGCCGTATTCGCTCTCTATTTCAAGCTTGCTGTCCATAAGAGTGAGCAGGCTATGTACTATCGAAAGTCCGAGGCCGGTGCCTTCGATCGAGCGGTTGCGCTGTTCTTCGATTCGCTCAAATGCAATGAACAGCTTGTCGATGTCCTCCTGACGAATGCCTATACCGGTATCACGCACAGTGACTCTGAGGTCGATGTATCCGCTCCCCTCGGAATAGCCGACGGAAAGTGTGACCGAGCCCTCTTTCGTATATTTCACCGCATTTGTAAGTATATTCGTGATTATCTGCTTTATGCGTATCTCGTCGCCATGAAGAAAATCCGGGATATTCGGATCGACATTGACCACCAGTCGGAGTCCCTTTTCTCTTGCGCGCGGCTCTATCATATTCGAAAGGTCGTTGAGCACGGAGGAAAGCTGATAATCAACCGGGATAATATCCGTTTTTCCGGCTTCTATCTTTGAGAAGTCAAGAATATCGTTAATAAGTCCGAGCAGAGTATTGCCCGCTTTGCGTATATCTTCGGCGTATATCAGCGTCTGCTCGTCGCTGCTCTCCCTGAGTATCATCTCGTCCATTCCGAGAATGGCGTTGATAGGCGTTCTGATCTCATGCGACATATTCGCAAGGAAGTCGCCCTTGGCTTTCGATACAGCTTCGGCGGACTGTCTTGCCTGCTGAAGAAGCTGGATATACTGATACTCCTTGGTCTTGTTCTCTATGCGTATCTGATAACCTTTGAACTTCTTTCTGCTCATTATATAGCTTACAGTTACGCGGTAGTTTATCTCGTCACGCTCTATATCGAGAGTCTCGGCCTTTCCGTACTCGTCGATAGCGTTCAGCCAGCCGGTTATGACAGCGGTCTTCGGGTCGTCGTCCTTGAGCTGCTTGTCGATATAAAGCTCATTAAATTCGGGGAAATACTTCTGTGCCGAAGCGTTGCAGCCGAGATAGTGTCTCGATATATCAAACGCGGCAAATCCCGTCTTTTCCTCCTGCAATATGGTATCAAGCGCGATATCCGATATCGAGTACATCTTAAGTCTGCCGCTCATTATCAGCAGGAGCACCTGGGTCAGCACATACGTCATGGGCTGCAGCTCGACAGGCAGACTCAGCGCTCTTGTGAGCAGGAATGTCGCGTTGTTGACGAGATAGAAAACAAACAGTATCGCAGCGTTCTTCTTGGAAACGTCCTTTCTGTGGAATCCGTACATCAGCGCGATGAACTCGGCAACGATATAGAATACCAGCATCGCATAGAACACCGTATGCAGCGGACCGTAGGTCTTTACAAGGTGTCCGGGGACGTTCACCTCGGGGTCGAACGCGACGGAGGTGTACAGTGCCTTGTTGCGAGTGGCGGTAAGCGCCGTGCTGCCGATAAGTGCGCTCATTATGAACAGCGGAGCCGCCGCGAGACGTGGGAATTTTATGTGACAGAACGAGCATATATATATTAGATAGCCAAGCTGCAGGTATGAGGAGCACAGATAGATCATACCGTTCGCCATTACGGCTTCGCCTAAGGATTCCGCGACCGCGAGACGCAGATAGCAGACGTTGAGTATCGGTATCAGAAGATAGACGACAGAGAAGCTTACGGATATGTAACGGTTCCATCGCCACAGAAAAATACCGGAAAGCGTAATTGAAAGATATAGTGCAGCCTGATAGTAGCCGACCATCGCAGTTTCCTCCTTCCGGTAAAAATTCAGTAAAATTATCAATTTATTATACCATATTTCATATTTATTTGTCAAGGTTTACCGAATGATTTTGAAACAATTTCAGCACGGACCGACGGCTTTTCCGCTTGAATAATCCTCCGGAATGTGATATAATAATGGCATAGAAAAAGAAAGGAACTGGTCAATGGAACAATACAGAGTCACCGGAATGAGCTGCGCGGCCTGCAGTGCGCGGGTCGAAAAAGCGGTCTCGGGAGTTCCGGGTGTCACATCGTGCTCGGTAAACCTGCTCACCAATTCAATGAGCGTAGAGGGAAGCGCCTCGGACGCGGATATAATCAGAGCTGTCGTCAGCGCAGGTTACGGCGCGGCAAAAAAGGGCGCGGAAAAAGCTCCGGCAGCGCATGACCCGCTTTCAGACACCGAGACTCCGAAGCTAATAAAACGTCTTATCGCTTCGGTCATACTGCTTTTACCGCTGATGTACCTGTCTATGGGACACAGTATGTTCGGCGCGCCGCTTCCGGCTTTTCTTGACGGAAATGTCACAGGAACAGCTCTCGCTCAGATGATAATATCTGCCCTTATAATGGTCATAAATCAGCGTTTCTTCATAAACGGCTTCAAAGGAGTCATACACGGCGCTCCGAATATGGACACGCTTGTGGCGCTCGGCTCCGGTGTGTCATTTGTGTGGAGCACAGTCAAGCTGTTCGGCATGACGGCCACATCCGCAGACGCTCACGCCGGACACGAAATGCCTGAGCTGTGGTTCGAGTCTGCGGCAATGATCCTTACGCTGATAACTGTCGGCAAAACGCTTGAAGCGTACTCAAAGGGCAGAACTACCGACGCGCTGAAAAGCCTTATGAAGCTCGCTCCGGAAACAGCGCGTGTTGAGCGCGGCGGAAAAGAGACCGTAATTCCCGCAGCAGAGATCGTTAAGGGCGACATCTTCATCGTTCATCCCGGAGACAGCATACCCGCAGACGGGAGAGTGCTCGGCGGACACAGTGCGGTCGATGAATCCGCACTGACGGGCGAAAGCATTCCTGTTGACAAATCGGAAGGAGATACCGTCTCGGCAGCAACGATCAACACATCCGGCTCTCTGCGCTGTGAAGCTGTCAGCGTAGGCGAGGATACCGCGATCTCTAAAATTATAAAGACTGTGAGTGAAGCTGCGGCTTCAAAGGCTCCGATAGCAAAGACCGCCGACAAGGTCGCGGGAATATTCGTTCCCGCCGTGACTGCCGTTGCGCTCGTCACGCTTGCCGTGTGGCTGATAGCAGGGAGCAATTTTCCCTATGCCCTCGCAAGAGCGGTATCGGTGCTCGTTATCAGCTGCCCTTGCGCGCTGGGACTTGCAACTCCCGTTGCGATTATGGTCGGGAGCGGTGTGGGAGCGAAGAACGGGATACTGTTCAAGACCGCCGTTTCGCTTGAAGAGACCGGAAAGGTGCAGATCGCGGCAATTGACAAGACCGGCACCATAACCTCCGGCACACCGTCGGTCACGGATATCGTCCCTTTCGGCGCAGACGAGAACGAACTTCTGACGCTTGCCGCAGCGCTTGAAAAGAACAGCGAACATCCGCTTGCTGCGGCGGTGATGCGCTGTGCGGAAGAGAAAGGCGTGCAAATCCCGGATATAGAAGAGTTTGAAGCCCTGTCCGGAAGCGGAGTCGCCGGCAGGCTCGCCGGAAGCGTTCTTTACGGCGGGAATATGCGTTTTATCGGTTCAAAAGCCGAAATTCCTGAAGAAGCGGCCAAAAAATCCGACGAACTTTCTGCCGGCGGAAAAACTCCGCTGTTCTTTTCAAAGGACGGAAAACTGCTCGGCATAATAGCCGCCGCTGATACGATAAGGGAGGATTCTCCCGCTGCCGCAGCACAGTTCAGAGCAATGGGAATACGCGTTGTGATGCTTACCGGCGACAACAAGCGTACTGCAGAAGCGATAGGAAAGCGCGTGGGTGTTGACGATGTGATCGCAGGCGTTCTTCCGGACGGAAAAGACGCTGTGATACGCAAACTCAGAGAATACGGAAAAACAGCGATGATCGGCGACGGCATCAACGACGCTCCCGCGCTCACAAGAGCTGATACCGGGATCGCCATAGGTGCGGGCACAGATGTTGCAATAGATGCAGCGGATGTTGTGCTGATGAAAAGCAGCCTTTCCGATGCGGCAGCAGCAATACGTCTCAGCCGTGCAGTACTGCGAAATATCAAGCAGAACCTATTCTGGGCGTTTATCTACAATATTATCGGAATACCGCTTGCAGCAGGAGTATTTGTTCCGCTGACCGGCTGGGAGCTTGAACCGATGTTCGGTGCTGCTGCGATGAGTCTTTCAAGCTTCTGTGTTGTAATGAACGCGCTTCGTCTAAATCTTTTCAGCCCGTACAGCACAAAGCATGATAAACCGCGCAGGAACACGCTTCCCGCAGACGTCAGGTTTGAGATCGATGTAATTTCCGAAAACACGACGACATTGCATATAAGCGGTATGATGTGCAGTCATTGTGAAGCGAGCGTGAAGAAGGTGCTTGAAAAGTTCCCCGAAGTAATCTCCGCCGAGGTGAGCCACGAGCGCGGAACAGCCGTTCTGCAGCTGTCAGGCGGCCTTGTGCATCTCGATGAGATGCGGGAAGCGCTCTCTGCAAGAGGCTATGAGATGAAATCATAATTTGTAGGTTTTTCTGGGGGGCTTTCCGATCGCCCCCCAGACCCCCTTCGGGTTCCCCGCCGAAAACAGGTGGGGTGTGGGGAGCTCTGCTCCCCACGTAAAGAAAAAATACTCCCCTCCCCTGAAGGGGAGGGGTCGGGGGTAGGGCTCGCCAAATTATGATTTGCCAAAGATGCAGGACATTATGTCCTGCGCTTTTTATTTTGTCCGTTTCACAAAATTGCGCCCCGCGTCATATTATATCTAAGCAGGAACTTTATAAAGGAGCACTTGAAATGAACATTTCCGATATTATTTTCACTGGCGGCGACAGACGTATGAATTATGCCGCGGAAAAGCTTGAAAGAACTTATAAATGCGCTGTATTCGCCAATGCGGAAGATGCACTTTTATCCACAGAGGGCAGGAATTACGATGCCGCAGTCCTGCCGATAAATCCCGGGCAAGATATTATCCCGTTTCTGTCGCGTACGCTGAATGAAAATGCTGTGATATTCGCCGGAAAAACTACGCCGGAGCTCGACACTATGTGCCGTGAAAACGGCTATAAGCTGTACAGCTATCTTGAGCGCGAAGAATTCGCAGTGCTGAATGCTGTTCTGACGGCTGAGGGAGCGGTAGCTATCGCGATAAACGAAACGGACAAAGCTCTTTGCGGCGAGAATGTACTTGTTCTCGGCTACGGGCGTATCGCGAAAATCACCGCCGCATATTTCTCCGCGCTTGGTGCAAAGGTCACAGCAGCCGCCCGGAAAAGCTCCGATCTTGCATGGATACGATCTCAGGGATACTGCCCAGTAGATATAACTTCCGACGAACAGCTTATCCCCGCGCTGGCTGATGCAGGTATTATCATAAATACCGTTCCTGCAAGGATAATTACAGGTGAAAGAGCGGAAGCAATAAATAAAGACACGCTAATGATAGAACTCGCATCGTCGGACTGCACGGACGGCGAAACAGCGTTCCGAGTAATTAAAGCGGGAGGACTTCCCGGAAAGATATCTCCGATCACTGCGGGATATATCATTGCAGAAACTATAGAGAATATCATTGCAGAAAACAAAAGCTGTTAAACCGATAATATTTCTGTAAGATTTTTATGAAAGGAGTCCGGTAAAATGGAGGAGCTGAACGGAAAAAAAGTCGGTTTTGCGATGTGCGGATCGTTCTGCACATTTGCGAACTGCTTTGAAACGCTCGGAAGGCTCTTGTCTTTCGGGTGCGATATATTGCCCATAATGTCATTCAACGCGTACAACACGGACACAAGGTTCGGAAATGCCACGGAGCATGTGAAAAGACTCGAAAAGCTCTGCGGCAAAGAAGTTATACACACGATAGCAGATGCAGAGCCGATAGGTCCGAAAAAAATGACGGACATAATGCTGATTGCAAACTGCACCGGGAATACACTTGCGAAGCTCGCGGCGAGCATAACCGACACACCGGTGACAATGGCAGTCAAGAGCCATCTCAGGGGAAACAGACCTGTGCTGCTCAACATTGCTACGAATGACGCGCTCGCGGGTTCGGCCAAAAACATATTTTCGCTGATAAATTACAAGAACTACTATTTTGTCCCGATACGTCAGGACGATCACAGAAACAAGCCGTTTTCGCTGATCGGCGATTTTGACAGGATCCCTGATGCTCTTGTTTCGGCATTGAAGAAAACGCAGATGCAGCCGCTTCTCGGCGAATAACACATTAAATCATAATTTGCAGAGCCCTACCCCCGGCCCCTCCCACTAAATCGAAGGTTTCTCTGATGCGCGCATAAAAGGCGGTCATAGACGACTACGGAAAGCCCCCCCAGAAAATGGGGTGTGGGGCGAAGCCCCACAAATAAAAAAGAACCCCCTGCCCCCTTCAGGGGAGGGGGCAGGGGATAGGGCGCGGCATCTTTCTTACGGCGCAGCGTAAGTAAATGTTATCTCGATAGTTTTGAACACCCTGTTTATCTTGAATACCTGGGCCGACAAATCTGCGCGGTCGCCGTCCGCTGTTCTCGCGTCATCCGGAACCGTATTGATATAGGGATTGTTGAGATTTACGCGCGTGCATTTTCCGTCGTCAGACGATGTGTAGGGCTTTCCTGTAAGCTCATATTCCTCGCCGTCGATCTTGAAGCTGTTAATTGTTATGGTATAATCCGGGAACAGCTTCTCGCCGTTGTAAATTCCGATAGCCGAGAAGTTAACACCCTTCGCGCCGCCCATCGCGGAGAAATCAAGCGAGATCGTATATTGACCCGCGCCCTCGATAAGCGCGTTCTTCGCTTTTATTCCGACCGACTTGTTTGTGGGATCATACACATCACCCACACTGTACGCTGCATTGAAATCCGAACTCTGGTACATTATCCACGCGACCGCAGTATCATCCGTTGCAGGGATATCATCGGGATCGGACATACGCTCATCCGCAGCTTTCAGAGCATCTTCAATGCCCTTCTGTGCATTGGCGCGGACTTCCGTCTCTGAAAGCTTCGATTCCTCGGCATAGCATCTGCTGCTGAAAATGCCCGCGATCATCTTGTCCTGTATAACTCCCTCGTTCCTGCGAAAGAGGCCGTTGCAGTCCCACAGCAGCGGGCAGTAATTGTAAAGATCGCAGTTATTGAGGAAATTCGTGAACCAGAGATCAGAGTCGGGCTTAGGCTCCGGGCTTCCGTCAGTGAGCACGCCATATTCGCCGATTATAACGCCATATCCGGCATCTGTGAACTTTGTGAGCTTTTTGAGCATGCTGTTCATTTCCTCATACTGTTTGGGCGAACCCCAGTTGTTGACCGCCTTTGTGCCGCAGTAATCCCACGGAGTATAGAAATGCACCGAAACGATGAGCTTGCTGTCCGCCGTGTCCTCGGGCATCTTATATCTGTCGTCGCAGGTATTGACGATATCGGTGTTGTATCCCGCTATCAGCAGGAATCTGTCAGCATTCTTACCGCCGGTGGAACGCACAAGCTTTACAAATTCACTGTTTATCATGTTTGTAGTCTCGAAGCACTGATCTTTTGAAAGCGTGCCGGAATCCTCAGCTATATCCTTGTCGTTGAGCCTGTCGCCGAGTTCCTCATTTGCCGACTCAAACACGAGCTTGTAGGAATAGTCTGCAAAATGCTTGGCTATCTGATGCCACATGGTCTTATACAGATCCATGGCTTTTACTCTGGTCTCTTCCGAAGCTGAGCCGAACATTCCCCACCAGCTTCCGTCCCAGTGGTCATTTATAATGACATACATATCGGCGTTCAGCGCATAATTCACGATCTCATCAACTCTGTTCATCAGGCGCTCGTCGATCACGTATTCCTCATCTTCATAGTTTATTCCGTTCGTCCACGCAATGGGAACTCTCAGAGTATCAAATCCGGCAGCCTTCATGCCGTTTATCATATCCTGAGTCGTGACCGGCATTCCCCATAACGTCTGTGCGCTGACCGGGTCGCTTCCGCTCAGATATGCCTTATGGTTATACGCTTCCATGGTATTGCCGAGATTTATACCGTTTCCCATGAGCTTTGTGACTTCAAGCGCGGTAAGCTCATTCTTATCGGGTTCTGACGGCTTGCTTTCGGTTGCAGCCGCTGTGCTATCGGCTGTCTCCTTTGTATCCGCCGAAGAAACGCTCTCTTTTTTGCTGTCGCCGCCGCAGCCGGATATCATCAGTACGGCCCCCGCAAGAAGCGCCGCTATCACTGATCTGCCTTTTTGCTTTTTCATAAAATTATCCTTCTTTCTTTCATCAATGAAATCAAAATTTCTCCGGACCCGGAGTTTGGTGTAATCGTTTTCACCATTATATCATACTTTTCCGAAAAAATCAATAGCCTACGCAAATATTTTTTGAGCCAAAAAGTAGTAACTTGTTATTTAATATGCGAAGCGAGTCGCTTTTGCACTTACTTTTCGCTGATG
>CAMVEM010000016.1 GCA_947166515.1 uncultured Clostridia bacterium | reverse complement strand
CGACCAGCCTCCGCGGCCGTAACATTCCGGGTTCGTGTATATATCCGCGGACATGAAGTACGGCTCATTCTTATATGCCTGACCGCGTTCGGCAGGGCAGAGCGCGAGCGTGAGCTTCTCGGCGGTCTTGCGGTCGCCGTTGCGCAGGAATGCCAAAGCGAGCCACACAGCGGCATGGGTGTACTGGCCGCCGTTTTCGCGGACCCCCTCGGGATAACCCCTCACATAGCCGGGATCCTCCTTCGACTGAGGATAATACGGCGGATCAAACAGCTTTATGATCCCGTTCTTTTCGTCATAAAGCATATCAAGCGCGGCTTTCAGAGCGCTGTCGCGGCGCTCCTTGTCGGGGAGCTCAGCAAGTACGGCGAATGCCTGCGGCAGAATGTCTATCTTACAGCATTCGTTGCGTAAAGCTCCCATTTTGTCGCCGTTGTCGTAGAATGCGCGCAGATAATAGCCATTCTCAAATGCGCAGTCGTCAATTGCTGCGGACAGCGATGACGCCCGCTTTTCGAGCTCCGCAGCATATCCGTCATCGCCGAGCTTACGGCTTATCGGCGCAAACATCTTCACCACCGCGATATAGAACATCGACAGCCACACGCTCTCGCCTATTCCGTCCTCGCCGACGCGGTTGTACCCGTCGTTCCAGTCGCCGCTTCCCATTTTTATCAGCGATCTCGCGCCTGTGCGGCAGCAGCGGTCGAGAGCCTTCACGCAGTGCTCATAAACGCTCGCTGTGACTCCGCTCTCTGTGACCTGTATATACTTTTCGTGCAGATTTCCGAGTTCGTCGCCGTTTATGAAGCTTACATTTTCCGTGAAAATGCCAGTATCTCCGGTGACTCTGACGTAATGCGCCGCCGCGTATGGCAGCCACAGCATGTCGTCCGAGCACTTCGATCGGATCCCCTTTCTTCCGTCGTCGGTCTCGTGCCACCAGTGGAGCACGTCCCCCGCCGCGAACTGTGACGCGCAGCAGCGGAGTATCTGGCGTTTCGCTTCCGACGGCATGAAATATACCGCCGCGGTGCTGTCCTGGAGCTGGTCGCGGAAGCCGTAGGCTCCGCCGTTCTGATAGAATCCGCTTCGTGCGCGCATACGGCAGCCGAGTATCTGCCACGGGAGCCATACATTATACAGCCTGTCGAGCGTGTCGTTTCCGCTTTTTATCTCGGGACGGCGCTCATATCTGACCACAAATTCCGACGGGAGCGCTTCGCTTACCGTTTTCAGCATTTTTATCGCGTCGGTGGTGCTGAAACACATCGTGAAGCGAAGCTCGCCGACCGAATGCGGCGGTATCTTGAGCTTTGCGGTGACTGCCGCGCAGGAGTTTGCGAACGGCTTTACCTCGCCGTTCACCTCGCCGGCAAGAAACATCTCGCGGTTCGTCGTCATGACGCAACCGGTATCACAGCCGACCGCCATTTCGCCTTTGAATCCGCTGTTCAGGGGATTTCCGACAATTATTGCATTTTCCGTACGCCTGTAATCAAGTTTTGCGCCGTATCCGGTCATTTTTCTGTCCGCGGCAAGCACGGGTTCGGTGTAATATGAGACTGCGCACTGTTTCTCAATATCGCCGGTGTTCTCGACCCGTACGGTGATGCGCTTTCCCATGCTGTGCTGCAATACGGCGACCTCCGTGCGATAAATGAGCTTGCCAATGCGGGAGAGATACTCGGCTTTTCCGGGCGAGAACACGGCCGTGCTCCCCGAAACGAGATCATAATACCGCCCAAGTCCCTTTACGAGCAGCATCTCGCCGTCGTTGTCGCGCATGATGTCGTTATACCACGGGGTAAGCTTGTTCTCGCGGCTGTTAAGGGCATAAGAGAAGCCGAGCGAGTTCTGCGAAACGATGCAGCCGAATTCCTCGGACGCAAGCACGTTGCAGAGCGGGTGTCCCTTTTTGCGGATTATATACCCGTTGTCGCGGAAGCCTTCCGAAAGGCCGGTCTCGTACGGTTCCGCCGGGATAATGTCCATAAGCTTGTCCGGCGGCTTTCGAAGCTCGCTCTTTCCGAACACACAGACTGCCGATCTCATAATGAACGCGAGCTCGTCATCGCTGAGAGATGAGCGCATTACCGGGTAAATGCAGCGTTCGCCGCCGCCGGCCAGGAATTCCGCACCCGTTTTGTCGGCTATGCTTTCGCACAGCATTATGAGATCTACCGGCGTTCCGCATTCCGCAAGTCCTCTTGCCATGAGCGCGGCGGCTTCTGCGCGCGGCTCTTCTCGGGATCTGTCACCTCCCTGTCTGTTACCCGGACACCTGTAAACCGCTATCGGCCGGTCGCCGCTTATCCCGAGCCGCCAGAGCGTGTCCTGACCGAGCCCGGAGCGCGCATTGAGTGTTTCTTCCGGATAAACGTCCGCACAGAGCATCGCCGGGAGCATTGCTCTTGCAAGTCTTCCGGCAAGGGTCGATTTCGGGAGCGGCGACACCGAAGTATCGTAGGGCGCTGAAGCGTCCTCCGAGGGCTGTGTTTCCCGTATCTCCAGCGCCAGTGCGGTCACTTCGTCACAGCTCTCGCCGCAGCAGATGAAAAGCGAGTCGCGGTATTCGCCGCCTGCCGGGATATTAACCGCGAGCCGCGCGAAGATGCAGGGTGTGGGGATAGCGGACTCGTCCGGGTCTTTCAGCGAGAATCCGGCGGAAAAGTCCATAGGCGCGTTGTGCCGGAGCACTTTTTCGCGCGAGAACGAGTATATCAGCTCACCGTTCCCGCGGAATCCCGCGGCGAGCCATGTTTCTCTGCCGTTTGTGCGGTCTCTCCTGCGGGCGAGGAACAGCCTGTTCTTAGCGTCGAACATAGGCTTCACGAACAGCTCGGCGAACGCCGGGTGCGCGAGGATATCGGATTCCGGCGCGAGAGCCGGGCGCAGATAGAAGTAAACTTCCGCGTTCCTGTCGCTGTCGAGCGAGTTCTCGATTACGATATCGCGGACTACGGCGGGTTTTTCGCCGAACACCGAGAGCCTCATCCCGCAGGCGAGTCCGACGGCGTCGGTGTAATATTCGGTCGTGTTTTCGCTGAACGTTACGCTCCGTTTTATCGGAACATCGTCATACTGCGTTACATAGAAAGGTATCCGGGCATCTCCTTCTCTTATCCCGACAAATATCCCGTCAGGGCGACGCATAAAGTCACGGACCGGGAAAGAAACGGCGCGGTCGCCATATCTGTCGGCGCATAGCCCTGTGTCCGATGTGTAAACGGACATTCTCATATTCGCCACGACGTTGAACCGCAGGCGCAGCACCGAAAATTCGCTGAACGTCTCGCTCCGGTCATCGGCGGCGCTCCGGTCGCGGAGCTTTTCGATATCCACCACGACCTCGCCCGGCATCACGCGTTCTTCAAGAAGCTCGTCGGCGCGCTGCATCGTCTCGTCCGACATGAAGAGCTTACGCAGCTTTCCGTCGCAGAGGGTGTTGGTTATGCCGCAGATGCTCATTCCCACATGATGCGCCATGTGGCTCTGCACCACCGCCGGAGCTGCGCCGGTCCTCGCGCCGGTGAGATCGACAGCCTCGTAGAATCCGTATTTTCTGTGCGAGAACGCTCTGTCCGCGAGCTTCGACAGATTTTTCATGCACGCGGAAAAGCTGTATGACAGCGCGAGGAAGCTCGAATAAGGGCTGACGACGTATTCCCTGTCCATTCCGGCGCAGAGAGCGAGCTTCTGTACGCCGTGAGCCTTATACTGATAGTTGAGGTCGCGATCGAATGCGTAATAGCCGCTCTCGGACACGCCGAAGGGCATACGCATGGCTTTTCCGCGCTCTTTCTGACAATGAACGGCGTAACCCAGCGCTTCGTGGCACAGGCTGCCGCGCTTTGATTCGAGCAGGAGCTCCGGCATGAAGTATTCGAACATCGTTCCCGACCACGCGACGGGGCCTGCGTACCAGCCGCTTCTGCTCATCACGCGTGAGAGTGCGCGCCAGTGCGAGCGGTCGGCTTTTCCTTTTGCTATGGCGTAGAAGCTCAGCATTCTCGCCTCCGACATCAGCATATCGTAGCAGTTCGGCGCTTTTTTCCCGGTATCGGAGTTTATCCCGACCGAGAACAGCTTTCTCGCCCTGTTGTAGAACACGCCGATGTCCGCTTCCGAGATAAGCCGCCCGATGCGCCTTATAAGCGGGCTTCCGGGAATATCCGCTTTCAGCTTCTGCCGCACGGCGACAAGGCAGCACAAGAAATTCCCGCTGTCAACGGATGACACGAACGGGTCTATCACCGTCAGGGTATCGGTCGCGTACCAGTTATAGAGGCTGCCCTTGTACTTCGGGAGCCGCTCCACGGTGGTTATCGTGCGGTCTATGAGCGTTTCGAGCCTTGCTTTGTCGATGAATCCGAGCTCGTTCGCACAGACGCAGGACAGCAGATACATTCCGATATTCGTGGGCGAAGTGCGGTGAGAAACGCGGAAAACAGGCGAATACTGGACATTGTCCGGTGGCAGGAAGTTTTCCTCCTCCGTTATCCTGTCGGTATAGAACCGCCATTCGCGGCGTGCTTCTTCCGTCAGGAATTTACGGTCGGCCTCTTTCAGCGGTTTTGAGCCGGGATCATACACTTTGTCGCACACGACCGCCGCGGGCAGACAGCAGGCAATGAGAAGTCCCGTGACCGCGTCGAAGATGTTTCCGTAATATACGCTCGTGCCGAACAGCAGCACGCCGATAAGCGAAGCCGGTATCATTCCGCCTGCGCCGACGGCTCCTTCGCTGTCAAATGCGGACGCTGTCTGCCATTCGAGAAGATTCCTGCCTGTCATCATGCGCCAGAGCGAGCGCAGAGCCGCGTCAAGTCCGATCAGTGCGTTTTTGCCAATGAATATTATCTCAGCGAAGATGCGGGTCACGAGCTGGCGCGACAGCGAGGTGATCGGCGCATAGAACTCGCGGGTGTTGGAAAATCCGAGCCCCCTGAACGCTGCGGGGATAAGTCCCAGAATGAACGGAAGCGTCACCGAAAGCACCGAGATCACCGCGGGAAGTATCGTCCCGGCGCCGAAGGCTCCGACCGTGAAGAATATTGTCAGAAGCGCGTTCAGCGGCGTGAGGGCGCGCCTTACGTTGTCGGCGAGCTTGAAGCGGGTCAGCAGGCTTAAGTTTCTGCGGAACACGAACGCCAGGTTCTGCATATCCCCTCTTATCCAGCGGTGAGCGCGCCTGAAATATCCCTTTGTTGTGGGCGGGAGCCCGTCGCTGAACTCGATATCTCCGCAGTAGGCGGTGCCGAGCATCCCGCCCTCCAGGATGTCGTGTGAGAGCACGCGTTCCTCCGGCAGCGCGCCTATGCATTTCTTATAGTATTTGTCGGTGCGTATGAGTCCCTTGCCGGTGAACGTTCCCTCGCCAAAGCGGTCAAAATAGAGCTCCGACGACATACTGTCGTAGATGCTCGCGCCGGAGCAGCCCCCGGTGCCGAAAAGCCGCGTGAGTCCCGTCCTCAGCGAAGCGGACAGCGAGGTCGTGATGCGCGGCGCGAAGATGCCGTATTCGCTGTTGCATGGGTGTATCGCGGCGGCGATCAGCGAGTTTATGCTGTCCATGAGCGGCAATGTGTCATAATCGAGCGCGCACAGGAACGGCACGCCGATAAATCCGGTCATATTCCCGAAAACCGCGCTGAATTCCACGTTATCGCCGTTTATGAATCGTATCAGGTCTTCTATCGCGCCGCGCTTGCGTTCGCGCCCCTGGAATTTGCGCTGTGTGCGGCTGTATGTGCGCGGGCGGAAGATTATCGCGGTCTTTTTGTCGGAATTTTCATAGGCGCGCTTTGCGGCTTCGACGATCTTCTTATCGCCGGGCATAACGGCTTCGGGCGCGGGCGGCAGGTCGCAGAGCAGACACCGGCTTATGTTGGGGGTATTGTTCTTGAGCCGTGCGCGCCTCATACGTTCAAGTCCGTCCGTTATGTCCTTTTCGGACGAAACGAGCACCGACAGAACGCATACGGCTTCATAGTTCTCGGCCTCGGACAGCTTCGCCGAGGGGATCCCGCCGGTTTTCACGCCTCTGAGCAGCAGCGCGTCGATAAGCGTCTTGGCTACGGCGGCTGCGGGAGCATATACGGCTATCCCGGCAAGCCAGCCCGCAAGTATCACGGTGAGCGCGCAGATACCGAGAGCGAAAGCGTTCATCACGATCACATAATAAAGCGTGCTTACGTGCGGAAATATCCTGCGGCGGTCAGCGAGTATCACCTCGGCAAGTCCCTTTCCGGTGTGCTTTGATGTGATTAGATATTCCGACGCAAGGCGGCGTTCGTCTATTCCGGCAGACTGAGAACATCTTGTTGTCGCGGCACGCAGCATAACCTTTGTCTTTTCGTCGGACATCTCATACTCCGGCTCATCGGCGTATTTTATACAGAGCGGGTTCAGCCGTTCCTCGATATACTCGGTGTCAACGTCTGCGGAGGCGTAGATGAGATCGCGTTTTTCTCCGTCGGAGGACGCTTTCAGCAGCGCCGAAAAGCGTATCTGCCACATAAGAGTCATGAAATCCGCGTTGTCGAGTATGTCCGAATACGGCAGGAGCGCGTCGTAAACGCTTTCTGTGGTCAGCTCGGTGCAGTCCTTCAGCGCGTATGTTATCAGCGGCAGACTTCCGGACGAGTGTACCCTGACATCGGGGATATCGTTTATCAGGGCGTTTATTTCCGCGCAAAGACGGTGTCCGCCCTGTGCCCTGAGCTTTCTGCGAAGGCTGCGGAGCGTTTTTTTGTAAATATCAAGCTTTGTGTATTTCATAATACCTCCCGGTACAAAATTTGTTCCGATAATAAAATCTCCGCGTGTATTATTGACTGAAATTACCAAATTTATTGCAATTTGTTAAAAAAATGGTTTTCGGGCTTGATTTTTTGTAAAAGTTGTTGTATAATGTAGAAGATAATATAGGTTTACCCTACCCAAAAGAAGATAAAAATGTGAAAAAGAACCGGAGAAATGTGTAAATGAAAGTAAAAGGAAAATATTCCGAAAGTGATGTACTGCACGCGATAATACTTATCGTAGCCGCAGTTCTGGCAATTATAGTATTCGTGGTAGTTCTGCTTCTGACCGGCGGAGGATTCGGAAAGCCTGCCGATGAAAAGCCCGACGTATCACAGAACACGACTACATCTCAGACCAAGCCCGAAAAGGAACAGGGATTCGTACCGGGCGACGATCTCATGAACGAGATGATGGACGCTGCCGCGAAGCTGATAGAAAATAACTATTATGTGCTGTGCCTCTATTATATAGATCACCTTTCGTTCAAGGAGGAACCTTACGGAAACAAGCCCGAAGACGGCTATCTCACCGTTGTGAGCGACCGTTATACGGCCATGGATCAGATAGAAGAGCTCGTCAACGGTACCTATACTGCGGATACCGCACAGAAGGTGATGACAAACTCGCTCGGTTACGGCGCATTATATAAGACAAGGAACAACGGCGCTCTCGGCATAATCGAAAATGTTGAGGTATATCGTCCTTATACTATCTCGTGGGAGTCTCCGCGCTTTGTTCCTCACCCCGTAAGCGAGACGGAATGCGACCTCGCTATAACCGTGCATGATAACGGAGCCGAAGTCCAGATCAGCGGAAAAATGACCAAGACCTCGGACGGCTGGCGCCTTACTGATGTTATATTTTTACCGGAATGATGTGTTTTAATGGCAAAGAATAAAAAGGACAATCCGATAGCGGTATATGCCGTGGCAAGCCAGATCGGGTTCATAGTGCTTGTTCCGCTGCTTCTGTTTGTGATAGGCGGGACATGGCTCGTCGATCATCTCGGCTGGCCGGACTGGGTAAGCATTATCTTCGTTGCGGTCGGCATTCTCTCAATGACCTGCGGAGCTATGAATTACCTCAAAAAGCTTATCGAGATGTACGACAACAGCGAATCCGGTACCGGCGCTTCGGAAGTTAAGCACGACCGGCGGGATCATGATTATTATGATCCGTATACCAAGAAGAAAAAGCTTTGAAGATACTGAAAACACAGGCGGCGTCCGAGCTTAAGGAAATGGCGCCGTATCTTATGATATTCAACGCGGCGGCAGTCGTTATTTCCGTCATAGCCGGATTTATCTGGGGCTTTGACTGGCGCGTGTTCACCGGACTTATTGCCGGGAACGCCGTATCCGTCGCAAATTTCCTGCTCATAGGAGTAACAGTCGAAAAAGTCGTGAGATCGAAGGATTTCCGCAGAGGCCGTTCGATAGCCGGAGCTTCGTACGGGCTGAGATATGCAGGTATGTTCGCGGTCCTAGCAGGGCTTCTGTATTTTAAATTAGTTTCGCCTGTTACTGCGCTGATACCGTTAATTTTTCCGAGAATATACTATACATTCTTTTATGTGCGTCTGCACAAGGAGGACGATCAGATATGATTACACCGGGAACTATGTTATTAGCCGAAGAAGGAACATTCACGGTCGAGGGACCGTTAAGGTCGATACCGCTTCCGTTCCTCAACGACATTTTCGGCGAGGAGAACGCGTGCATCGCGGAATCTGTCGTATCACAGTGGGTGGTCATGATAATACTTGCTGTGGTGTTCTTCGTGCTCGGGCGCAACCTTAAGCTGAAGCCGGAGAGCAAGCGTCAGATACTGGCCGAGTGGATAGTAGGGTTCTTCTCAGGCTATGTTGAGACCTCGATGGGAACCAGATACAAGAAGAGCTATGCTCCGTACATAGGCGCGCTGTTCTGCTTCTGCATACTTTCGTGCCTTATGGGACTTCTCGGACTCAGAAATCCGACCGCGGACGTTTCGGTCACCGGTTCGTGGGCGCTTATAACCTTCACGCTCGTCTTGTACACCAAGATCAAGACCGGCGGCTTCAAGGGCTATATGAAGAGCTTTATCGAGCCGATGCCGTTCATGCTCCCGTTCAACATCATAGGCGATTTTGCGAACCCGATCTCTCAGGCAATGCGTCTTTTCGGTAACAACCTTTCCGGAATAGTTATCGGCGGACTCATCTACTACGCGCTCGGATCCTTCGCTATCGCGGTTCCGGCGGTACTGTCGCTTTACTTCGATCTCTTCTCGGCTGTTATACAGTCGTACATATTCGTAACGCTTACGATGTCTTACGTAATAATGGCGGACGCGGACGCGTGATAACACCGTTCCGTGCAGCATACGGCTGAAATTGATAATGGATAATGGATAATTCATCGTTCACAACGTAAGTAAAAATCAGTATTTGCGTTTCTGTCTCCCCCGCCTCCGGCAGGGGAGACAGAAACAAATAATTATCTGAAATTGATAATTTTGAATAAAAAAGTTAATCATAGGGCTCGGTTTGCCCTTTGAATAAAGTAAATTTACCTGCTTTATGCGGGTTGAAAGGACAGGTATTCTTTATGGACAATTTAGGATTTGTAGCAGGCGCTTCGGCAATAGGCGCAGGTCTCGCAATGATCGCGGGTCTCGGCCCCGGTATCGGTGAAGGCTACTGCGGCGGTAAGGCAGTAGAGGCAATAGGCAGACAGCCTGAAGCTTCCGGCGCTATCACAAAGCAGATGATAATAGGTGATGCGCTCGCAGAGACCACAGGTATCTACTCCCTCGTTGTTGCACTGCTTCTGATGTTCGCTAACCCGTTTACCGGAATGAACGGCATAGCCAAGTAATCAGACTGAATAACAACGGAAGGAGCGCTGTAAATGGGTGGTTTTACACTGTTAGCCGGCGACACATTACAGCTGGTAAACATCAACCCCAGCACTATCATTTTCACGCTCATAAATACCCTGATAATCCTTCTGCTGTATAAATTCTTTCTGCATAAGCCGGTAATGAAGATACTGGAAGAAAGAAAGCAGAAGATAGGGGACGAAATGAAGGCTGCCGAGGACGCGCAGGCGGAGGCGGAAGCTCTGAAGGCGGAATATTCCGCAAAGCTGAAAGAGTCCCAGGAAGAAGCGGCTCAGATCGTTTCCGCAGCAGTAAAGCGCGCGGGCGAACGTGAAAATCAGATAATCGCGGAAGCTCAGCAGGAAGCGGCCAAGATGAAGCAGAAGGCCGAAGAGAGCATAGAGCTTGAAAAGAAAAAAGCAATCAACGAGATCAAGGATCAGATCTCCGATATCGTCATCATGGCGAGTGAGAAGGTCTGCGAAAAAGAGATCTCAAAGTCCGACAACGAGGCACTTATCAACAAGTTCATCGCGGAAGTCGGAAACGAATAATACCGAAAGGAACGACCTATGGCAGGCTTGGTTGCAAAAACCTACGGCGATGCGCTGTTTGAAGTCATCCTTGAGGAAGACCCGTCAAAGCTCGCGTCCGCAAAGGAAGAGCTTACGGCTGTCGATAACGTGATTTCCGGCGTGCCGGAGCTTATAAAGCTCTCGAAAACGCCTACCGTTACGAAGGAAGAAAAGCTTGGCATTATATCGGACGCTTTCAGCGGAAAGCTGTCGGAGAATGTCTATAATTTCCTTATGGTGCTCACCGAAGCGGGAAGGCTCGATGATATCGGGCATATCTCGGAATACTTCACCGGGCGCTGCAATGACTATCTCGGCATCGCGGACATTACCGTGGTGACCTGCGAGCCGCTCACCGAGAGTGCAAGAGCTGCGCTCACCGAAAAGATGAGCAAGGTGCTCGGCAAGAAGATAGTCATGACGGAGAAGATCGACAAGTCGATAATCGGCGGTATCGTCGTTAAAAACGGTAATACGACGCTCGACGGAAGCGTAAGGGCAAAGCTCAGAGCCCTCAGAACGGATATAGGAAGCGTTATCTGCTGACAGATATCCGCCGTCAACAATAATTCTCCCGCTGAAAACGGGATGAAAGGAAAACGAGAATATGGAATTACGCCCTGATGAAATAACAGGCATCATTAAATCCAAGATCAAGTCGTTTGACTCAAAGATCACTCTCACCGACACAGGAACGGTAGTTACCGTCGGAGACGGTATCGTGCGTATCCACGGACTCGAGAACTGCATGATCAACGAGCTTCTCGAATTCGACAACGGCGTACAGTGCATGGCTCTCAACCTTGAGCAGGATTTCGTGGGTGCCGTTATGCTCGGCTCTGATGCCGAGATAAAAGAGGGTTCCTCCGTTAAGAGAACGGGAAAGATCATATCCGTTCCGGTAGGTGACGCGCTTCTCGGACGTGTTGTAAACGCGCTCGGCGAGCCTATTGACGGAAAAGGACCCATAGTTTCGGACGAATACCGCCCGGTAGAACGTATCGCTCCCGGTATCATCACAAGAAAGTCCGTTGATACACCGCTCCAGACAGGTATCAAGCCTATCGACTCGATGATCCCGATCGGAAGAGGTCAGCGTGAGCTCATAATCGGCGACAGACAGACGGGTAAGACCGCTATCGCCGTAGATACCATAATCAATCAGAAGGACACGGACGTTTTCTGTATCTATGTTGCTATAGGTCAGAAGGCTTCTACTGTTGCGTCCGTTGTTGAGCAGCTCAGATCCGCAGGTGCCATGGACTACACCATCGTAGTTTCGGCTACAGCCGCAGAACTTGCTCCGCTCCAGTACATAGCGCCGTATTCGGGCTGTGCAATGGGTGAATACTTCATGGAGAAGGGAAAGGATGCGCTTATAATCTACGACGACCTTTCAAAGCACGCGGTAGCTTATCGTGCGATGTCGCTGCTCCTTAAGCGCCCGCCGGGACGTGAAGCATACCCCGGTGACGTATTCTACCTCCATTCAAGACTTCTTGAGCGTGCTGCTCACCTCAACGAAGATTACGGCGGAGGCTCGCTTACAGCGCTCCCGATCATCGAGACGCAGGCAGGCGACGTTTCGGCATATATCCCGACAAACGTTATATCTATCACAGACGGTCAGATATTCCTTGAAACAGAGCTTTTCAACTCGGGTATCAGACCCGCCGTTAACCCCGGCATCTCGGTATCGCGTGTCGGCGGTTCGGCTCAGATAAAGGCAATGAAGAAGGTATCCGGCTCTCTGAAGCTCGAATATTCGCAGTACAGAGAGTTACAGGCGTTCTCACAGTTCGGCTCTGACCTCGACGCGGACACAAAGGCTCGTCTCGCAAAGGGCGAACGTATAGTTGCCGTGCTCAAGCAGCCGCAGTCGTCGCCTATCTCGGTAGAGAACCAGATCATCATTATCTTCGCGGTAATCAATGATTATCTGAAGAACGTTCCTGTTGATAAAGTCCCTGAATATGAGAAGGAGCTGTTTGAACATATGGCTTCGGATCATTCGGATATCATGGACGCTATAAAGAAGGATAAGGTTATCTCCCCTGAAAACGAGGAGAAGCTCAGAGCCGTTCTCGCAAAGTTTGCGGAGCGTTTCTGATCCGCATATATACGAAAGGAGAGACCATGAGTAAAGCATCTCTTGTTTTAAGTATTGTTTCTATAAGTCTCACGGCTATCCTTGCCGTTGCGGCAGTGTTTATGGCGCTTACGAAGAAGGTCATTTATATCGAGAGCGACGTTAACTGAGCCGCCCCGGCCCTCTTCACACAAACTCCCTGTGCTTAAAGCCCAGGGTCCGAAAGGAATGAGAACAAATGGCTTCGGGCAATATGAAGGACATAAAGCGCCGCATCAAGAGCGTCAGCTCGACACGGCAGATAACCAAGGCTATGGAGCTTGTCGCATCCTCAAAACTGAGAAGGGCAAAACAGCGCTCCGAGGCGGGACGTCCTTATTTTGAAGCGCAGTATGAGCTTCTTGCCGAGATAGCTTCGGTAAAGAAGGACTTCAGTACAATATTTACCGAGCCCCGTGAGGTAAAGAACCGCCTGTTCATTGTAATAGCGGGCGACAGAGGACTCGCCGGCGGCTTCAACTCCAACATACTCAAGGCAGTAACGGCAGCCCATAAGGGCGACGCGAATATGCCGAAGATAATAGCGATCGGAAGAAAGGCTGTTGATTATTTCGACAAGCGCGGGTATGAGATAGTTGCGAAGTTCCCTTACTTTGCCGAGAAGGCCAAGACCGCGGACTGTATGGACATTGCGCAGCTCGCAGTTGATCTGTTCGCTGTGGGTGAGGTGGACGAGGTAGAGATTTTCTACACCGCGTTCGTTTCGCCGCTTGTACAGACCCCCGAGCACGCGAAGCTCCTGCCGATAGCGAATATCGGCACAGGCACGGGCGAGGATCTCGGACTTATAAATTACGATCCGTCTCCCGAGGCGGTATTCGACAGAGTTGTTCCGAAATTCATAATGAGTATGGTAAGCTGCGCTGTCGTTGAATCGTTCGCATCCGAGCAGGGCGCGAGACGCACCGCTATGGAAAGCGCTACGGACAACGCGGACGAGATGATCTCGAACCTGTCGCTCGTATATAACCGCGCGCGTCAGGAGAAGATCACGAACGAGATCACGGAGATCGTTTCCGGCGCAAATGCTCTTGAATAATAAACGCACCCGTTGAGGCGTCAATGCGCAAAGCGCGAGTGGGCCCAGCGTGATCTCCCCGTCAGCGGGCGAGGTGGAGCTTTTGCAAAGCAAAAGCCACAGAGAGGGATGACCGAAAGACCACGCTGGCGCCGGACGTCCAGAGGGGTGGCGTTTGCCCCTCTGGTAGGGTCATAGGGGCAAAGCCCCTATCAAAAAGTGATCGCGTCAGCGGGGCGCGGGGCGGCAGCCCCGCAAATATCACAGCTAAATATGCCGCTTCCGGCGGCTGAAAGGAATATGGCAAAATGGCTGACAAAAACATAGGTACGGTCGTTCAGATCATCGGCGCGGTGCTTGATATCCGTTTTTCCGCGGATGCGCTCCCGAATCTGAAGAACGCTATTGAGATCGACAATAACGGACAGCGCCTTGTGGTCGAGGTCGCTCAGCATATCGGCGACGATATCGTTCGCTGCATTGCTATGGGAAGCACCGACGGTCTCGTAAGAGGCACCAAGGCTATTGACACAGGCAAGTCCATAACGGTACCGGTAGGTAAAGAAACTCTCGGAAGAATCTTCAACCTTCTCGGCGAACCCGTTGACAATCTCCCTGCTCCCGAGACCGAGGAGCGCTGGGAAATACACAGAGAGCCCCCGTCTTATGAGGAACAGGCTGCTACAAACCAGATACTCGAGACCGGTATCAAGGTCGTTGACCTCATCGCTCCTTACTTAAAGGGCGGTAAAATCGGACTTTTCGGCGGTGCAGGCGTTGGTAAGACAGTCCTCATCATGGAGCTCATCAACAACGTTGCAAAGCAGCACGGCGGTCTTTCGGTATTCACCGGCGTCGGCGAGCGTACCCGTGAGGGTAACGACCTTTACAACGAAATGAAGGAATCCGGCGTTATCAACAAGACCGCACTCGTGTACGGTCAGATGAACGAACCGCCGGGAGCAAGAATGAGAGTTGGTCTTTCGGGACTTACAATGGCGGAATATTTCCGTGACAGAGAGGGTCAGGACGTTCTTCTCTTCATTGATAACATATTCAGATTCACACAGGCAGGCTCCGAGGTATCGGCGCTGCTCGGACGTATGCCGAGTGCCGTTGGTTATCAGCCTACTCTGGCTACCGAAATGGGCGCTCTCCAGGAGCGTATCACTTCTACGAACAAGGGTTCTATTACATCGGTACAGGCCGTATATGTTCCTGCCGATGACCTTACAGACCCGGCTCCTGCTACTACATTCGCACACCTTGACGCAAAGACCGTTCTTTCGCGTAACATAGCTTCTATGGGTATCTATCCCGCAGTTGACCCGCTCGATTCGAGCTCCCGTATCCTTACGCCTGAGATCGTTGGTCAGGAGCATTATGAAGTAGCCCGCGCGGTTCAGGCGACGCTCCAGCGTTACAACGAGCTGCAGGATATCATCGCTATCCTCGGTATGGACGAACTCGACGACAACGATAAGCTCATAGTTTCAAGAGCGCGTAAGATCCAGAGATTCCTGTCCCAGCCGTTCAGCGTTGCAGAACAGTTCACAGGAATGCAGGGCAAGTATGTTCCGATCAAGGAGACTATCAGAGGCTTCAAGGAGATCATCGAGGGCAAGCACGACGAACTTCCCGAATCGGCTTTCCTGTTTGTGGGAACTATCGACGAGGCTATCGAAAAGGCAAAGACGATGCAGTCATAAGCCTTGACCGAAAGGAATGTGAGTAAATGACTCCGTTTAAATTACAGATCATCACGCCCGACGGAGTGTTCTTCGACGGAATGACCGAAAATGTCATTGTCCGCACCACCGTCGGTGATAAGGGAATACTCGCTCACCATGAGCCGTATGTCGCTGCGATAACCATAAGCAAGTTCAAGGTCATGATAGACGGGAATTATCGCTACGGAGCGATCGCTTCCGGAGTAATAAAGGTCAGCAAAGACAAGACCGTTATCTTAGCGCAGAGCTGTGAATGGGCGGACGAGATCGACGTTGACAGAGCCGTAAGAGCGAAGCAGGTCGCTGAGGAGCGCATAGGTCACTACGAAAAGACCAATGACAACAAAAACCTCGATATAGCGGAATTCAAGCTCAAACGTGCACTGAACCGAATCGAAGTATCCAAGATGAGATAAACAATAAAACCGGTATCGTAAAGATGCCGGTTTTTTGTTTTAAATTTACCCCAGCCCCACCCCCCTCGGGGGACGGGGCTGGGGAAAGGGGAAATTTCCTGTTGACAAACGGATATCGATGTGCTATAATAACAAGTGTTACAATGACTAAAATCGTGCATAACACAGGTTATAAAACATATAACAACTGTTATTATAGGAGCAATACCATGCCTATAAGAGAAAAAATGACAAGAGATATAATCGCGGATGCAGGATTCATGCTGGTTCGCGAGGAAGGTGAAGAAAAACTCAACGTCCGTAACCTTGCAGCGAGGCTCGGATGCTCCACACAGCCGATAATGTACTGCTATAAGTCGGTGAGCGAGCTGAAAGAGGACATTCTGAACCTTGCGGACAAATTTCAGACCGATTACCTCACCAAAGATATAACAGGTGTTACAGACATAATGTTAGGCATCGGACTCAACTATATCAAGTTCGCAGCGGAAGAAAGCCGGCTCTTCCGGTTCATTTTTCTGTCGGACAGGACTAATGGTTCCGGTATAGCTGAGCTTATCAATGGCGACGACAACGGCGAGATACTTGTCCCCATTATGCAGAACGAGGGATTGTCCGCACATGACGCGAGGAATGCCTTTGAAGCGTACTTTGCGGCGTTCCACGGATACGCGACTATGATCGCATACAATATGCTGGAGTATGACAAACGCCACTGTTACGCGCAGCTCCAGAGGATCTACTACGGCATCATAGACAGTATAAAGTACGAAAACGCGAAGCAGAACTCAACAGTCTGAACCAAGAAGTCGCTTTCGCTTGAGAATTTCAGAGACACGCTGCGCTTGAGAATTTTAGAGAAACGCTACGCTTGAGATTGGGGCTCTGCCCCAAACCCCGCTACTTTTCGGACGCGAAAAGTAGCAAAAGCGACTCGCTTCGCATATTAAATAACAAGTTTCTGCTTTTTTGACAAACACAAAGCTCCCCGGTCGAAATCCAGGGAGCTTTTTCTGTTGATAGTGATTATTTTACAACGATATTTACAAGTTTCTTCGGTACAGCGATCTTCTTTACGATCTCTTTTCCTGCGATCTGCTGCTTTATCGTGTCATTTTCGAGTGCTGCAGCGATCATATCGTCCTGTGATGCGTCTGCCGCGATACTAAGCTTTGAACGAACCTTGCCGTTGATCTGGAGAACTATCTCGATAGTGTCCTCAACGCAGCTTGCTTCATCGTAGGTCACCCAGCTCTGCTCGGAGAGAATGGCGCCGAAAATGTTATGATACATTTCCTCGGTGATGTGCGGAGCAAACGGGTTCAGCATTATCAGGAGCGCTTTCATCTCGCCCTTTGTGATCGAGCCCTTGTCGCTGATCTGATTGAGAAGCGTCATCATTGCCGCGACTGCTGTGTTGAACTTAAGCTGCTCTATATCGCCGGAAACTTTCTTAATCGTTCTGTGGAACGAAGCGGAAAGCTCGCTGCTGTAGTTCTCATCATCGGTCATAATGTCCTGGAGAGCCCATACACGGTCGAGGAAGCGCTTGCAGCCTTTAAGGCTGTCCTCGCTCCACGGAGCTGCCTGCTCATAGTCGCCCATGAACAGAACATATACTCTCAGAACGTCTGCGCCGTATTCGTCAACAACATCGTTCGGGTCAACGACATTTCCTCTCGATTTGGACATCTTCACGCCGTCCGGGCCTAAGATAAGTCCCTGTGCAGTTCTCTTTGCGTACGGTTCATCTACCGGAACTGCTCCGATATCATATAAGAATCTGTGCCAGAATCTCGAATAGATCAGGTGGCGTGTAACGTGTTCCATACCGCCGTTGTACCAATCTACAGGCATCCAGTATTTCAGCGCTTCTTCGGAAGCGAGCGCCTTGTCGTTGTTCGGGTCGCAGTAGCGCAGGAAGTACCATGACGAACCTGCCCACTGAGGCATTGTATCTGTTTCGCGCTTTGCGTCGCCGCCGCACTTCGGGCACTTGCAGTTCACGAAGCTGTCTATCTTTGCGAGCGGGCTTTCGCCGTCCGAGCCGGGCTGGTAATTGTCCACAGGCGGAAGCTTCAGAGGGAGCTCCTCATAAGGAACGGCTACCATTCCGCACTTCGGGCAGTGTACTATCGGGATAGGCTCGCCCCAGTATCTCTGGCGGTTGAATGCCCAGTCCTTCATCTTGTACTGTACGCCGGCTTTGCCGACGCCCTTGGCTTCGAGGACTGTCAGCACCTTCGCAATAGCGTCCTTCTTGTTGGTTATGCCGTTGAGGACATCGGAATTTACCATTTCGCCGTCGCCGGTGTAGGCTTCCTTGGAGATATCTCCGCCCTTTATTACTTCGATTATCGGGATACCGAACTTCTTTGCGAACTCATAGTCGCGTGTATCATGCGCCGGAACAGCCATGATAGCGCCGGTTCCGTAGCCCATCATTACATAGTCCGAGATATAGATCGGTATTTCGGTGTCATTTATCGGATTTATCGCAGTCAGGCCGTCGATTTTCACGCCGGTCTTGTCCTTGACGAGCTGAGTGCGCTCAAATTCGCTCTTTTTCGCACATTCTTCCTTGTAGGCGTCGAGCTCGGCGATATTCTTTATCGAATCGCGGTATTTTTCGATCATCGGGTGCTCGGGAGCCATAACCATGAACGTTACGCCATAGAGCGTGTCGGGACGGGTGGTGTATATTTTGAGCTTTTCGCCGTTTTCCTTGACCGTGAACTCAACGAACGCGCCGGTGGATTTTCCGATCCAGTTTTCCTGCTGAAGCTTTATGTTCGGCAGGAAATCAACCTTGTCAAGTCCCTGTAAGAGCTTGTCGGCGTACTCGGTTATGCGGAGATACCAGACTTCTTTTTCCTTCTGAATGATATCGCTGTGGCAGACATCGCACTTTCCGCCCTGGGAATCCTCGTTTGAGAGTACGACCTTGCAGCTCGGGCAGTAGTTTACGAGCGTTCTGTCGCGGAAAACGAGTCCTTTCTCGAACATTTTGAGGAATATCCACTGAGTCCACTTGTAGTAGTTTTCGTCCGTGGTATCAACGACTCTAGACCAGTCGAAGGAAAATCCCACTTTGCGGAGCTGGCTTGTGAACTTTTGGATGTTGTTGTCGGTAACTACACGTGGGTGAACGCCGGTCTTTATCGCTGTATTCTCGGTCGGGAGTCCGTAGGCGTCAAATCCTATCGGAAACAGCACATTATAACCTTCAAGTCTTCTTTTGCGGCTTACTACTTCAAGTCCGGAATACGCCTTGATATGTCCGACGTGCATACCTGCTCCCGACGGATACGGGAATTCCACCAGGGCGTAGAACTTGGGCTTTTTGCTGCCGGTCTCGGCCTTGAAGCTTTCGTGTTCGTCCCAGTATTTCTGCCATTTGGGTTCAACTTCTCTGAAATCGTACTTCATCATTTCTTTTTATATGGTCCTTTCTTATGTATTTGCACTTTCTTGCGGTTCAAATGCGAAGCGAGTCGCTTTCGCTTCCTTTCGCGTACGAAAGGAAGCGGGGTCCGGGGCAGAGCCCCGGTCTCAAGCGCAGCGAGAATCTCACCGGTCTCAAGCGCAGCGAGAATCTCACCGGTCTCGAGCGCAGCGAGAATCTCACCGGTCTCGAGTGCAGCGACCGTCTCACGTTCTTACGCCGAACTTATAGATCGTGGTGAAGTTATATTCCTCGCCAGCTTTGAGGACGCTGCTCGGGAAATTCGGCTGGTTGGGGGAATCCGGAGCATACTGGCTCTCAAGGCAGAGGGCGGTCTGTATCTTCATCATCTTGCCGTCCTTGCCGATCTCGCCCTGTAAGCCAATCGCCGTGTAGAACTGGATCGCCGGCTTATCGGTGGAAACACGCATCTCGCGACCGCTCACCGGATCGTAAACTATCGCCGCTTCGCGCATAACGTGCGGTTCGCCGAGCATGAAGTTGTGGTCATAGCCAATAAGATCGCTCTTGTCAAGGTCTGCATCTATCGCCTTTGGCCTTCTGAAATCGAAAACTGTATTCTCAACAGGTGCGATCTCGCCGGTCGGGATAAGCTTTGAATCAACGGGGGTGTAGCTCTCGGCGTTGATCTGGACGATCTGGCTGAGTACCGAGCCGGAGTGAATGCCGCCGATATTGAAATACGAATGATTGGTCATATTCAGTATAGTGTCAGCGTCGGATTTACCCTTATATTCAAGCTTGATCTCATTTTCTTCCGTAATCGTATATTTGCAGGTTACTTTCAGATTTCCGGGGAAGTTCTCCTCCTGATCGGGGCTGAAATATCCGAAAGTAACGCTGTTGTCGTCATAAGCATCGACTGTCCATACTCTCTTGTTGTAGCCTATGATACCGCCGTGGAGGCAATTTGTGCCCTCGTTGCAGCGAAGCTCGATCTCCTTGCCGTTCAGTGTGAACTTTCCGTTTGCGATACGGTTCGCATATCTGCCCACGAGTGCGCCCTGCGAAGAAGTTCCGTTGATATAGCCTTCAAGGTCATCATATCCGAGAACAACGTCGTCGATGCTGCCGTCCTTGTCCGGGACAAAAATGCTGACTATCGCGCCGCTGTAGTTGGTGAGCTTAACGGTCATTCCCTTGCTGTTCTTGAGCGTGAAAAGGAATACCTTATAGCCGTCCGCCATACCGAATACTTCTTTTTCAATCATATCTGTTTACCTTGCCTTTCGTTTTTGTATATAACCGCCGGAGCGGCAAAATTACTGATTTGTCCACCGCTGCCGCATCACTGCGGGAAAAGCGGGAGCTTTTCGAGGAATACGATGTCCTTGCGGTCAGCAGCCATGCCCTCTGCGAGAACAGCAGCTTTCGCTGCGGTATTTCCGCCGGCTTCATCAACGAGCGTTTCGAGAGCTCTCAGCGATTCCCCGGCGCTTATGATATCGTCGATTATCACCACTTTTTTTCCTCTTATGCAGATAGCGTCTTCAAGAGAAAGATAGAGCTTCTGCGGAGCCGGTGACATTCCGGAGCGGACATCAACGGAAATAGGGTCTGTCATGTAGAGCTTGATGCTCCTTTTTGCGACATAGTATTTCTTTCCGCTCTGTCTCGACATTTCATAAGCGAGCGGTATGCCCTTTGATTCTGCAGTGAGTATCACGTCGAAATCCGGCAGCTTTTTCAACAGCGCGGACGCGCATGCTACGGTGAGCTCAACGTCCGAGAACATCACGAATGCGGCTACGCAAAGCCTGTCGTTCACCTCGCAGAGAGGAAGTTCGCGGGTCACTCCCGCAACGTTAAGTGTGTAGGTACGCATATTTTTCTCCTTTTTTTCATCGCTGCGCTCGAGACTGGGGCTCTGCCCCAGGCCCCGCTTCCTTTCGTACGCGAAAGGAAGCGAAAGCGACTTGCTTCGCATTGAAGTTTTCAGGTTCGTGCTATGATATCAGAACTGCCAGTAAAGGAACGGCTGGTTTGTGGCATTTACGAGCAGAAGTGTGGATATAACAAGAAGTGCTATGTTGGTGACTACCGTAGATACACCTATGATATTCTCACCGGCGTCGGTCTTCTGCACCTTCGAGCGCAGCCACGGAATAAGCGGTGCGCTGAATATCACTGCCGCAAGCACAAGGAAAATGTTGTTCATGAACGATGTCTGCGTTCCCAGATCGATCAGTGGGTTGCCGTTCGCGCCGACAAGGTTTCCGAAGAACGTTCCCAGCGCGGAAAGTCCGCCATTTTCGGTGTTAAAGTAGAATATGCCGAATCCGACGACATATACGATCGTCGTGTAGATGTGCATTATCGGCGCAGGGAGCTTTTTGAGCCGTTTGTTGCCGATAAGGCGCTCTATGAAGATGAAAATCCCGAAATAAAGTCCCCAGATTATGTAGTTCCAGCTCGCGCCGTGCCAGAAGCCGGTGCAGAACCACACGAGGAACAGGCTCGCGTACTGTCTGCGCTTGCCGAATATAGGGATATAAAGCAGATAGTCCCTGAAAAATGAGCCGAGCGAGATATGCCAGCGTTGCCAGAATTCCGTTATGCTCTTTGAAACGAACGGATAGCGGAAGTTCTCATCAAAGTGGAACCCGAATATGCGTCCGAGACCGATAGCCATGTCGGAATAGCCCGAGAAATCGTAATAAACGTAAAGCGCGTAGAGTATCACCGCGTACCATGTTCCGGCAACAGAAAGGGTCGAGAGGTCAGAACCGAAGTATTTCTCAACGATAGTGTAAAGATTGTTCGCTATTATGACTTTCTTGCCAAATCCGTATATAAAGCGGGTTATGCCGTTGCTTATGTCCTCAGAGGTCGAGATACGCTCATCTATCTCATTCTCTATCACGCTGTAGCGGACGATAGGGCCGGCTACGAGCTGCGGGAACAATGAAATATAGAGCAGGAGCTTGTAGTAGGATTTCTGCACCTTGACTTTTCCCCAGTAAACGTCCATTATGTACGAAATTATCTGGAAGGTGTAGAAGCTTATGCCTATCGGCAGGATAAACTTTGTCAGCGGGATCGAGGCTCCGAACCATGTATTGATGTTGGTTATGAAGAAGTCGGTGTACTTGAACACGAACAGCATTCCGAGGCTCAGAATGAGCGAGAATGCAACGCCGAGCTTTGCGAGGCCTTTGCCGCGATATTTGTCAATCATCAGTCCGAAGAAGTAATTTCCGGTGATGCTGACGAGCAGAAGTATCAGCCATTCGGGACGGCTCCAGGCGTAGAACAATAGCGAAAATGATATAAGTACAATGTTCCTGTAAATTGTTCTTCGCCCGATAAAATAAATCGGTATCAGTGCCGCGAGGAACACATACACGAAAAGCAGGTCTGTAAATTTCATTTCTTATCTCCGGGTTTTTTATAAAAATACGCATATATTATACACTATAATAATATCTTTTGCAACTGTTTTATAAAAATTTCCGGATTTTTTATGTTTTTTCCTGTTCCCGGTCCGCCCGACAGAGGAGAGAAGCGGACAGCAGGTATCCAAAAATGATATTTTTGACTTTTTGGAGGATAATTGGAGCAAATATTTCGATATTTGGGGTCAAAAACGGGATATTTTGTCTGTTTTTGATGATGTTTTGCAAAAATCGAGGGTATGTCTTCCGGGAAAAATGAGGTTTTTCGTCACCGGAGAGATGTTTGTGTGAAAAATCAGATGATCTGATTTTTAGTGAGCTATCCCGCTTATAGAGCGGATCTGCGGATATGCTGCCTTGGATATGTCGCGCTTTGGTGTTTTTGCAGATTTTTTTCAGATTTTGGCATCAGGGGGACAGAAAAAGATCAAATCGGAGTCATAATTTACTCCCAACCGGTGAGTGGACATTTTGAAATGATCAGATGAACGATAAGTTGTGAGATCCCGGAATGGAAAAAAAGGTTCCGAGAGCGGGAGGTTTCAAAATTGTTCCACACTCGGGATTAGCGTGGAACATTTTGTCGGCAACATGAAAATTTTCGATTTCGGATTATGAATTCAGAAGAAAGATTATCTTTAAATTAGTACGTTGTCACAATGATAAACGCGAACACGGCTAAAAAGATTAGAGGTACCCTAAAAAACAAGTAAAATCAAGATTATAAATGCAAATCAGATAAATCTACAAAAACTACACAGCATGATAAGCCTCAGTCCGTCTGAGGAGGTATGAGTATGGCAGGATGCCATAGAGAAGTCACAAAAACGCCGCACGATGCGGCGAACAAAGTGACTTCATGAGAGCTCTTCACAACTTTCGCAGAGAACTATCCTATCAGAGCTGCTCCGAAAGCTACGGACACTGGCGCCCTTTGGTTGCTTTCCGTCGCTATAGATGGGAAGTAGATCGCCACGCCGCAGCAAGGCGATAAATGGAAACAAACATTATTGCGGGCGAAAAGAAACAACTTTATCTAACTTAAGCAGAGCGCAGAGTAAAGCGTTCACTTTTGTGCAGAACGTCAACAAAAGCAGGCTTCGGATATCACCGAAATGTGATAAAAAGGCTCACCCTGATTTTCACAAAACGGATATAAGCAGCCCCAAAATACCGACAGTAAAGAAAATCTGTGTGAAAAATCAATTCTGCTGAATTTTCACATAAATATGGCAAAAAACGGCGGAAAAGTCCTCAGAGCGTTCTAAACAAGAAAACAGAGTAATTTTCGCTAATTTCCGCTGTGAGGACAAGCAGGTCTTGTGACCGGAAAATCGGGTGACGTGATTTTTGAAAACAGGCAATTTAACATCATTGTTGACGTTGAACAATGTTAGTAAATCAAAATATTCATTTTTGAACTGTTCGTGAACAATTCAAAGGTGAACATTTTGAAAAGATGATCGTATTTTTTCCAAAAAAGCAGATCCGGGCATTAAATAAACAATGGCATCTGACACGGAATTGATGATCTTTTTGTGTCGATGACGCGGATTTTTGTCGAAAATAATGGCATTTTGCCGCACGGCTGAGCCTATTTTGCCGGTCGCATGAACAACGCGCGCAAACCCGCAAAATAACACGAATTGATTTTTCTCGCGAGAAAAAATCAGATCATTTCATTTTTGTATAAAATGGCAAATATTAGACAAAATGTTTATGAAAATGACCGTTTCTGACACACAAAGGGTCGGAAATCGTCGTTTTCGGACGCAAAAACGGAGGTGCCGGAAATGGTGAAAAAAGGCCCGAAAAATCGGGTCATCGTATTTTCCGGGGGAAAATCTCAAATGAAAGAATAGTAAAATTGCACAATTCGGGGTCGGATGCCGAAAATAAGGACATCCGGTTTTCTGAGGCCCGGATTTACCGGGACAGCGCTTTAAAACAGTACATAAACGTATCAGACCATAAAGCGGAAACGAAGTATCACGACCGTGCGAAAGGCGGCGAAATCATATAAATTGTATAAAAAATAACAAAAATGTCATATTGGAAGAAAAAATCAATTGACAATCGACTGATAATAAGTTATAATAAAGTATATATGTGATGAGGACCGGAGGAAAAAGCCTTGTATTTCGGAAGTGTAAAATTTTTCAAGCACGTTATAGTAGGCGTTACTATACTACTAATAATAGTACCGTGCGTGATATGCTTTATTCTCGGTTCAAAACTAAATGAAGCGCAGGCGGAAAATGCAAAGCTCCGTTCGGATATAGATTCTTACCGCCTGAGCGGTCATCCCGCGGAATATTCTGCGGACGAATTCTTTCAGATCTATAAAGACAATCTTTCCAATAAGCAGAAATTTTTGCAGCTCGCATACGAGGACAACAGCACGATGTACAAGGCTGCATCTGGTATAGATGCCACGGCAAAGCCTTCTTCGGCTGAAAAAACCGATGAAAAGATAACGGCTGCAACAATTAAACCGACAACCAAACCGACAACTGCCGAGTCATCGATCCCTGCCGACAGCACAGAGCCGCAGATGACACATACGGAAGGTGCGCGCGCGTCCTATGAGACGCTCTACCCGGAGCTGTATGCGGATATCCCTGACAATATTGTTTACAAGCAGGATCAGGACTTCGTTTATCTGACTTTTGATGACGGCCCTTCAAGATATACCGATAATATCCTCTATTATCTCGATGTATATGGAATAAAGGCAACATTCTTTGTTGTGCCGGACGGAAGCGAAGAATGCGCCGCAAGGCTCAAAAAGATAGCCGAAAAAGGCCATACGATAGGAATACACACCGCTACTCATGAGTACAACAAGATATATGCCGGCGTAGAAGAATATCTGAGCGACTTCAAGATAGCCTATGACCGGGTATATGAGGCGACCGGAATCAAGTGCAATCTGTTCAGATTCCCCGGCGGAAGCATAAACGACTACAATGGCGAGATAAGAGATGATCTTATCGCGGAAATGACAAGGCGCGGATTCATCTATTTCGACTGGAACGTTGACAGCAGCGACGCTCTCGGAGCGACCTGGACGCAGATGTATAACAATGTTCTCAACCAGACTGCCGAAACAAACCGTGCCGTGGTGCTCATGCACGACTATAACGGCGGTTACAATACCGTACTCGTGCTTGAGGACATAATAAAGGCGCTTCTCAGCAACAAGAGAGGATACAAGCTCGACAGGCTGACGGAATATGTAAAGCCGGTACAGTTCTGACGAGCAGAGAGCAGCATACTTTCCGGAACTCTGTTCCACAAATAACAATGTTTAATAAGATCATTAATTAAACCGATCTCACATAACTGAAAGGAGAGCGGACTTCTCCGGAAGCTCCGACATGAGAAAAATGGGAATCAAGGATAATTTTCAGCAGGCGCTGAGAGAACTTACAGGCACCGAAAAAGAAGATCCCAAGCAGGCAAGCAAGGTCGATGCGATCAAAAATGCCGTTGCTGCTTCCGATACTTCCGAGTTCGACGCCATAAGGCCGAAGGACGAAACTCCTTCTTACGATGACATACAGCGCAGAGCCGAGGCTGCCGCAAACGAATATGACAAGCAGCAGAACTCCTACTCCGTCAGTACATATCAGGCGGAGTCCCCGAATGTTGCGCCGCCTCCGCAGGTAATGAATCTTGACGGAGAAACCGCTGACAGCTCAGCACCACAGCAGTCTTCTCAGCAGGGGATGACATTCGGCGGAGAAACCGCGTCGTCCGCTTCACGTGGATCGTATTCCGCTCAGTCTGTCAACAACACAGCAGACAGAGAATCCGCAGGAATGAACGAACGCTCCTCCGCATCGCAGCAGGAGCAGAGATATACAGCTCCGTCCCAGTCGTACGGTGGTTCGGGACGCAGAGATGACCGCTACGGCAGACAGCAGATTGGCGGTTATCAGCAGCAGAGTTCCGGCGGTTTCCGCCAGAATATGGGAGCTCCCGACCCCGCAAATGAGCAGCAGATGATCTTCAATGCTTCGAGATACGGCCGCAGCGGCTCTGATGACGACGAAATAACGATAGTTTCGCGTAATACCGTTATCGACGGAAATGTCCGCTCGTTCGCAAATATGAGCGTTGACGGAAACATAAAGGGAAATATCGAGACCACAAAGGATATAGACCTTAACGGTAAGGTGGTCGGAAATATCGCCTGCAATAATGCGCAGATGCGCACTTCTCAGATACAGGGCAACATACAGATGAAGGGAAATGCCTATATGGAGCGTGATACGCTTCTTATCGGCGATCTTACATCAACGTATGCTAATGTTAACGGCAAGATAAAGGGCAATCTCGATATAACCGGAAAGGCGGAGCTCAAGAGCGATGCTGTCGTATTCGGAGACATAAGCGCTTCCACCATTACGGTCAATGACGGCGCGATCATACAGGGTTATGTGAGCACGACGTTCCTCAACAAGGAAGAAAGCCGCAACATCTTCCCCGATACGATCACAATAGGTGAATAAAAGAAAACACACCCTCTGCGCCGGAAAAATGAAAGCGCAGAGGGTATTTTTGTCCGGAAAGAGTGGGCTGAATGGAATTTCACTGGAAAACAAGGCATCTCGATCTTGAACAGACGCTTGAGAGCGGACAGTGCTTCCGCTGGAAAAGGCAGGATGACGGCTCATACAACGGTATATCCGGGAGACATATCCTGCATATCAGACAGTGCGAAGACGGGGTAATTTTAGAAACTCGCGACAAGAGCGAGAATGACTACTGGCTGGATTATTTCGATTCGCAGACCGATTACGGACGCATTATAGAGCGGTTTTCCGCAGATAATACGCTTAAAGCGGCGGCGGAAGAGAACCGCGGCATAAGGATACTGCGCCAGGAGCCGTTCGAAACGCTTATAAGCTTCATAATCTCGCAGAACAACAATATCCCGCGCATAAAGGGCATAATTTCGCGGCTGTGCGACTGCTTCGGAGACGAGATAAGCGGGAAGTACGGGGTTTTCCGGACATTTCCGACTGCGGAAAGGATCGCGGCGCTTTCGCCGGATGATCTTTCACCGCTGAGAGCGGGATTCCGGGTGAGATACATACTTGACGCGGCGCAAAAGGTAAGCAGCGGGATCGTCGATCTTGAAATCATAAACGATATGAGCCTGGACGACGGCAGGGAATATCTGAAAAAAATAACAGGCGTGGGTGACAAGGTCGCGGACTGCGTGCTTCTGTTCGCATATCACAAGATCGACGCCTTCCCGTCGGACGTCTGGATAAAACGGATAACCGCCGAATATTACGCCGACGGGCTTCCCGAATGTTTGGAAGGATACAGGGGCATTGCCCAACAGTATCTTTATGAATATTTCAGAAAAATGACGGTTCCGGAGAACTCTGCCGGGACCGATAAAACAAGCGAACGAAAGGAAAAAGCACTTATATGATTTGCAGAAATTGCGGAAATCCGATAGAACCCGACTCGCTGTTCTGTACGATGTGCGGAGCGCGCGCAGAGACGATACTGCCGCCGGAGGAAGCTGTTGCCCGTGAGAACGCGGGAGTAGGCATGGCTGACGTTCCCGGCGGGTTTACTCAGCAGAGCGTACCTGATATGATGAGTATAAACGAAGAAAAGCTCCCCGCAGCGAGCGCGGGCGATCGGCCTGCGACGGGGGCCGAAGAACCGGAGCATAACGGCTTTTTCGGTGTGGGAGCGTTTATTCTCTGCGCGGTGGTCATAGGGCTGTTATCTGTGTCCACCGGGGTATTTGCGGCACTTTATTTTAATGCGATAGGCGGATAAATGACATACGAGACACGAAGTGTACTGAAAAAAGTTCTGCGTTATGCCGTTATGATAATAATATCGGCTTCGATAGGCATATTTTTCGGGCACATGATAAGCAATTATGAGATGCGGTTCATGGCGAGCCGCACTTTATACGGCGAATATAAGGGAATAGAGATATACACAGTCGGCGAGGTCTATGAGGCCAATATGTCGAACTATCTTTATATGCTTTCATGCGCGCCGGATGAGTTAGTGGAGTGCTGCGAGCGCCTGTATTTCACGGGAAGCGATCTGACCATTCCTCAGAATGACAAGGGCGTGGGTTCTGCGCTTGGTCTTACGCAGGGAAAGACTATCTATATTTCCACTGAAATGTTCGGTATGGAAGTGATGTTCCACGAACTGTTTCATGCGTATGACAATGTAAAAGGCGGACTTTCGTCAAACTCGGAGGAATTCCGCGAAGCCTACGACAGAGAGTGGAACAACATATATGTTGCTGCGGGCTATGATGAGATGTACCCGTCGGAATTTTTTGCGCAGGGCGGAGCCTTCTATCTTCTTGCTCACGACAGAATGAAAGAGGAAGCACCACTGACATACGCGTATTTCAACGGAATTTTCGGATATTTTGACGAGTGAACGAGATTTCGCGGATCTTAGGGCAGAGCCCAAAATGAAAAGCGTCCTGACAGAAATTGAACCGAACCATAAAAAACGTACAGTGACAAAAAAGACCTCCTATGGTATAATAGAAACCGTAGGAGG